>JAUXFG010000077.1 GCA_030620115.1 Candidatus Fermentibacterota bacterium
TCCTGGTCTCCACTCCGTTGGGCGGAACACACTGTCCAATTGCGTGCTTGCACCCACCGCGATGACACATTCCAATGAGCAGGACCATGCTGCCGGAAAGGCTATATAATCCACGATTACCCTGTCATCTCCGGTGTTGCCCGAAGAACAGAGGATAACGGTGCCGGGCGAGTTGTTGTTCACATCCATGAATGCGTCCCGGAGCAAGGGGAAGCCGCTTGTCTGAGGCAGGGCGCCACCGAAACTGCAGTTGACTACGCGGGCACCACGGTTGAAAACCACATCCTCCAAAGCCCACGCTACTGCCGAGATAATCCATTTCGGCTCATACGGATCGTCATTGAACACCTTCTCGACCCTAACTCGGCAGTTCTGGTTAATGCCGGCAATCTCACCGTTGCCATTGGGCGCTGCAATCTCACCCAAGCGGCGAGTGCCATGACCGTGATAATCCTCAGGCCAGCCAAGGTAGCTGGGTGCGTCAGTCCAATCATAGCCATACTCAATCCTCGAACACCGGGCATACTCGGGGTGATCAGTGTCGCAGCCTGTGTCGAGGATTGCGATCAATACGTTGGTTCCCCGTGGCACTTTACGCCAAGCCTGATCCGCGCCAGTGATCGTAAGCGGCCATTGGATCTCATCGCGGGTTTGGCATTCGGCATCTTGTACCTGGGATTCGGACATGTCGGGTTCCAGCAATGGGAACGCCAGGTTCAAGGAAACCGCACGAAGCCTGGCATCATCCCTCAATTCATCCCACAGCGGGACTACATCGACATCCTGAGGGAATCTCAATCGATACCACCCTATTCTCGGGATCGAGTCAAGAAGAGCGCCGCCAAGGTTGGGAACAAAGGAAGATACATCAAGATCGGCAGTGGGCTTGATCAGGAGCTCGCCAAGTACGTAGTGGACTTCTGAACCATCTACGTCGAACGAACCGATCTGAATCTCGTAATCCTCTTGAGCAAAACCCAAGGAGGAAAGAAGGAGAGAAAAACAGATGATTGCGCGTGCATAGGCACACATGACCGCCTCCCAGTAGAAGCCACCCATCCGGTGCTGCAGATTATGCAGCGCTAGCGCATACCTCAAGATATTTTGAATTGTACAGGACGTTCGCTCAGCTGTCAAGAGTCGACAGCGAGGGGCTTGGTCTTCCCCACGACTTCGCGCGGGAATCAAGCCAATCCATACGGGCCTCGTAGACCGTAGACAGGGGACAGCATAAACAGATGCGGAGCCCGACGGAGCCAGAAGCGAAAGCGAAGGCTGGACAGGTCCTTCCATGGATGCACATATATCGCAACGCTGTCATTCTGAGTGAGTGGAATGAGCGAAGAATCTCTCCGAGATCCTACGGCCTTGAGATTCTTCACTTGCGCTCAGAATGACAGCTCATGCCGCAACCAACGCATGGCGGGGAATGGCAGGCAGGCCTCCGGCTCGTAAAGCCTACGCCTCGGAGAGGACGCCTGCCCCACTGGGCCTATTGTCCCCAGACATGTCCCCGATGGTGGACGGTTTTTCGGAGAGTATCGCTGCGACACCGTGGTCGTGTGTCTCCCAAATGGTTGATACGGGAGGACAAAGCGCCAGTCAAGTGCCTTTGGCACGGGATCTGCACATGTCGAAAGATGGAAGAGAAAGACATCGTAACAGAAGAGGATTCCCGGTCAAGGAGGTTTCCCATGAAAAAGCTCGTACTCATTAGTCTCCTGCTGGTGGCCATGGCTCCCACGGCACAAGCATTCTTCAGCATCAATGTCGGCTGGGGCTGGGATTGGGACTGGCAGCTCTCGGGCCACGGTCGCTGGGTCTACGAGCATGATGTGGGCAGGGTATGGGTGCCGCGGGTGACAATGTCCTGGCAGCCATATATGCAGGGTCATTGGGCATGGAGTGATTGGGGCTGGATGTGGGTCTCATACGAACCATGGCATGCGACGTACCACTATGGGAGATGGCTGTGGACTGACTACCATGGATGGGTCTGGGTTCCGGGACATGTGTGGGGACCTTCCTGGGTGGTCTGGACGACCGGTCCGGGCTATATGGGGTGGGCGCCCATGCCGCCTGACTGGTATCATTACCGGTACCCGCATTACTGGCAGCATTACCACCGTCATTATCGCCGGTGGGTATTCGTCGATTCAGGGCGTTTTCTCTCGCATTCGATCTACAAGTACAAGTTTGCCGGACATCGTGTGAAGCGTGTCTTGAACTCGAGCTACGCACCGGATCGCGACGGGAAGGTCAAGTTCTCCAAGGCTCCTGAGAAGCGGATGGTGGAGCGCGCCACGGGCAAACGAGTCGAAGTGATCAGCAAGGATCGCGTGAAGACGTACGAGGGAGAACGCCTCCAGTCTCGCGACAAAACACCGACCCGTGAGAAGGAACGGCGCTACGATCATCGAGAGAGAGATGATGGTGCGGTGCCAGTGGAGAGAGAAACCCGATCTGATCGGTCAGACAAGCGGCAGGTGGGTGAGGAAAGACAGCAGTCATCGGACCCTTCTTCCAGGGAAAGGAGCGGAACGCAAGGCAAAGAGACCCGCCAGGGGCACTCAGCACGGGATACGCGATCTTCCGAACCTGCAGAGGAGCGGAACCGCCAACGCGTGGAAGCGCCACAACAGAGGGATGGCCAACAGCGGTCGAATGAGAGGTCACCTTCTGGTGAGAGCCGATCCAGGGAGAGGCGGCCGTACTACCAACCATCGGATGGGAGCCGCCAGCGAGCCGCGTCGAGCCACAGTCGTGAAGGCTGGTCTTCAGGAAGAAGCTCCAGGTCGAGAAGGAAGTAGCGGATTTGAACGCTCACAAGAGAAGGCCCTCTCCTCGTGCGGGGAGAGGGTTTTCTTGTTGGGGGTTGATGGGTTGATGGGTTGAGAAGTTGCGTAGAATCCTATGGGGAAGAACGTCCAACATCGAACATCCAACATCGAACGTCGAAGTACAAGAGAGCGAAGTGAAGTGAGATTGTCAGGTTCACATTCGCGACGCTTGGCCCAGCCAACCTTGAACCTTGAACCTTGAACCCATCAACCTCTCAACCTCCACCATATATTGCTACTGAGCCCGCATTTCTCATCCCGCGTCCGCCGCGGGACTGCAGCGTTGCATTTGACCCTGCCTGCTGCGTTACGCTCCTTCGGACTCCTCGATCCCGCGTCAGACGCGGGACAGGGGATACGCCTGCGGGGTCCTCGGTCGCAAGCCTTGCTGGCACAGCCAACTGCACCGCTTCGCGACGAAAGCCGGTGAAAAGTGCGGGTTAGCGCCTTTGCATCGGGGGCTGGAATTGGCCGATTCTGCGGGTTAACCCGGGAGAACCCTCTTCAACGGAGGACAGGAATGAACTTGTTTACACAAGGTCTGGGCATGCTCCCAGTGATCAGCGATTGGGAGACAAGATCCATTTCAGCGGAGAACCCTGATGGCGCTCTGGGTGGAGGGGCGCATGCGCTTCCACAACCTAATGGGCCTGCCCAGGATCTTGGACCAGGGTGGAAGGCCCGACCTTGCATTGTTCTGGAGCCCGGCCGGGAGACGGCACTGGCCGAAATCGAGAGCGCCGGCTCGATTCAGCATATTTGGTTCACGGTACGCGAGCAGTTTCTCCCGAGCATAGATCTGAAGATGCTTTGGGATGGGGAGCAAGATCCTTCGGTTGAGGCCCCGCTTGGGGACTTCTTTGCGAATCCCCATGGGCGGTATGCTCCGGTGGTGTCTCTTCCCGTGGCCGTGAATCCTACTGCGGGCATGAACTGCTACTGGCCTATGCCGTTCGCCAAGAGGGCGCGGATAGTCGTGGTGAATCGAGCCGAAGAGGAAATCCCTGACTTCTTCTATCAGATCACCTACGGGCTGGGCAAACTCCCTCCCAATATGGGATTGTTTCATGCCATGGGGCGTCGGATCCGTACCTCGCGAGAGAGGCCCCTTCACATTATTGCCGATAATATCCAAGGCAGGGGACAGTACGTAGGAACCGTGCTCGGGTGGAACCCACGGTCGGATGGATGGTGGGGCGAAGGTGAGATCAAGTTTTTCTTGGATGGCGATCGGGATCATCCCACGATCTGCGGCACGGGCGCCGAAGACTATTTCGGCGGCGCGTGGTGTTTCGGCGCCACATTCTCGGCGCCCTTCTCCGGCTATCCCCTGGCTACAGAGGCGAGCGAAAGGCCGCGTATGCACAGCATGTACCGATGGCATGTTCTTGACCCGATTCGGTTCAAGGAACAACTAAAAGTGACCATCCAGGCGTTGGGATGGGGTACCCACGAGCGGTATCAACCGCTGGAGGATGAGATTTCTTCGGTTGCATACTGGTACCAGCTCGAACCGCACGCTCCATTTGGCCGCCGGTAGCCGTTCACAGGTTTCAGGGGTGTCGGGTTTCAGGTTTCAGTCTGGCCTCTCCCCACCCAGATTCTTCGGTCGCTTCGCTCTCTCAGAATGACACGTAGTGCGACCTGCTTCTGCACACTACCACTGTCATTCTGAGCGACTCCAAGGAGCGAAGAATCTCTCCTACATCCTTCCTCCGTCATCTGAACCATGAACCCTTGTTTGAGAGCACATGACTCATATGGCCTGTTCTTCCAGCGGTACTCTCAACCCTGAAAAATCTGATGGCGCGGCGCCATCAGAGACGGCACTGAACACTGACACCTGAGAACGCTTGCGGCCATTGGTAGCTCCCCGGATGAATGGTACTTCTTGACGGGCTGGCACCCTCCTAGATATCATTGCCATCCTAAAACCTCTACGTGGGGAGTTCTTGATCCCGTGTGAGGCCCGGAGAAAAGGCACTGATCCCCGACCTATGTCATAGTATTGAATAGGCCGGCTTATGTTAGAGGAGCGGATTCGAGGAAGGAGACCTAGGTGTGAAGGATTATCAGACCAAAGATATCAGGAATGTTGCGGTAATCGGGCATGGTGGTTGTGGCAAGACGAGCCTGATTGAAGCGCTCTTGCACTTCACTGGAGCCACTCCGCGCAGAGGCAGCGTGGACGAAGGCACTTCCGTACTCGATCACGAACCCGAAGAAATCGACAAGAAGATGACCATAAGCATGGGATTGGCTCATCTCGAACATGCGGGATCGAAGATCAATCTGGTGGATACTCCCGGCTATCTTGATCTCGTGGGAGAAGTGGTCTCTGCTCTGAGGGTCGTGGATGGAGTGGCGGTGGTCCTTGATGCCACCAGCGGAGTCGAAGTAGGTACACAGCGCGTCTGGGAAGCGGCGAGAAAGGCTGATCTGCCTGCATTGTTCGTGGTGAACAAGCCTGACAAGGAGCACGCGGATTTCAATGCACTTCTTTCCTCCGTAGGTGACACGTTTGGTCCCAATGTCGTACCGATTGGGTTGCCGATTGGGGCAGCCGGCTCCTTCAAGGGGGTGGTGGACATCATCTCCAAGAAGGCGGTGTTTACCGACGGATCCACGGGCGACGTACCGGAGGAACTCACCGCTGAGGTTGAGAGCCATAGGGGAAAATTGGTGGAAAGCGTGGCGGAGACCGACGAAGAGCTTCTCGACTTGTACATGGAGCAGGATGATCTGCCTGAGAACAAGCTCCGGGAGGGTCTTGGGAAAGCCGCCATGGCAGGTGAGCTCTTTCCGCTGCTGGTGATCTGCGCAACAAAGGGAACGGGAGCGAAGATCCTGCTTGATGCAGTGGTTGGTTGCATTCCTGATCCCGCAACCGCGGGGGCCGTATCAGCCACCAAAGGAAAGGACGAGGCGGTGGAGCTCGCTCCGGATGCTTCTGGTCCACTGGCCGCACTGGTGTTCAAGAAGCTCTACGAGAGGCACCTCGGGGAGCTTCTCCTGTTCAGGGTATTCTCGGGGACGCTGGAGCCAGGAAGCGAGGTCCATAACGCCAACCAGAACACCAATGAGCGGATCAGCCAGATCCTGGGATTGATCGGCAAGGAGAGGGATGAGCTCCCGAAGGCCATTGCTGGTGATATGGGCGCGCTGGTCAAATTGAAGTCCACTGAGACCGGCCATACGCTATGTGACAAGCGAGAGAACATTGTGTTGCCTGGGCTCGATTTCCCCAATCCAGTCATCGCCACTGCAATCACGGCGCGAACAAAGGGTGACGAAGATAAGATCTCCTCGGGTCTCAACCGGCTTGTGAATGAGGATCCGACACTCCGTGTAGTGGTGGATGCCGAGCTCCGGCAGACAGTTGTCTGGGGTATGGGCGAGATGCACCTCGATCTGCTGGTGCGACGTCTCAAGAGCAGATTCGGTGTGGAGGTCGATCAAGCCAGACCCAAGATACCGTTCCGGGAAACAATAAAGGGCCGTGCCGAGGTACAGGGGAAGTACAAGAAACAGACGGGTGGGCGTGGCCAGTACGGTGATGTATGGCTAAGAATGGAACCGTTGCCTCGTGACAAAGAGTTCGAGTTCGTGAATGGCATCGTGGGCGGCGTAGTCCCGGGGAAGTTCATACCTGCCGTGGAGAAGGGCGTACGGGAGGCGATGCGTTCGGGCATACTCGCCGGCTATCCGGCGGTGAGCATGAAGATCACCTTGTATGATGGTTCGTACCATTCCGTTGACTCATCGGAGAACGCTTTCAAGGTGGCGGGCTCCATAGGCTTCAAGAAGGGAATGGAGCAATGTAAGCCCGTGCTTCTTGAGCCAGTGTATCTCGTGGAAGTGATGGTGCCGGACGAGTTTCTTGGTGACGTCATGGGGGATCTGAGCTCGCGGAGAGGCAAGATCCAGGGAGTGGAATCACGGGGCGGTGGTTATCAGACGGTGAAGGCGACGGTTCCCCTGGCGGAGTTGGATCGATACTCGACTCATTTGCGGTCGATTACGCAGGGACGCGCGGCCCATAGCCGTGAGTTCGGTCATTACGAGGAGGTTCCGAGCGAGATATCCGAGAGGGTCATCGCCGAGGCCAAAGCCGCTCTCGAGGAATAGGCGCCATGTCAGGACATTCCAAATGGGCTTCCATCAAGCACAAGAAGGCAGCGGCTGATGCGCAACGTGGGAGGGTTTTTACCAAGGTGATCCGAGAGATCAGCACGGCTGCACGGATCGGCGGAGGAGATGCCCTCAGTAATCCGCGATTGCGCACGGCCATTGCCACGGCCAAGGCCTCCAACATGCCGGCTGAAAACATCGAACGCGCCATCAAGAAGGGAACTGGGGACCTCCCAGGGGTCACCTACGAAGAGGCCACGTATGAAGCCTACGGCCCAGGAGGCGTCGCCATTCTTATAGAAACGCTTTCCGACAATAAGAACCGTACTATTGCCGAGCTGCGGCACATCACGCACAAGTATGCCGGGAATATGGCCGAGGCAGGCAGTGTTGCCTGGATGTTCGATCTCAAGGGCGTCATACGGGTGGACGTTTCCAAGGCAGATGAAGACGAACTGCTTGAACAGGTGCTCGAGGCCGGCGCAGAGGATATGGAGATTGAGGGAGATTTTTTCGAGATCACGACTTCCGCACATGATCTCGAATCGGTGAAGGAGGCCCTGGAGGCGGCGGGTATCGATCTCGAATCGGCGGAGCAAGCGCAGGTCCCGAAGACTCTGGTCCCGGTATCCGGGAAGGAGACCTCGCAACTGCTCAGGCTTATGAACCATCTTGAAGATCAGGATGATGTGCAGAAGATTTGGGCCAACTTCGATATACCTGACGAGGAACTGGACGCTGCCCAGGAATAGTACGAGTAATGAATCGGTTGTCGTACTCGGCATAGACGCGGGTCTGGCGGCAACGGGATACGGCCTGGTTGAGGAGATCGATCGACAGATACTCGTACGTGACTACGGCGTGTTTCGAACCAGTCCCCGCGCTCCATTGCCTTCTCGTTTGGCGATCCTGTTTCACAAACTCCAGGAGCTGGTGAAGGAAGAACGGCCCGACGAAATGGCGGTGGAGGACGGCTTCTTCGGAAAGAATGCGCGGAGCGCCCTGATCATGGGCCAGACACGCGGTGTTGCCATCCTTGTGGGCGCGCTTGCGGGGCTCTCCGTTCATCTCTACCCTCCCCGAGAGGTGAAGCTTGCTTTGACAGGGAACGGTGCGGCGAGCAAAGAGCAGGTTGCGTTCATGGTTCGGCGCTTGATGAAATTGGGCGAAGAGAAGATCCCGCAGGACAGCACCGATGCACTGGCAGTAGCCCTCTGCAGATGCCAGAAGAGGAACTTCGAAGCAAGAATGGGGAGGAGAATCTAGAATTTGGCAATCTGGAATCTGAAATCTGGGGAGAATATGAGAGGAATTTCGAATTGCTATATTGGGGGAATGGGGGAATGGGAAGAAGATAGCGTTCAGCGATGAGCGTGCAGCGTTGAGATGATGGAGCAAGGAGAGATTCTTCGCTCCTTGTGGTCGCTCAGAATGACAGTGGTAGTGCCTATGTCGATGTGTGAATGCCTGTCATTCTGAGGGAGTGGAGCGACCGAAGAATCTGGGAGGGGATTGGGGGAGATTGCGAATTGGGGCAATGGAGAGGAGCGTTTGGTATAGCGGGCCGGATTTGATGTAGGGGCATGGCATGCCATGCCCTCTGGCGGTGGAGAATACTGCTATGCCATTGACCCGGGAATCTTGCCGACAGTCATTGTATCCTAGCGGAAAACGGAGCGTATTCTGAGATGATTGACCGTATTACGGGGATCGCCCTGAAAGTCGAGCCCATGCAGGTGATTCTGGAAACCGGCGGGCTTGGTTTCCGCATAACGGTTCCCCTCTCCACAAGTGCAAAAATGATGCAGGGGAAAGAGACCGTTCTTCTCACTGAGTTGATTGTGCGGGAAGACTCCATGACCTTGTTTGGGTTTCATACAGAGAAGGAGCGCGGGGTTTTTAACCTTCTCAGGGGTGTGGCAGGCGTGGGTCCGAAACTGGCGTGTACTGTCCTGTCCGGTGTTTCCGTGGAGGGCATCAACCAGGCGGTGATCCGGGGCGAGCCGGGGCTTCTTGCGAAAGTGCCCGGCATCGGGCGGAAGACCTCCGGTAGGATCGTGATGGAGTTGAGCGGCAAGCTCGACGGCGTACTGGAGGGAATCGCTCCAGTGAGGGGTTCCACTGCGGAAGCAATCCAAGCACTAATCAGCCTTGGATACCAAAGGAATGTGGCCGTACGATCAGTGGAGAAGGCAGCACACGATGCAGGGCATGATGCGTCAGTGGAGGATCTGATCAGGGCGGCTCTGAAGCTCTCCACAGGCGCCGGAACCAAAGGGCGGAGAGGATGACCGACCGACTGACCAGTGGTCTTGCCACAGACGAGGATCTTCAGTTCGAGGAAGGGCTCCGGCCCAGCCGCCTCTCTGAATTCATCGGCCAGGAGAAGGTCAGAGAGAAGCTGGGGCTCTACATTGAGGCGGCCAAGGAGCGTGGAGAGGCGCTGGATCATGTGCTCTTCTATGGACCTCCCGGGCTTGGAAAGACTACCCTCGCCTACATCATCGCCAGTGAGATGGAGGTAGACCTCCAGATCACGTCGGGCCCGATTCTCGAGCGTCCGGGGGACTTGGCGGGCCATCTCACCAACCTTAGGCCCGGCGATGTGCTTTTCGTGGACGAGGTTCACCGCCTGAGTCATGTGGTGGAGGAGTACCTGTATCCCGCTATGGAGGATTTCAAGATCGACATCATGCTCGATAAGGGGCCCAGTGCCCGATCGGTCCGCATATCCCTTGAGCAGTTCACCCTGGTAGGCGCCACTACTCGTGCGGGTATGATCACCAGGCCCATGCGAGAGCGGTTCGGTATTGTTGAACGGCTAGATTTCTACTCGCCCGATGAATTGACGAAAGTCGTGAAACGTTCTTCGCGGATCCTGGGAATACCCGTGACTGCGGATGGAGCTCTGGAAATCGCCAAGCGCTCCAGGAGGACGCCCCGTGTCGCCAACCGGTTGCTGCGCCGCGTGCGCGACTTCGCGCAGGTCAAAGGTGATGGAACCATAAACAAGGAACTGGCCGATCGCGCGCTTCATCTTGAAGACGTGGATATCCTGGGTCTGGACGAGATGGATAAGCGAATATTGGATACACTGATCAGGAAGTTCGGCGGCAGGCCGGTCGGCCTCAATACCATTGCCGTGGCAGTAGGCGAGGAGGCGGATACCATAGAAGAAGTCTACGAACCATTCTTGATCATGGAGGGGCTTCTCGAGCGAACTCCTCGGGGGCGAATTGCCACCGAACTGGCCAAGAAACACATCCTGGGCGAGGTGACACCCAAGAAGGACGACGAAGAGCTTCTCCTTTTTTCCTGATGAAAAAGAACGATTCGGCGACCCGAGATCCCGGGCATTTCGCTCTTCTTTCCAAAGATCAGGAGTCGAGGGCGCGGGCAGGGGTACTCATGACGGGTCATGGCCCTATCGAGACCCCTGTTTTTATGCCGGTGGGGACCAAGGGCAGTGTCAGGATCATGGATGTGTCTGAGCTGAAACATGCCGGCGCGCAGATCATCCTCGGGAATGCCTATCACCTCTATCTGAGGCCTGGGCATATCTTTGTGGAGGAGCTTGGTGGTCTCCATCGCTTCACAGGATGGGATAGGCCTATACTCACGGATTCAGGCGGCTACCAACTCATGAGTCTCGCCGACCTGAGGACACTGGACAGGGATGGAGCATCGTTCCGATCACATCTGGACGGATCCCTTCATCGGTTTACGCCTGAGAAGGCCATGGAGATCCAAAGAGCACTGGGCAGTGACATTGCCATGGCCTTCGACGAGTGCACCCCTTTTCCCTGCGATCAAGAAACGGCGAAACAGTCAGCAGCGATGACCCTGGAATGGGCTGAGCGCTGTGCGGCGTTTCCCATGAAGAGCGGGCAAGTGGTTTTTGGTATTGTGCAGGGATCTGTCTACCCAGAGCTTCGGCGATGGCATGCTGCCAAGATCCGCTCGCTTCCCTTTGCGGGATTGGCCCTGGGCGGTCTCGCCGTTGGTGAGCCACGGGCGCAGACATTCGATATCGTGGATATTGTGGAGGAAGAGCTCCCAGAAGAGAAGCCACGATATCTCATGGGCATGGGGTTGCCTGAGGACCTTATTGATGCCATCTCTTTAGGCATGGACATGTTCGATTGCGTCGTACCCACGAGGAACGGAAGGCGTGGAACCGCGTATACTTCTTTGGGCAAACTCGTGGTCAAGAATGCGCTGTTCGCCAGGGACGAGCGGCCTCTCGACCCCGCATGTGATTGTGTGACGTGCCGGAGCTACTCACGCGCATACCTTCGCCATTTGTTCGCCTGCAAGGAGTTGCTTGGGCCTCGGCTTGTGAGTCTCCACAACGTCACGTTTTTTGTAAGGCTCGTCAAAGAGGCGAGAGCGGCTATTCTGCAAGGCCGGTTTGGCCCATGGAAGAAGGAGTTTCTTGGGAACTACTTGGGCGAGGAGGGCATAGCGGACTGATCGTGTCTTGAGCTTCCACTGTTATTTGCGCATTAAACGTGGATGTGTCGTGCCACGAATCGCCTGGAATCTGGGAGAGATTCTTCGCTCCTTGTGGTCGCTCAGAATGACAGTGGTAATGCCTATGTGGATGTGTGAATGCCTGTCATTCTGAGGGAGGGGAACGACCGAAGAATCTGGGGAGAGGGGATGAGGGGGATTTCGAATTGCTAGAATGAAAGAATGAATGCAGAATCCGCCGGCTGGCGGAAACATCGAAGCAGGGCTTTTTCTTCGATGTTCGATGTTGAATGTTGAGCGTTGGATGTTTAGTTCCTCGCACGTCTGCGAATCGACAAGTCCGCCTGCGGCGGGGACTGCTTTTCTCCCGGAAAAGTTCATAGAAAGGACAGAGATATGCCGATTTGGATGTTGATGACGGGTCCTGCACAAGAGGGTGGCCAGGCGCCGAATTTCATGGTGACTATGCTTCCCTTTATCGTCATCATGGTCATTTTTTACTTCTTGATCATGAGGCCAAAGCAGCAGGAACAGAAAAGGCATGAGACTATGCTCACGGCGCTGAAAAAGGGCGATCGAGTCTTGACCTCCGGGGGGCTCTTCGGCACTGTGGTGGGAGTCAAGGAGAATGTGGTCGTGCTGAAGATCGCAGACAACGTCAAGGCGGAGTTCCAGTTGAGCTCGGTGCAGGTGGTAGTAAGCAAGTAAAGATGAGCGCGCTTCCTATACGAGTCTACGGCGATCCCGTGCTGCGGATGAAAGCTAAGCAAGTGGATCATGGCTCCCGGGAGGTGGCAGAGCTCATTTCCCGGATGTTCGAGTCCATGCATAACGCCGAAGGACTAGGGCTTGCGGCCAATCAGATCGGCGAAGCGCTCAGAGTGGCCATTATCGACAGGCGTGGTACGGAAGACGGCACAGAGGATCTTGTCCTGATCAACCCCGAGATTACGGCTGCATGGGGTCAACAGGTCAGGGAAGAGGGATGTTTGAGTCTGCCTGAAATATGGGTCAAGGTCAAACGGGCTGCGCATATCAGACTGAAATATCAAGACCAGACCGGCGCCGAGAGAACATTGAAAGCATCCGATCTTCTTGCTTCCGCGCTTCAACATGAGATCGATCATCTCAACGGCGTTCTGATCGTTGACCGGATTTCTGGGTTGCAGCGTCGATTCCTCTCCGGAAAACTCAACAAGCTCAGAGAATTATCTCGGGGTAATGGGTGAAAGTAGCTGTCCTCGGCGGCGGTGAGTTTGTCCTTCCGCTGCTGGATGCTCTTCACGCAAGCCACCATGATCTGGTGGGCGTGGTGGCCAGGCCCGATATGAAGGCTGGTCGGGGGCGACGGCATATCGCCTCTCCCGCGGCAGCGTGGGCTGCGGCACATGATGTGAAAGTCTTCAAGCCTTCCAGGGTTTCCGACCCTGAGTTTGAAGCGCAGTTCAAATCATTAGGGGCGGAGGTCGCCTTTGTGGCCGACTTTGGGGAGATCTTGCGACCCCGCGTTTTTTCGTGGACCACGTATGGCTTTTTTGGAGTTCACCCGTCTTTGCTGCCGCGATGGAGGGGTGCGGCCCCCGTACCATGGGCCATCCTTTCCGGCGACAGGAAGACCGGCGTCGTGGTATTCAAAGTGGGGGCGGGAGTAGATACCGGCGCTATGGCTGGATGCGTGGAGACCGAGATCCGCGACAGGGAGACTGCGGCTGAGCTCGAGCAACGCTTAGCGCGCCTTGGCGCGGAGTTGGCGCTGGGTATTGTCGACTCGCTGGAGTGCGGCACACTTCGGCTTTCCCCGCAAGGCACTGAGGTGGCAAGCAAGGCTCGGCGGCTTCGCAAGGAGGATGGGCGATTGGATTGGGCAGAGGAGGCTCTGGCACTCGATCGAAGGGTGAGAGGCCTGCTGCCATGGCCATGCGCTTGGTTTACTGCCCGCGGCACACAGATTAAGGTCTTGGAGGCGTGGCCGGTGGGTGACCAGGAAGGGAAATCAGGCCATTTCCTTGGGTTGCAGAGGGGTGACGATGGCCCCGAAGGGCTTGTAGTCGGGTGTGGCAAAGGATGTCTCCTGCTGGTGAAGCTCCAAAGTCCCGGCAAGAAGCCGCTTTGTGCGCGGGATTGGCTCAATGGATTCCGTCTGGAGGACGGGGAGTTGCTGGAGTGACCGTGCCGACGAAACGATCGAGCCGGGCGAAGCGGCGTACCCCCAAAGGGCGTGTCGGTCCGAAGAAGTGGCTCCGAAAAGCGGCCCGCTATCTGGCTGCCTATGGTCTCATCACGGGGCTTTTTGCGGGGGCAACTGCGCTGCTTCTTGATAGTGTGATCATGCCGAAGCTCGTGAAGCAGGGTGTCGAGTCCGAGATCCCCGACGTGACAGGTATGGATTATGTGGCCGCGGCAGAGATCCTGAATGACCATGGGTTTGACCCCAGGCGCGCGCGGGAAGAGCCTGACCCCGAGCTGCCGAAAGGCACGGTGGTCAGTCAGGAGCCGACGGCGGGGCGGATGGGGAAACCATTGCGTCCCGTCAGGCTGGTGGTTTCGGCGGGCCCCGCCCGGGTGGTCGTGCCCGCCATGATAGGCTTGGGATGTCGTGAGGCGCTCAATAAGCTGACAACCCGCGGTCTCCGGACGGGTGATATCATCATGGCAGAGAGCCACCGCACAGTTGTGGGGAAGGTACTGGCATCAACTCCACGGGAAGGAACGGCTCTTCTTCTGGGCGCCGAGGTGGATCTGCTGGTTGCGGGTCCTCCTCACGGTACGGCTTACCTCATGCCATCTCTCGAGGGTCGAGGTGTGCGGGAGACCTTTCGTGTACTCAAGGGAATAGGAATCGGCGTATCCAGCCGACGATATGTGCGGGGATCCGATGAGAAAGAAGGAACCGTGCTGTCGATCCTTCCCCCTCCGGGCTTCAGGATTTGCGCAGGTGAGAGTGTGGCCGTGGTGGTGAGCTCGTCATGACACAGGTCTTCCCAAGCCTCCTTGCAGCCGATTTCCTGCGGCTCGCAAATGAGGTTGCGAGCATTTCCATGGCCGACGGGATTCATCTAGACATCATGGATGGGGTATTCGTCCCCAATATCTCGTTTGGTCCGGGAGTGGTGGAAGCCGTGCGTCGTGTTACTAGGCTACCGCTTCACAGCCATCTCATGATAGTAGAACCCTGGAAATACCTTGAGCGGTTCAAGGCGGCTGGTTCCGACCTGATCACGGTTCATTTGGAGACGATAGGAAGCTCGCCGAAAATCTTTGATGACATCAAGAAGCTCGATGCCCAAGCGGGGCTCACCTTCAATCCGGACACGTCGGTTTCGGCGTCCTACGCGTTCCTTCCCTTTGTGGATCAGGCTCTGATCATGAGTGTCTTCCCCGGCTTCGGCGGGCAGAAGTTTTTGCCTGAGTCGCTTGCGCGGATCGAGGAACTAGCGGAGCATCGGGAGCGCGAAGGTCTGTCATTCTCCATTGCCATAGATGGAGGCATTGGGCGCTCCAATGCGGGAGCGGCGATTTCAGCGGGAGCGGATCTTCTGGTGGCAGGAACGTCGGTGTTTGGCGCCGTGGACAGAGCCAAGGCAATAGACGAACTCAGAGCGGCGACCTGACAGCCGGCTTGACAGCGTCGGGCCTCGAGCTCTCGACGCTGTGACAGTCTGGTTCTGATCAATTCGTTGCTCGAAAACTCGAAGCAGCGCGCGAGCAACGTGAGGCCTGCAGACAGATTGCTCGTCTGATGCCTCACACGAGGGCGGCATAGCCGGCCGTCATGGCAGCACGCATTTGCGCATTTGGGGGACGTTGGTGCAGAAAGTGCTTGGCAGATCTGGGATGGAATCCCTTGCGGATGGTCGGCAATCTGATCCGAGGGAATTCGCGGATCAGCATTTCCGCCTGGGGGAATCACGGGAAGCAGTGAAGCTTTTCTTGCGAATGACAGCCGATCACGGCGTGAAGGAATTGGTTCGAGTTCGACCAGATAGCGGCCTCACTAAGGTGTCCACGATATTTTGGGGTTTCAATTAAATCTCTAGTAAATCCATGGATTTACTAGAGATTTATCAGACAAGAATTTCGGTGTTCCGGGGACTCAAGATTTCGGTCAAATGAGGCCTCTCCGATGACGGTCACGATTATTTCGATCAAGCAGGGATGGCACAATGGCGAAGATATCGAGTCAATCTGCGATAGGATCACTTCCTATTCATTTGGCAATGTTCCCTCAATGTGCGTATATGTGTGAACTATCTACACGTGACACACTATGCGTCATACGTGGCCCTGTCCGGCATACACAGGTGTCAATTCTACGGCGAACGATAGCTGCATTCTCTTAATCTTGCTTGCTATCCGCTCTCGTTCCTGATGGGATGGACGTGGCAGTCGAGCCGTGTCAGGCCACATGTTGTGAACTCGGCCATCAAGTATCCGGCCGGCGCGTTTCTTGCGCACTCCGCCCCATTGCTTGAAGAAGAATGGCACGTTGGCCTTCTGGCATTCATCTCGAATTGATCTAACCCAATTTGCCTGCAATGTGCGGGCTCCGGGGCCACTCTCACCACCCACAATAACCCAATCGATACCCCCTAGATCAATCTCTCCGAGATCTTCCAGCAACGGCTCGAATGAGATAAACCGGACCTCTGCTCGTGTTCCGCGTATCTCATCGATCCGTGGCAAACCATGTCGGCGGTCCTCGACGCTTATACCCAACCATATGTGGGGAGATGAAGTCAGTCTCTTTGGTAAACGATTGGTCACTTGCCGCATCCGATACGCACGTTTGGTGAGGATTTGGTAGGTATGCCAGTTGGCCAGAGCCATCACCTCAAATACGGCTCGTATATACTGATATGGCACCTCTTCATGGAACAAATCGCTCATCGAGTTCACGAATATCATGCGTGGCTGGGGCCACCTGATTGGGTCGCCCAGGCTCTTGGGCACCAGACGGAGATCGAATCCCTGCTCATATGGATGCCCTGGTATCCCACGCCATCTCTCCGCGAATTTCTCAGCATAACAGTGGTCACATCCGGGGCTGATTCTGTTGCATCCGCGGACCGGATTCCAAGTGGCGTCGGTCCATTCGATGTCTGATGATTGGGACATTGCATCTCCTATTCGAATATGCTCAACTGGTCGGTGCTGTACTTCCTCGCTTGCTGCCAGAATTCGCGCCCGCGAGCATGCCGGCTGAAAAACGCCAAGTGATAAAGAGACAGATTCTTGTCTGCGGACCTGACAAGGACCATGTCTTCCATGCCTTCGTACATGTAGCCGATGACCTGCATTTGTCTTCCGAAGAAGTCGGAGACGAACGTGCCAAAAGCCTTTCCACCCTATTTCTCCCGTTCCCAATGACTTCGCCACCGGGTGTTTCCAAGAAAGAGATCCAACACCTTGTTTCCACATGAGGTGTAAACAGCTTCGTTTCGGTGCGCATCCATGTATGAAGGAATGAGGACCAGGAAATCCACATATCTCTGTGCCATGGCGCGTATTGTGTCGAAGTGAAGGTTCTGGATATCGAAGGGGTCCACAAGACAAAATGTCAAAGCCGTGCGTTCCCTACTGCCCTGCGGCATAGCCGCCAGGATCTTCTCAGTTGACTGGTTGATATCGCCAACGATGAACCTATAATCGCCGCTTGGCTCAATGCGCTTCACCCTAGTTTCCAAGGCTTCGAGCGCAGCTTTGTTGATATCACAGAAGATGTAGCGATCAAACCTGTCAGGGATATCAAGAGCCAGAATCGGCGACGCTGGAATGATGGCACCTGTATCCTTGATTCTCGAGCGCCCGGTTCCGGCAAAAAGGTCCACATAGGCACGACAGTCCCATTTGTCCTTCATGCCGGTGGCGAATGTTCGGGCGTAATTTGAGACGAGTCGATATTTCCGCTCAGCCCAAGGCCCAACTTCAGGTGTCAGAAGCCCATCGTCCTGCAGCTGTGGCAGCATCTATCACCCCCTATGCTATTCTCGATGCATACTGAACAAAACAACAGTACCGCATATCGCTGGTGTTGTCAAGATCCCTTCGAGCGAGGGCGCAAGGGCATGTATTGACATGAGACAGATTGCAGGCTGATCTGATCGATTCGTGCATGCCTTGAGGAAGCCCGTGTTTTTACAGCGCTCTCTGCGCGACTATCGTTACAACCTTGGGGGACATTCTATATCTCCAGAGTCAAGTAGTCTTTATGACAGGTTAGTTTTGGT
Source organism: Candidatus Fermentibacterota bacterium (assembly GCA_030620115.1). Lineage (GTDB taxonomy): Bacteria > JAFGKV01 > JAFGKV01 > JAFGKV01 > JAFGKV01 > JAUXFG01. The sequence continues at coordinate 17,672 of JAUXFG010000077.1, forward strand.
ACTGCATATTGACCCCCGTCCATAGGGCGATTTTTCACTGTTTTTCAGAACTGGGGAA
>JAUXFG010000189.1 GCA_030620115.1 Candidatus Fermentibacterota bacterium
CTCCCGGACATGAAGCTTTGACTCGAGCTTTGAGTCAAACTCCGTCGATTTGGACGGATATTTCCAGCCTGAATGATCCAGTCACCCTTCAGTAGGGCAGGCGTCTCTGCCTGCCGCCTTGAGCGAAATGGCGAACATGATATTCGCCAGTTCGCCTCGATCTCAAACTCAGTTCGGGAGACCTTGAATTGTCGGAATCAGACAGAGAAACCGCAAGATGCGATACGAGATTCTCGGCAAGCCAGACCCCAACAGGACCGGTACGCCATTACAGGAATTCGATTTGGTTTCGCATTGAATCCCTTGTAGTTCAGTTCTTGTGCGTGAAGTACATTATATCCTCTTCTCCGTAGAGCTATAGCCACAGATAGATGGACGTCTTCGTCTAAGAGCAGCTTGATTCTCACCTGGTCGAGTCTTCTACTTGGAGCGAGATAATACCTGCTGCTTCCAATAGCTTTCGTCCGAGGATTCCTCTATATCCCTGTCAATCTCCACTTGATGATCAAAATAGTATGATAGTGCCGAATGAACCTGCGATGAAGTCAAGTGTGTCAGGCTAGTCGAAATTTCGTCCACACTCATCCCCATTTGATAGTAACCGGCTATGCAACGGACAGTAATCCTCGTGCCTTCAATAGCAGGAGCCCCACCTGCAATATTGTCTTCGGACACGATGTATGGATATGATAGCTTCTTCAGAGCCGCATCCATCACAAATTCCCTTGGCTGATCCAGACGGTCACTTGCTGGAAAGAATGAATCACAAGATCATTCCAAATCACAGGATGATTCCCCACAATGTGAAGTCCCACCGGAGCAAACATGATTTCCCATCCAAAGAATCAACCGAGAGGGTCGCTGCGCTCCCTTCTTAGCGCGTCGACATGTTTCTGGAGCCAGCGTTCGCGATCTGCCTGAGATTCCTTCATGCTTCTGTATTTTCGCACGCCGGGCGGGAATCGTCTGGGATTCAGACGCGCCGATCGACTCCATAGACTGGCGATTCGACGAAACCACTTGTCATCAGGCGCCTTGCACCAGAGATCGCCACGGTGCTCATCGAATCCCTCAACCGATCGGAACTTAAACACCGGCATTTGCTGAATCCTCAAGTTTCTGCGTCATCAAAGTCGAACTTCTCCTGGAGACGTTCGGCATCCACACGATCCTGCCCTCGAATCGTGTTCTTTTTTAGCCGATAGAGTTCCCGAGGGGAGATAACTCGCACCGGGATTCCATCGATATGAACGGTCTCTACTTCCAGGCTCTCATAGCTGGCCAACTCCCCGAGTCGGGTCAGGATGTCAAGATAGAAATCCCCCGTGGGCGGAACGTACCGTACCGCTGGGTAGTCACCGCAGAGATCCTCACTTGTGATCTCGTCAATATGAGGATCGTCATAGACGCGCGAAAGGGCACATCGAAGACGCTGGATGTTTGCGGGGTCGGGCCGGATGAAGAGATCGAGGTCTTCCGTTGCTCGACCGATGCCGTGGATGTTGAGCGCAACCGCGCCGAATACCGCGTACTCGACGCCCTCCTGCTCGAAGGCCTCGAGAATTGCCAAGACATCTGGGAGGATCACTCGTGCCTCCTCGTCATAGGTGGCCATCATACCGCTGTTATAGATCCCGCCGCACACGGCGTGCACTCCTGCTCGGATCCTATTCCGGGGGAGAGGAGAATTCAATCAGGCATCGCCCGTATTCAGCGCCAAGTTGCCCATTTATAGCCTTCAAGGCATGAACTGTCAATCCGTTAATCTCATCAGTGTTCATGCAATGCGCAAGTTCCCGCCCATTGTGGGGAGGCGTCCTCTCCGAGGTATAGGCTCTACCCTCCGGCCTGCAGGCCCACGGGACGGAAACGGAGCCGGAGGCCTGCCTGCCATCCTGAGGGGCGACATCACAATCAACTGCAAAGAAAACAAGGGTCTCTATCGTTACATATTGAGACGGCCATTTCCAGTTGGATCAGGGCGTCTGATCAGCATGCCGAGAGAATTGAGACGGCGACCGTATATGACAGCACCGGCCTATGCAATATCGGAGACTGCCTCCGCATTGTACCGCGGGTGATCTCGGGCGGTGAACTGGGAATCGCGAGCATCGTCATGAGCAAGTGCAGGGGGTAGGTAGGGCAGCCGTCGGACAACCGGCGGTTGCCCTTTCTGTAGCGGTGTTGGGACGGACGAATCATTTTCGGCAATACGATAGAAAATGTAGGTCGGGTTAGCCAAGCGTAACCCGACATTTTCCTGAATGTCACAGGTCAAGGGTTGCCCCCGCTCCTCACACGGGTTAGCCGGAGGATGATCTGGCGATAGTCTGTAGACGTGGCACGAATTGCCAGGGATGCTATATTGGGTGTGCCGCGATATTGATGCCCGAACGGAGGCTGTGATCATGAATAACAGAATTGAGATCAATCCGAGAATCTGCCACGGTAAACCGGTGATTAAAGGGACCAGGGTATTGGTGGGCAACATCCTCGGCGCGTTGGGCTCGGGGGATACCATCGAAGAAGTCCTGGAGGACTACCCGAACATCAGTCGGGAGGACATACTGGCGGCAATTGAGTTTGGCGGTCAGTTGTCGCGATTTGAGGAAGTCCCATATGAAGTCTGCGCTTCGTGAATTTCTTCCTCGATGAGAATTTCCCAAAAGCCGCCGAGGCCCTGCTGGCTAAAGAAAAACATGTTACGCTGGACATCCGAGGAACAGAGTACGAGGGTGCTGAGGATCCTGACATTTTCGGAATGGCTCAAGATCAGCAGGCCGTCTTTTTGACCACAGACCGAGATTTCTACCATACCATTCCGCATGTCTGGCCAGCTCACAATGGGATCGTGGTCATCGCCCTACGCCGACCAAATAGGCAGGCCATTTTGGGAAAGCTGTCTTGGTTCCTTAAGCGATTCGGGAACCAGTCCTTGGCCGGCAGGGCGTTTCTGTTGCGTGATCGCACCTACACCGTTCATCCAGCGGGCGAATAGCGATATCCGCTAGCCGAAAGCATAGGTGGCGTCGGCATTGCCGATTGAGTCTTGACAGCATCTCGGCGGGACACCTCGACAGGAGCAGAGATTCGTTGCTTCGCTCCCTCTCCTTGAGGTGTTCGCCCTGCGCTTCGTCCGTCCAAGGTGAAAACGTGATTATGGGAGCTGGATTACGACTCTATCAAGAGATGCATTGCCAATCCTCCGGTTCCCTGCGTGCGCGCCCCGGCTCTACCCCAACGATGACCATAGAACACTCTGGAACAAGAACAACTCGATTCGACTATCGGCCGAATGTCACAGGTCAAGGGTTGATCCCGGTCCTCATCAAGCATTGGCCTTTTCGATGTGCTCGGCGATCAGCATCTTGATGAGAGACTGGCGGGGCACGCCGAGTCGACTGGCCTCTCTGTCCAGGGAATGAATCATCCAGACCGGGAAGTCAACGTTGACTCGCTTCTGCTCGTGTCCCGGCCGGCGTGCCTTGGATAGATCAAGGTACCTGGTAACATCTTCACCTGCGTCGAATTTCTTGTCGAACTCTTTAGCTTTCATACAGCTTCACCTCTTCCTTGTGGGAGCGGCGTGCCGAAATAAGCCGAACCTCTTCGCGCCGGTAGGTTATGACTGCCGACCAATGCTTGCCGGATATCGAGAACGATCGCATTCGACTGGGGCTCGAGCGCGCCAAGGTCCTTGCGAGAGCGCTGAAATGTCACCCCTCCGTACTCGTCTTCCCCGGCTGGGAAACGAGGGAACAGTCCGCAGCCTGACCGTCAGCCGGTGAGAAGTGCGGGTCAACCCCATTAACTCACTGCATCCCGGTCTTACGTTCCTGCCAAAATTCCTCGTGGCCCACGCCGCCAGTCTCTCCAATCTCACGTCGACTTTCTGCGAGTATCTTCTGAAACGTGGGAGAGTACGCGAGCACAAGACGTTCTATCTCTGCCTCATCAGTTATGCCCAGCAAAACACCGACTGGCCTTCCATTTCTGGTAATTATGATGGGTCCATTTTCAGATTCTTTGATGTACACGCTGAGATGTGCTTTTATATCAGCAATGGGCGCAATTTTCATAGGATCACCTCCTGTCTCCCGATTACAAGACGACTACCGCGCTTCGTCCCAATCGCAAGTATGAGCACCCGGCGATTCTCTGGTTCCACAGCATAGAAGACTCGAAATCGATTGTCTTGGCCAAACCGTATTTCCCATTCAGCCCCTATGCCTGAAGGACGCTTCAATGGTTTGCGGTTACGAGTCTCAACATCCGGTTCGAATCGGAGATACGTCTCTATGGATCGCTGGATGAGTGAATGGTATTTCCGTTCGATAACTGCAAGATGTTCGTTCACTTGCGTAGCATAGGCCAGATCGAAATAGCTCTTGGATCTCTTCATGGGCTGAATTATGGATCAAATTCAGACCATGTCAATATCGAACTCTCAAAACTGATGATTACCCGAACATTAGGGCGGCCTCCGGCCGCAATCCGCCGGCTGGCGGATTAACCCGGACTTCTCACCAATCCCGCGTCGAACGCGGGATTGGTGAGAAGTCCGGGTTAAGGAGAGTGGATTGACAATTATGTCGCTATTCGTTATAATATGATACATGATACGTTCTTTTAGGCATCATGGAACTGAAGACATCTTCCACGGGTCTGAGACTAAGGCTGCCCGGAAGACCTGTCCTTTGATCCTTTGGAGGACTGCACGGCGGAAGTTGGATCAGATCAATCGCGTGCGAGATTTGAGAGAACTGGCGGTTCCACCGGCCAACCGCCTTGAGCGTCTTGGAGGAGATCGAATAGGACAGCATAGCATTCGAATAAACGATCAGTATCGAATCTGCTTTCGATGGGAGCGAGGTTATGCCGACGACGTTGAGATCACGGACTACCACTGAAGAGGACGGAGCGGTCAGGGTCATGAAACGAAGACGAAAGCTTGTGTCGAGGCATTTGCCTCGGGAGAGATCTCCCACGCATCCCGGAGAGATGCTGCTTGAGGAGTTCTTGAAACCGCTGGGGATCAGCCAGTCAGCATTCGCTATTCGTCTCGGTGTTTCATTTCCGAGGTTGAACGAGATCATTCGTGGAAAGCGAGCGGTGACATCGGACACGGCGTTGCGGTTGGCACGTGTATTGGGAATGTCGGCCGACTTCTGGCTCGGGCTCCAGCAGGATTGGGATCTTTGGCATGCCATGCGGAGCGATCGGGCATCTGAGATCGCCAAGCTGGAACCGCTCAGCTCATACGATTGAAATCCGGCTCCAGCTATTGATGCTGCGCGTGTCCCAATTCTACCATCTTGTTCTCGACCGTCCTCCGAATTCGTGGAGAGAGATCAGGGAGGACCTCCTGTTCCCCTATCGAACGGAGCCGAGTTTGCCGAAGGTACATGGGGAAGCATCGGTGGAGGTCGAGAGTGTTCCTTGTCAAGGTTGCAGCAGTTCCGGAGGCCCGTGTATCACCCTTACTCTGCGTTTTCATTGAGGAAGCATGCAGATCCAATATCTGTTTCAGCTTTCCCGTCCTTGAAAGCGTCGAGCGCCCAAGAGATGAACTCTTCTCCTGATTCAACACCCATCAGCTCCAGCTGCAGTTCGCGTGTCCTATCATCAAGAAGGCTGACCACGTTCAACCTCACGTCAAACAGGTATGAGAGAGCGTCAACACGACGTCTTCCAGGCAGCCCTGCCCACAGATCGACACGTAGCAGGTGTTGTCCCATCAATTGATGAACGGATACTCCTGATGAGTGCATTCGCGGCGATCCCATCGCAGGCATGAGCTTCATGGGAGTCGAGCGTCAATTGGTATTGTCATCGGGTCGAATGCGTCATGATCGATCCCGGTTCGATGGAGACACGCGACTGCATCTCCCCACCGTCCTCGCACCGCCAGCTCTGCGGCGAGGATGGCCTCGATCCTCGCCGCAGCCCGCACTTCTCATCCCGCGTCCGCCGCGGGACTGCAGCGGTGCATTTGGCCATGCCTGCTGCGTTACGCTCCTTCGGACTCCTCGACGTATCCTCTGTCCGCCAGCTGGCGGACAGCAGGCGGTTCCATATCGGCGGTTACAGCCGGAAGTTTGTGAGAAGTTCGGATTAGGCATGAGATCAGCATGAAAAGATGACGTCGGCGCCCGGGCCGTTGGTGCTGGATCTGACTTGTTCGGTCCATGTGGGCAATACCTCTTTGGCCGTCTGACTGAACATCCTCTTCGCTTCCATCCGGCGTGTACACGCCGCGCTTGCTCTCATATGCCTTGATACCACTGCTCAGCGGCGACGCCAATCCTTTCCGAGCTTCTGCAATCGCAACGTTCTACCGCGCGTCAAGTAATCTCGGTACCAACGTCCCCCAAACAACTTATGATCCAATGAGGTGTGGATGATCGACACTGTAACGCCACGCAGCTCTGACAGCCGTATCGAATATTCCATGAGCTTCAGCGCATTGTCCACACAATCAGTGGGACAGACGTCCCGACATGTCAGTCTGAGCAAGATGGCCGAACCTGGTGTTTGCCTCTCCTCCTCACGCCATGATCATCGGCTGAGAAGTATCACTCACATCCTGAATGATATCTTGATCCTCTCCAATGTCAATCACCTCATCATGCCCGCAAGCCGCGCCGTATTCTCACCCATTCCCGGCAGCTGAACGGAGCGGTTCAAGAGTGGTTCAGCTCGTCGTTGCATCAGGAC
>JAUXFG010000118.1 GCA_030620115.1 Candidatus Fermentibacterota bacterium
CCTGAGACAAATCAGCTCGTCACCACAAACGATAACAGAGAGAGCAAGACATGTCAAGCGAAAGGATCGCGAGGAGGCGAAATAGTTTCCACCACGGATTTCGGAGATATCTGAGACAAGAGTCTTGATTTTTCAAGGGCTTACGCCGAGTTCAGGGCCGATTTTGGCCCTGAACTGTGTAATTGGAGCAGAATCCTCCGAGTACGCGCCCCTATCCACGTATCGCCGCGTGTCGGAGTCGGAATGTCGGGTTACGCTGGGCTAACCCGACCTACGTTACTCGCCGTATCGCAGGGGATACGCCTGCGGGGTCCTCGGTCGTCCCGCACCCAAAGCGTTGGGTGCGGGACAGTCACAGCCAACTACACCGCTTCGCCACGAAAGCCGGTGAGAAGTGCGGGTTGGGCCCTTCGGAGCACACTGGCAGCTCATTTCCAGAACATCAAAGCGTTGGGTTTCGCTCAAATTGCCCCCGATGTTAATTGTGTCCGAGTGACAGCTTTGCAAAAGGGGGAGAAGGCTGGATGCACGGACTTATTGAGAAATGCGAACCCTAAGGGCCGTCGTCCAACTCCCAGGAAATCCCACCCAAGGGATCAGTTGGTTCCGAGTAGCTCACGCCGGAATGAGAGATGAGTCTATAGTAGCGTTGACTGCCGGGATTGGGAAGAGCACCGGGATCGGAGAATTCAGTCTGATCTGTTTCGATTTCGCCGATGATGGGGCTCCATGGCGTGTGGAACCATTGAATGATGTAGGTGTCCGCCATTTCCTCGGGATTCCAATCGAGCTCCAAATCCGTTTGACTGACGCTCTCTATTGCGAGACTATCAGGGCCCCACAAGGGTGGCGCATTGCTCCGTCTGAATGAGAAGAGCTCTCCTTGTTGAAGAGGAGAAGCGAGAAACTCCTGAAGTACTGACGGAGTGGAAACAACATAGCAGCCCCACTTCAGCTGATCGTCTGTTTCTGTCTGTGATGGGTCGGGGAGCGAATCCCAGCCGGGAGATGAGGTGGGAAGCTCCGGCACGGTGAAAGAGTCCCAGCTTCCGGGAACCACCATTTCCCATGCCAAAGTGTCATTCTGTGCAGCAGACTGCTCCTGGAGGGCGAACAGACACAAGACAAAGTCGGCCTGGGGTGTGCCTGGGGTTTGGTAGTTGGAGAAAGAGAAAGTATGACCCACGCGTCTGATTTCCGGCGGATCATAAAAGCTGTCGAACGATCGACTCTCCCACGGATCAAGCGGTATCCAATCAAAGGCGCCGCCGCCCCATTCCGCGACATCAGATGTGTCGGAGTAGATGACACCCGCATAGGTCAAGACATCGGAGAAGGGACCAGTAGGAGGAAGCATTGGCAGCGTGACAGGCGTGTCCGTCTCAGACCGGCAGCCGGCCTGATTCAGCGGGAAAAACTTGTCTTTGCGAGGACAGAGACTGAGCTCGCCCAAGGTCAGAGCAAGACCCTCGCTCGCTTCGGGAAGATTGCTGACCGTGACGTGGATATTGTTGAGGAAATCTATAGTGCAGTCATGATTGACCGTTGTATCGCCTGAAACGGCGTAGTTGCGTTCCACGGTCGTTTTGGTTCCTATGGTCGGCCCTTCTCCGGATATCATATCAGCCAGAGACATTCGATACCCCAGGCAGAGCATATCACGCACATCTCCAGATCGGAGGCGGAGCTTGTAGGGCTCCTTGAATAAGTGCACGATCCAGTACTCTGTCTGATAGGGAATATCTACATTCTCAGGAATGCCCACATCGCCAAAAGGGCCGACGCTAATGGTATCTGTAAACGGCGAGAAAATCGACCACTGTCCTGTGAGCATTTTCTCGAGAGAAGCCGCGGGGAAAACGATGGCGATATCTAAACTATCGTCATTGTCAACAACGGGAAGATTCGTGACGACCCCACTGATGAGAGAAGTGTCCGGCCACGCTTCCCTGGCCGCGTGATCACACCATACGGTGATGGCGCCGGTTGGACAATCAAAGACCGTGATGTTCGCGTACCCGTCTGCAGCAGCAGTCAACGGCAACCCGGCCACCAACCGGGGGTCGGAGAAGCTCACCGTTCCCTCCGCGCTCGTGAGCGAGTAGTTGCCCCCGAACGGATCGTCCGGGGCCTCACCGATCTGAACGAGAGCACCAGCCAAGGGGGAATCCGTCTCTCTGGCCAGTACGGTTACGGTGAGAACATCGGCCATGGTTGCCACCGTCAAAGAGACTAGCCATACGACAACGAAAGATCGCATCATCACTACCTCCTGGAGTAGTCGCCTGACACCAGGTCGTATCGGCCAAAGCCTGTTCGGTCGACAAAAACGAACTGTCGACCCCGCGAATAGTATGTCCAGATCTGGTATGGTTTGCTGTTGAGGTCGAAGGGGTGACGCTCGATTTCGTCGGGGAGGCCGAACATCACGTGAATCATGCCCATATCCGTCTTCCACCCCTTCTCAAAAGCGGAGAAGTGCTCATTGGCATACATGATCCTCTTCTCATACGCTTCCATGAGTTCGTTACACGGCGTTGAGGGCACAGGATCTCTGTCCTTCCAAAACTTGAACCAGAATTCCGTCCGATCTTCAGCATCAAGATCCTTGAACGCCCTGATGTTTCCCTTGTCCGCTATATAATTAAGCAGACGCACCGCATCGTCATAGTCGTTCACCATGGAGAGTATCGACCATGGAAGAACAAACACTCGCTTTGCCTTCAGTGAGTCTCCAACAGTGAGCACGATTTCATAGGATCCAAACTGCAAAGCGCTGATATCAAGCGGCACCTCTATGGGGGTGACCCTATCCAGCACCAGGATGGAGTCACTCGCTTCGTTCACGAGCTTGCCCTTTTGGTCAAAGACCTCAGCCGCCAGGGGTACATGGTATCCCCCCGTGGTGTCAGGCGGCGCATAGAATTCCGCATTCAATGTGATCATCCGGCATTGCGACGGAAGCGTATCCGGCAAGGATTGTCGCCCGGGGCCGTCTCCGGTGAGCGACAGGGAGCTCAGCTGGGTGGCGCCCTTGTTCGCCGACATTACCTGCACGTCTGTTTCGTGTACGCCTCTGCGTAGATTCTCCTTATCCTCCGCCACCACTTTGATTGCATAGGTTCCGGATGGGAGCTGGAGAATGATTTCTTCCCGGGCAAGCAGGTCATTCTTGTTCGTTTCATCGAAAGAGAATACTTGGACGCGGCCGTTCAGATGTCCCGAGTGAACTCGCTGGCCATGGGCGGTGTGTACCCGATATGATATTCCATATGTCGCCACATAGCCGTCGTCTTGTTTGAGGAAGAGGAGCTCATCGTAGGAGATGGCGACACGCAGTTTCACATAGGATCCTTCACCGGGTTCCAGATAACTGGCGGCATCCAATTGGAACGACAAGGGAAGCTCCCCGCCATGGAGAGGGGCACAGAGCGTCACTGCCAATATGAGCATAATGTAGATCATTCGAGTACTCCAATCAGACGCCACACACAGAAGCCGGCACACGAGTCAATGATTTCTCGAGAGCAACTGCTGCATGGAAAGCTTGAATGAAACCATGATGATGCGCAGATCAAAACCCAGATTGATGTTATTGATATACGCCAAATCGAACTTCAGCTTGTCCGCGGGAAGCGAGTCATATCTGCCATTTGCTTGAGCCAACCCGGTGAGCCCGGGCCGCACGACGAATCGACGTTCATAGGTGGCCTCTTCCTTCAAGAAAAGCTCGACGAACTCGGGGCGCTCGGGGCGAGGGCCGACGAAGCTCATCTCTCCTCGAAGGATGTTCACCAACTGGGGGAGCTCGTCGAGATGGGTCAGCCGAAGGAATCGACCGAATCGAGTCACCCGCGGATCCTCAGGGATTGCCATGATGGGGCCAGAGGAGAGCTCCGCATCAGGCGACATGGTCCTGAACTTGTACAACCTGAATTTTTTTCGCCGTTTTCCCAACCGGATCTGTCGAAAAAGCACGGGCCCTGGCCCCGAAAGCCGGATGCACACCGCAATGAGAGGAAACAGCCAGATGAAGAGGAGGAGCCCAAGCGTTGCGCCGATAAGGTCGCTCAGCCTCTTGACAGCCCGGTACCAGCCCGAGAGTGGATCGGAGGGAAGCTTGATAAGCGGCATGCCGGCAAGGCTGGTGAGTTCCACCTTGCCAATAAGAATCTCGTAGAGGCTTGGGAGGATCTTTACACTGATGCCCGCATTCTCACAGGTGGCGATGACCGTCATGAGACGATGCGGGGGCCATGACCCGGCCGCAATGATTACCTCGGTGAGGGCGAATCTGTGAAGGAGAGCCTTCAGTGCCTCGACAGAACCTAGCATCAGGTCGGTGGCTGACGTGGCCCGTTCCTCTGAGATGAATCCCAGAAACTTCGAATCCCGCCCCAACCGTGCTTCGAACTCCTCCTTCAACCGTCGGGAGGACTCATTGATGCCGATGATGGCAATTCGGTTGACTGCATGCCTCAATCGAGCCGGTGAGAGCAATCGTACCTTGAGGCCGCTTATGACCAGGGCAGCCATGAGCCACCCCAAGACGAACACCGATCTGGGATAGGGGAAGATAAGGAAGCTGAAACCCCGATGGATGAATGTGGCGAACACCACGACTCCCATGGAAATGGCCAATGAGCGCATGGTCTCGTAGACGATCTGTACGGCATCTCGGTCGCGTACGACCACATAGAGCTTGGACGCCCAGATGATGATGATCGTGACAAGGGTCATCAGCGGTGCGGCCTTCAGGTAGGCATCAAAATGCGGCTGTTGGCGCCCACCGAGCTTGATATAGAATGACGCCACCTGGGCGGCGTTGATGAGAAGCGCATCGAAGAGGATGAAAGCCAATCGTCTTATGGTTGGCGCCATGCCGGCCAGGAGCCCGCGTATCACCACGCCGGCGAATATGAGCCAGTTGAGCGGCGAGACGAGCGTGCCGGCGAAGTGTTTCTTGTGAAAAAGCAACATGGCACGATGGAACTCGTAGAAGCTCCTGAGCTTGTTTCGCTTGCTGGACCCCCCCTTGTAGTGGATGATCTCCGCTCGAGGGTTGTACATCACTTTCCAGCCATGCTGCTTGGCGCGGAGACACCAATCGAGCTCCTCTCCATAGAGGAAGAACCGCTCGTCCAGAGGCCCCACATCCTGCAGGATTTCCCTGCGGAGCATGAGGAAAGAGCCCGATACCGCGTCAACCTCCATCTCCTCGTCATGCTCGATGTAGGTCAGATTGTACCTGCCAAATCTTTTGCTCGAGGGAAACAGCCTCGAAAGACCCAGAAACCGGTACAAAGCGGTACTTGGGCGCGGGATGGCCCTCCGGCATGCGGGTTGGAGGCTCAGGTCGGGGTTGAGGACTTTGCATCCCGCAATGCCCGCCTCAGGATGCGTCGACATGAACACGACCATCTGAGAGAGTGCGTCACCCAGCACTCTCGTATCGGGATTCATCAACAGGATATGGTTTCCACGGCAGCAGGGAAAGGCCTGATTATTGGCCTTGGCGAAGCCCACATTGGTGGCGTTCTCCAGTACGGTCACCTGAGGATACTTCGCCTTGACCAAATCAACGCTGGCGTCCTTCGAGGCATTGTCCACAAGAATCACTTCAACAGAGATCCCCTGCGTGTGTTCGAACACGGAGTCAAGGCATTCCTCGAGATACTCCTCTCCATTCCAGTTCACCATGACCACGGAGAGCTCTGGGGGAGCAGGGGATTCAGGAGCCACCTTGTGCGAAACAGCGGTTCCCTGAGCCGGATCCATTTCTATTGGTCTCCCTTGGCCTGTCGCAACCACCCGCCCAAACGAAGCATGTCGTATATCGCCGCACGAGGTTCGTTTCTCCACACGAAGAGGCGGGGCTTGAAGCGCTTTGCCAAGCGTATGGGAGAGGAGTTGTACTTGTGGAATCGCCGCTGCATTTGCGCCTCCAACTCCTGGTATTCCGTTCCTTCGGGAAGGATCATTCCTCTATCTCGTCTGGAGAAGTAGTAGTCATGCGGGCTTGTATGAAAGAACTCTTGTCGGTTCATGGTTTCAGTCACAATGCCATGGGTCAGAGCGGACTGGAAGAGCGCGGTTCCTGGGAATGCTTCGTAGCCTGATAGGCTGGCGAAGTCGGGCGAGAGCTCAGTCATGAATTCGTATGTCGTTTCCACATCCTCAAGACGTTCGCCGGGCAGACCCATCATGAAGTACGCTGTCCAGAAGATTCCACTCTCACGGAGCCATGTCGCGGCGCGTCGAATAGTCGCTTTGTCCAGCCGTCTATCTATCTGTTTCATGATTCGTTCCGAACCGGTCTCGACCCCGATCTTGATTCCAATACACCCCGATTGCTTCATCACAGAAAGCAGATCCCGGCTCAGTGTGTCAACTCGCGTGACGCAGTCCCAGGTGAGACGGAGGGCGCGCAGCTCATGACAAAGCGCCTTGGTACGCTCCGTATTGAGCGTGAAGACATCATCCTTGAACGTCACATGCCCGACTCGAAATCGTGACTTCAGCCGGGAGAGCTCTCCGCTCAATGCGTCCACTGATTTCAGACGGACTTTCCTTCGCCACAGCCCTTTGCTAAAGCAGTAGGTACAGCTATAGGGGCATCCTCTGCTGGTCATGACCAGCCCAAGATCCTCACGGGAATAGGAAGGCCCCAGGAACGAGTCTCTCGATGGGTCTGGCAAAGCCTCGATGTCCTCAGGCGGAGCTTCGGTCAAAGCGTCGTGTTCCCTGGTCACGAGGCCCGGTATCTGGCCACCCAACATAAGAAGCTCGGATCTATTGTGTGCCACCAGATCGCCCAACGAAGACTCTCCTTCACCGATGAATACTGCGTCGGTCTCCGTGGAGTTCTCCAGGAGTTCGCGGGGCCTGGCCACTGCGTGGGGGCCGCCCACCACAATCGGCGCCTCCGGCAGCTCCCTCCTTACCAGGGTGGCAGTGTGCAGTACTGCCGCCATCTTGGCCGTGAGCGCGGTAATACCGACCCAGTCCGGCTGGAAGCGGCGTACCTGCGCAAGGAGTTCCCGCCAGATCGCCCCATCTTCATTCGCCACCTGGCGCAAGTACCGAGGGTGGGCGCGGGAAAGTGCTTGGTAGTCTACGCCGCGGGCGTGGGGATCATGGTCTGCATTAAGGACCCCGGCCTCATGGCCGAGTTCGCGAGCGCTGGCGGCAAGACACGCAAGTCCGTAAGGGAAGTATCGGGTGTAGTAGCCCATGAAACGGTAGAATGGCGGATCTATGAACAGGAGTCGCATACAAGCTTCCTCTGGATAGATGCGCGAAGGACTATTTTATGAGTCGCCTTGTCGTTCGTGAACAGGATTCCCATGGCGGAGTAGACCGCCAGAAGCACACGCGCACCAAGCCGTTGCCAGACTCTCCCGTGTTTCTGGAAGTACCGGAGGCAGCCCATGCAGCGATGTCGATGTGCCCCGGGAGCTGTGGGCGGCCCACTGCCGCCGATAGCATGTTCCGCCACGGCCATGGGCGTAAAACCGATTCTCCAGCCGGCCAACTGGAGTCTCTTGCAGAGATCCTTTTCCTCGAAGTAGAGATAGTATCCCGGATCCATGGGCCCCGAGTCGAAGAGGGCAACCCTCCTGATCAAGAAACAGGCGCCGGTCACCATCTCAACTACTTTCTCCTCCTCGTGCGGATCGAGCTGGCCAAAACGATGTACGACTGGTGTCCGTGCGAGGATCGTCTTCAGCCATGTAGGCATAAGACCGGCAAGCCCCAAGAGATGACCGGCCAACTGCACCATGGTGGGCAGACGGTAGCTGCTTGTCTGGAGCGTTCCGTCAGGATTGAGGAGCTTTGGCCCCGCAATGGCCAGGGCGGGGTTTCTCTCCATATAGTCCACCAGTGCCGCCACCGCCCCTGGGCGGAGGCGGGTGTCGGGGTTCATGACGAGAATGTATGTGGACCGGAGAAAAGAAAGGGCCCGATTGACGCCACGGGAGAAGCCAAGATTCTGACCAGGCTCATCCCAGAAAACATGCTGATATCGATTCCTGATCATTGAAGGGATTCGTTCCACGTTGTGGTTGACTACCGTAACACTCGTCACTTGGGGGCAGAGCTCGTCGAGGCAGTCGTCCAAGAGCGCGAAGCTCCCGAAGTGCACCACCGCGGCGCCTACGTCATTCATGATTGACGTCTCGGAGATCGCTCGATATCCGGGCCAACTGTCCTATGGAATAGCCAATAGTAGGCACACTTCACCGTCTCATTGAAGACCAAAACGAGCCCATCCTCAGAGCGCCACCAAGGTTGCCAGTCCAGTGCCGCGGTGGGCACTGCCGCCATAGAGATGCGCAGACGTTCAGAGGTGAGCACCTTTGAGAGAATCCATAGAGCTCGACCACTGTGATAGCTCGAGGTCACGAACATGATCGACCTCACCCTCTCCCTCGCGACCCAGTCGCGGGCCACAATAGCCTCTTCCAATGTGCTTGTCACCGTTCCTGGTAGGACCACGATTCTGCTCTCGGGAACGCCGAGCCGCCGTAGCACCGTGACCGCCACCTCCGTTTCCTGGGGCACAAGACCGAGATCTAACACGGGGTCTCGCTCTGGCTCAGCCATGACCACGAGTGGAGCGACGCCCTCGTTGAACAGGGCTGCCGCATACATGGCTCGCGGCGCCGCGTCGCCCAGGAGAATGAAGAGGGCATCGACTTGTCGGGGGAGCGGCTCCCAATGTTCGAGGCGCTGTCCCCACCAGCGGAGGAGTGGGTCAGGGGAGCGCAGCAGTGAGAGTATAAGCACAAGAAGAGAAAGAAGCAGAAGAAGAGATCTCCATCTAGCCCGCATTTCTCACTGACTTTCGTCGCGAGGGAGCGCCCAGACCCTGGAGCTCCGCCCCAGCCATGGGAGCACGGCGGAGGTGAAACCAGTAGGTACTCTGCGTCTCCTCAATTGGGCGGGCAGTGTGGAGAGCGCCTCAGCCTTTGCCTTTGCCACTATAAGGCCATTGCCTTTGAGAAGGTGGCGAAGGAGGCTGAGTGCCTGATAGCCGGTGTGCACTGTTCCCCATATGGGCCATGTCCAGGGTGGGAAGTTGAGCCAGAAGGCCCATTCGAGATTCCGCTGGGCAAGGGAGAGCAGGAGATTGGGCTCTCGCCGCAATGTTCTTCCCCCAAGATGAATCACACGAGCGTCGGGGTTCAGCAGGCAGGTGTAGCCGGCGTACCTGAGACGGAACGCCAGGTCGATATCCTCATCCTGTGCAAAAAAGGTTATGTCAAACCCGTGGGCCTGAAGCAATGCCCTTCGTCGATACATCACGGCGCCGCCAGAGGCGCCGAATACCTCAGAGAAGCCCGAAGGCATGGTATCCGGGCTACTCCCCTCGAAGAGACGAAAACCAACGCCGAAATGAGAGAATCCTATGCCGCCGGATTCCACCCGTGGCTCCGGTGTTAGAATGAGGGACGCACATGCGCCGACCTGGGGCCAGGCAAAGGCCTTTTCCAGGGAAACAAGCCATTCCGGCTCGGGCCGTGCGTCATTGTTCAGAAGCGCTACCAGCGGCGCTGTCGATGCTTCGATTCCTGCCTGCACCGCGCCCGCGAATCCGGCATTTCGTGAGAGTGAGAGTAAACGTACCGCGGGCCATTCGCTCCTGAGATACTCCGCCGTCCCATCTGTAGATCCATTATCCACCACCAGAATCGTCTCAGGGCGTCGTGACTGCGAGGCCACGCTTCGTAGGCATTCCTCCAGGAGCCGGCGCCCATTCCAAGAGGGGATGATAAGATCGATCTCGGACTTCATGGCGTCTCTACTCCGGGAGTTTGCCCTTGTTCCGGCTCCGGATCTAGCCCGAACTTCTCACCAGCTTCCTGCTGCGACAGCCGATATGGCTCTGTCTGCTGCGTTACGCTCCGTCGGCTTCCTCGACGTATCTCAGAGGATACGCCTACGGGAGCCTCGGTCGCAAGCCTTGCAGCCACAACCATTTCTTCAGTCTCGCCACGAAAGCCGCTGAGAAATCCGGGCTAGCCCGGCCAACTGCCCGCATGCCCCGTGGACATCGCGGGCCATGCTTCTTCTGAGAGTTACTGCGGCGACTCGCGGCTGCAGGAAATGAAGGAATTCCACCATTTGCTCTTCCGAGGGGGCGGTGAAGGGGGTACCCGGGAATGGATTGAATGGAATCAGGTTGATCTTGGAGGGGAGCGTTCGTGCCAACGAGGCCAGGGCCTTGGCGTGGGCAGGCGAATCATTCACCCCCCCGAGGAGCACGTACTCCAGTGTCACCCGACGACCAGTGCTTAACGCGTAGGCCCGTAGTTCAGGCACTATGTCGGTGAGTGGAGGCGCATTGGGCATCAACTGTCTCCGCTGGTCCTCCCATGGCGAATTCAGGCTCAGTGCGAGCCCGACCCCGAGGCCGCTCTTTCTCAGCATCTCGATCCCCTTAAGTATGCCGCATGTGGAGACGGTGATTCTTTTCTTGCCATAGTCGAAGCCGTGCTCCCAAAGCAGGACCCTTAGCGCTTCCACGGTGATTTCCGGTTGAAGCAGAGGCTCGCCCATGCCCATGAACACAAGATGGGTCGGTTTCGGTAACCCCGCGCCGTGGGGCTCCGAACGCGTGGTGATCTGCAGCTGCTCGATGATCTCGCCTAGCGACAGGATTCGCCCGGAACCGAGCTGTGCAGTGGCGCAGAAGGTGCAACCAATGGGACATCCCGTCTGGGTAGACAGACACAGTGTGGTCCGGTGCTCCATAGGCATGTAAACCGTCTCCACTGATGAGCCTTGGTCGAAATCAACCAGGAGTTTCTTGGATCCGTCCGTGGAGCAGCTCATTCGTTTCAAAGATGCCCGTGGTATGTGCCAGCCCTTCCCGAGCTCCTCTCGCAGGCTGCGCGGCAGATTCCGCATGTCGGCAATGGCCGTCACATCATGCGCATAGAGCCAAGACCCAATCTGGTGACCCCGGTATGCCGGCTGACCCATATCTTCCATCAGACGCGCAAGACCGGTTGGGCCAAGATCCTTTAGATTGGAATAATTTTGGGTCATGCTACTCCTTGCGGACATGAACGTCGAACATCGAACATTCAACTTCGAACGAGGACCCCGACCGAAGCAGTTGGCCACCGACATGATTCGCCATCCTCGTATTCGGCATCTTCTCAATCAAACAAGTGCTCATATAGGCGTAGCGTCCTGCTGTTTTTTGGTAGTACGCGGCGGTCCCTTTACCACGCCGAATCCCATGAGCAGGTTATCCACCATGCCGATAGGTAATGCGGACAGGAAAAGGGAGAAGCGCCGAGCGAGCAGTAGAGGAAGGGCCTTGTAGATATTCTTGGCCAAGAGGAGCGCCAGGGCGGAAGTGATTGGGAACCATGATCGTGTCAGGAGGCTGAGAAGCAGACACCCCACGGTGGTCAGAAAGAGAACTGCATTGGCCGCCACGTCCTTGGAGTGAATGCGACCATGAATCCGATAGAGAAGCGGCACGACCTCACCGTACTGTATGGCCTTGGACCAGTTCGCCAGAAGCCCCTGTTGATGTGAACCATAGAGATGGACCACCGGCGCCTGTGGCTCGAGCAATATGCGAAAGCCTCTGCCGCGAACCCGAAGGGAGAGATCCTTATCCTCCCCTGCGACTGAAGAGAGCGGCCGAAAGCCGCCGATCTCCCGGAGAAGCGAGCCACGATAGAAATCACATTTACCTGAGATGAAGCCGATCTCCCGGGCTTCCTTTCCGCGAAGCGTCGCCGCATCCACATCTCCCCTCAGCACACACATGAATATGGTATTGATCAATCCCGCCTCTGCCTGATCGGCAATCACAAAGGGACTGCTTACTATGCCTACTGTGGGATCCCGAAAGTGAGTCACACAGCGGCTGATCCACTCGTGACTCAGTGGTATACAATCCGCGTGGAGGGTTCCAAGTATCTCACCGGAGGCACATTCGATTCCGGTATTGTAGGCGGCAGACAGACCGCGGTTCTCCTGATGCTGAATCAATCGGAAGTCAGGATACGCCAACGCGATCTTGGGTGTTTCATCAATTGATCCGTCATCAATGATGAGTATCTCGAAATTCGGGTAATCCTGTTTTGTCATGGCCTCCAGGATCCGCCCTAGGGTTTGGGCCTCGTTATGGCAGGGAATGATCAGGCTCACACGGGGGGAGGCATCGGCAAGCGCAGCTCCGCTCCGTTTTGCAATTGGAGAAGAAGAATGGGGTGATGGGGTGATGGGGTGATGGGGTA
>JAUXFG010000028.1 GCA_030620115.1 Candidatus Fermentibacterota bacterium
CCCTTGCGGCGCAAGGCATTCACGAAAGCCCGCGAAATAAAAGTGAAACTGGAGCCCGGACTTCTCACCAGTTTTCGGCTGCAACCACCGATATGGCATCGCCTGCTTTCCGCCAGCTGGCGGACTTCGTCGGCCTCCTCGATCCGCCGGCTGGCGGAAAGAGGATACGCCTGCGGGGTCCTCGGTCATCCCGCACCCAAAGCGTTGGGTGCGGGACAGCCACAGCCAACTACGCCGCTTCGCGACGAAAGCCGGTGAGAAGTCCGGGTTAACTCCCTCTTGATTTTCCCACGGACTGGCTCGTAATATGTTTCAATAGGAACCGTGCCGCATTGCTCTGCGGACCTTTCATTCATATCATCCTCCTCACTCTACAGGTGCTTTGAAGGAGGCTGGCAATGACCGTCGTTGAAATGCTCGAATACCTCAGAGTTCAAGAAATCGAGACTTGGTTCGACTTGGGACTCTTCATAGACAGATTCAGAGAGAAACGGAAAACACCTACAGCAGAGTTCGCGGACTTCTTCGAGGACTTCCGTGAGGCTATCCGCAAGGGTGGCATCGGCTTTATTACCTACAATTACGGAATTGATGGCGTAACAATCGAGATCACAAAGTACTCCAGATGCTTTCGTCAGCTCCTGCCGAATGTTCCTATCCATTTCATAGGTGGAGGATTCCTGCCGGAGGGGAAACACCTTATCGATCCTTCATACAAGACATTCACAATGGAAACAGTTTCATCATTTCATGATTGGCCGCTCTTCCAGGACTTTTTTCTCACCAAACTAGAGAGAGGCAGCCCCGAATACAACGCATTGATACATCGCTATTGGTCGGAGGTATTGAAGATAACGGAGGAATTGGGAGAATACGTAGAAAAGCAGAAGCTCAATCTCCTCTATCTTGTCAATGTTTGTTCAAATCCCGGCAATGTGTCATTGAGTCTGGCCGTTGTACTGATATCTGAGTGCCTGGGCATCCCTGTCATCAGCAACAATCATGACTTCTATTGGGAGGGAGGCAATCGATCCGTTGATATCGTAACCAAACACCTGCCGAAAGGCCCTCGAGATCTCTTCTTCACCAATTCAGACATTGGAGAGTTCTTTTCTCTTATCGAGGTCCTGTTTCCTTGGGAGTCACGTTCCTGGATCTCCGTCAACATTAACAAGAACCAAAGCAGACATATCATCGAAATGAATGGGCACAATCCAGCAAACGTCTGCGAAGTGAATACCGCTGTCGACATCAATTCATATCGAACAACCTCCAACACGGAGAAGATTAGAGCGTTCGTGCAGGTTTCGGACATCTTGGCAAGATATGGCCCGGATCTCAGGGTGTGCACTACGGATGAAGTTCTCAAACACAAGCTCGTGACGGAGGAGGAACCCAAACCGGTTTTGATCGGAGCAAGAGGACTCGGATCTTTCGATTTCTGCAACAATAACATCGTTTTTCTACAACCCACCCGAGTAATGGCCAGAAAGCGCATAGAGGTCGCGTTTGATCTTCTATCTAGGCTTTTTACAATTGAGGAAATTGATCTACGGTTCCGTCAGAATCCTTTTCTACACATAACAATCCTAGTAACTGGGCCAATAGCAGCAGGTCACTTTGAGTATTTCGAGAGACTCATACTACGTTATTCCGAGTTTATCTCAGGTCTGGCCGATGATTACAAAGATCGTGTTTTAATGGGATTCCTCTTCAGCGAATTCGACAGGAAGAGGTTCATTGAGAAATACAGTGTTCCTCTTACCATTCCGGAGATCTACAATATCGCTTCACTCGTTCTTCTTCCAAGTGAAACTGAAGGACGCGGTCTTCCGATCATAGAAGCAGCGGCGTCAGGTATCCCTATCTTTGTTCATAGATACCATCCCAGGACAGTGTACGATGAAGTTATCGGTAAGCATCTCCCGGAGTCCGACCGGCTCAAAGTACTAGAGTTTGAAGAGAACTCAATTGACGAGAGGTTGCTCCAGCGAATCTCTCAGTGGGTATTTTCCCCTCAGAGATTCGCTGGAGACATTGAGGATAATCATCGGGTGTTGGCAAAGCGCTACAGTATCAAGACCCTCGAGCACAACATAGATGATGTCCTCCATCGGCTCTATCGCCAACTAAAACCAAATCAGTTCAGTATTCAGCGAGTAACCCATGCGATGGCTGAGTATCAAGAAGCGATTTGCCTAAAGGATGAGGATACTCGAGGTCTGCTCAATACAGCATGCCGCCACTACTTGCCTGGCTACGGCCGTTTGTCCTTTATGCTTCACCTGAAGTCACTCATAGACCCGAGCTATTTCAGAGTTGAAGAGCAGCAGATACGCGGAATGGCGATGCGATTTGCGAGAACACTAGTGGATGACACTCCCGGGATAGACCGAACAAATACGGAGAGGCTTCACCTATTTTACAATAGCATCGATAATATCTTCCGTTATAAGAAAGGCGAGATAGCCGTTCGACACGATCATTCTTTTGCCTATAGACATCGCAACAAGGATCACTACCCGTACCAGGATTTGACATATCAACAGCTGACTGGGCTGATCAATATGCTTTTCAACAAGATATTCGCTCCCACCTCTCCTCTTGTCTTTGGACGGATACCCCATCTTTTCGCCGATGTTCGTCTTGCTCTGTCGCAGCTGACAGACAGTTCAAACCTTGCCATTGATGATAGAGATCGTTTGATCAGCAAACTGGCGGAACGGATTCCACTCGGCCTTTTTCCATGCGAGTACATCAAGCACACCGTTGATTTTTTCGCCCTCCAACATATACGCGCACAGTTCAACCTCGGGTTCTCCGAGGAGCTCACGGAGACGCACTTCGCCGCTGGCTCTTCTTCAATTACTCCTGCTTACGTGTTTTGCCCTGAGAAACCGCTTGGAAAGAGGGCAACAGCAGGTGCACTTGAGTCCCACATCAAAACAAGCGGGGATCCCGAGCTGAACCTGCTTCTCAAAGCTGGGCTGCTGAAGATCGTGAGGACCAACCACTGGGGCCTTGGAATCGACTTGGCGCAGCTTGGTGAACACGCCTTGAGTGTACTGCAGAAGATTCGTGTAGAGAACGGGTGTGTGATTACATGTGACCCCCATGCAGCGCTCATGACCGACATCATTGACATCGACAGATTCCACATCGGTCGTGTGGAAAATGAATTGACAGCCAGGATCATGGGAATCCCCTTGGGCAGCGGCTATGTACAGTTCGTACCCGCCGGTATCCGCACAACCCTTGCATTTCCCACCCCCATCCAGACATCGAAGGACTTCAGTGAGGCACTGAAGAGCCCGCTGTACACTCAGCTATCAGAGCTGCTTGGGGAGGGCAAGCTCTTGGGGCTGATAAAGAAGGACGCAGAAACAAGAGGCTCTCCAATCGAAGCGGTGCTGTCGAAGCTTTCTGCCCGGTATCTCGGGGAACAAGAAAAGGAGGAAGAGACTTCGGTCTCATATGAGTACGTCAGCGGTGTGTATGATGATAAGCTACCTTGGCACGGAGTGATGGCTCGGATGGACACGCGGGTACCGGAAGGCAAGTGGCGATTTGCCGCCATCTGTAGCAAGAGCCGGAGAAAGGTTACTGAATTCATTGAGGAATTTCAGAGAGAGACAGGCAAGCGAATCCAAGTGGCGTGGAACGGCGGATACATGCTCAATGCGGAACTTGTGGGGAAACTCGGACTGCCGGAGACCTATATCGGATCCCCTTTGGGGCTGATTGTTTCGAACGGCGAAGTGCTCTGTCCTCCTCTATTCAACAAACCTGCCTTTATCTCATATCCAGATGGGAGATTGGAGGTAAGAAGGGTGAACTCGCGTGATGGTTTCACCGTCTCAGGCAGCGGAACTAGCATAGTCTTCACACGAGAACACTACAATGTGAAAAACCCCATGGAAAACCTCTCCTTTTATGATTTACTCTATGACGAGAAGGAGATCCCGGGGGACGGTCGCGTCATTGTTCGCCTGGCTGGCAACATGATCAAAGAGGTCATCGAGACAGAAAGAGGTCAGACTATCCCTGTAGTCCCAGTGGGTGTTGTACTCTCGTTCCCTCCTTTCCTGTTTCCCAACCAGTGGAAGACTTACCCCAAACCCCTACACATTCATATGACAGGGTGGGAGGGAATCCAGAACGCGATAGAGGCAGGGCCACTTTTGGTAGGTGATGGAGGCAATGCCGATATTGATATGGAAATCGAGGGTTGGAAGACGGAGAATTCCATACGGACCCAAGCTGCACGCCTTGACTTCACGGATATGCGGGGACCGAAGATAGCGGTTGGACTTGAGGATTCAGGTGGGGTATGCGTTCTGGCCATAAATGGCAGGATCAGGGAATCTGTGGGGGCCACCCATCAGAATATGGCCGAAATCCTCATTTCGAATGGGGTGGTGAAGGCTATGGGACTAGATCCCGGAGGAAGCAGCACCTTGTTTGCGTGCGGAAGAGTACTGAACATATCTCCTTTCAACTCAGAGTACGAGAAAGATGTTCTCTCTCTGCCTCCTGAACCCCGCCCCGTGGGCAATGCAGTCGTGGGTTGGATAGACTAGGCTTCCCTCGTTCGGACGGCGATCGCTTGCCTTACATCGCCGGCGCTGTATACTTTCTCAGCGTATCGTAGCCTTTGCGGAATGGATATGGGTGTCGATATGCGTATTGGTGTTATCATCGGCAGAATTGGAGACATCGACGGCGTTTCGTTGGAGACCGAGAAATGGATCCATGTGCTGGAAAAAATGGGACATGAGATCTATGTCATTTCGGGTAGGTTTACGGATCACCACGCTGACAGTGAAAAGAATACCCTTCTTCCTATGTTATCATTCTACTCACCTGAGTGCGAGTGGGAGCAGAAGAGAGCCTTCTACTTTCCAGATGAGGACCCAGGTGAGCTTTTGCGCCATCTTGACCACGCCTCGGAAGTTATTGCAATTCAGCTATTCAAGTGGATCATAAGAAATGACATTGAGGTGATCTTGGTGGAAAACGCGGGCGCCTTGCCGTGCCATCTGTCGATGGGTATGGGCATCAAGCAATTGGTTGAACATACGAGGATACCAACGATCTGTCATGACCATGACTTCTACTGGGAACGCGGTGATAGATATCGCACACCACATCCGGAGGTAGAAGAGATCGTCGAGAGCACTTTCCCGATTCAAATCCCCCACGTGCGTCATGCTGTTATCAACTCGTTTGATCATGAAGGTCTAATGAACAGATTCAACATAGACTCGGCGATTGTTCCGAATGTGATGGACTTCAGCAAGCCGTACGCATTGAGCGATAGCTACAATAGTGACATGCCATCCAACCTCGGTCTCGACAGTGACGATATTCCTCTCTTCCAAGTGACGCGTATTGTGAAGCGCAAAGGGATCAAAACCGCCATCGATCTGATAGAGAGACTTGACGACAAGAGAGTGAAGTTGGTTGTCACAGGAAGCAAAGCGGACGATGAGAGGTTCGGATACTTCAGACAGCTCATGGATATCATTCAGACGAAGAGACTAGAAGACAGAGTCTTCTTCGGCAGCCATCGAATCCTTCCCAGAAGAGGAAAAACCTATGGGGGGCTGAAGATCTACTCCATCGCCGACGCGTACGCAAATGCGAGAGCTTGCACCTATTTCAGCACGTACGAAGGCTTTGGCAATGCTTTCCTTGAATGTGTGGCAGCGAAGAAGCCCATCTTTGTGAACAACTATAAGCCAGTCTATTGGACTGAAATCGGCAGTAAAGGATTTAAGACTGTTATGATCGAAGACAGTGTTTTGACAGACGAAGCAGTTAACGAGATCAATAACATCATCCATGATAATAGTCTCTGCAAGGAGATAGGTGAGTATAATTTTGACATAGGCAGTAGGTACTTTAGCTATGATGTGCTTGAATATCAGCTGGAAAGGCTCTTCTCTTTTTGACACCTGCACCTTGTGATGGTAGCTCTGTTGGGACATAGCAATCCCGTGCCAGTTGCACTGAGGGTTCGCAGTCCTAGCCCGCCTCAAGAACCCCGAGGAGGTCGGTGGCCACAAGAGCCTCTAGATCGGTTGCTCTTGTGGGGTCGTCCCTGCAATCCTCCATGATCTGGTCTGCACAACGCCTTGCCACCACTACGAGACGCGGGTCAGTGAGCAGGAGCCCCGGGATCCGGCCATGCTGCCGGGGACCAAGAAGCTCGCCGGGGCCTCGAAGCTCGAGATCACGATCTGCGAGTATGAAGCCATCGTTCGTGCCCAGCAAAGCTTCCATCCGCCTCTCGGCGTCTTCTGTCGGGTTCTTGCCGGTGACAAGGATGCAGAGTGCCTCCTGGCCGGCACGCCCGACTCGTCCCCGCAGTTGATGGAGTTGGGCGAGACCGAAGCGTTCCGCACCATCGATCAAGACCACGCCGGCGCCGAGGGCATCCACGCCCACTTCGATGACTGTGGTGCAGACCAATGCCTTGATTTTGCCGGCGGTAAAATCATAGAGTATCCGCTCCTTATCCACGCCATTCATCCGGCCATGGAGAAGGCCCACATCAACGTGGGAGAGCACACCTGCGGAAAGCTCCTGACAGAGCTCAGTAGCCCCCGTGGCTTCCAATTGGTCTGACTCGGACACCAGTGGAGCCACCACATACCCCTGATGGCCCTCATCAATTGCCCGACACAACATGGAAAGCGCTCTCTTCCGGTCTTCAGCCTCGAGCCAGATAGTATGCACTGGCTTCCTGCCGGGAGGCATCTCATCGAGAACCGACAGATCCAAGTGGCCGTACGCGGTCAGCGCCAGGCTTCGGGGTATCGGTGTGGCAGTCATGATGAGCACATGAGGAGCCAGACCTTTGCCCGCAAGCTGCGCACGCTGTGCCAGCCCGAATCGATGCTGTTCATCAACCACTACCAGAGCGAGATCACCAAACGCAACCCCCTCTTGTATGAGTGCCTGTGTACCGATCACCAGGTTGGGTTCCCCGGAGGCTGCCGCAGAGAGAATCTCCTTACGCTCCGACTTCCGTGTCGAGCCTGTCAGCAGTCGAGCTTCATGCCCCACGGCGCGCATCCACGGGGCGATTACCCTGTAGTGCTGCTCCGCCAGAACTTCCGTGGGCGCCATGAGGGCAGCTTGATGCCCATGGCCCAGGCTGACCATCATCGCACCGGCCGCTACCACCGTTTTCCCGGATCCCACATCACCCTGCAAGAGCCTGTGCATGGGGTATGGGTTCGCCATATCGCCGCGTATCTCGCCCAGCGCATGCGATTGCGCTGCGGTCAGAGAAAAGGGCAATGCATGCAAGAATGACCTCAGTGCGGGTACACCGCCCCTCATGGGTTGCGATGAAGACTCACGCAGCTCTTCTCGTCGCTTGAGTACGAGAAGTTGGTAGGGAATCAGGGCCTCCACGCGGATACGATCCGCCGACAGGCGTGCGCTCCCATACGTGGATGGGTAGTGCACCCCGTGCAGGGCCTTTCGCAGGTCGGGCCAGCGATGTTTTGCGGCAATATCATCTGGTACCGCTCCGCGCACATCTCCTGGCAAAACAGATAAAGCAGCCCTGATCCACGCACGGATCCTGCCTTGGCTCAGACCCGCAGTGAGATGATATACCGGAAGCAACGGTTCGATCTCTCCCCGAATACGCTCAACCTGCGGGTGCATGATGGTTGGAGCTCCCTTGGTAGCGACCTTGCCCCAGACCAGGACCTCTTCGTCGTCCAGCCAGTTTTTCCCCCATACGAATCCGCCGAACCATAGGCATCGGATGGAGCCGGTATCGTCGGTCAACAGAGATCCCCGCATCCTCCTCCGTCCTCTGCCAAGATGGATCGTTGCGGAGGAAAGCCGCCCCTTGAACAGACCTTCCACTCCTGGGCGGGCTGAGGCCACTGGAATGATGGTGGACCTGTCAAGGTATCGCATGGGAAGATGGAAAAGGAGCTGCCCCACGGTGGCGATGCCCAGGCTACTCAGGAGCTCTTCGCCTTTGGGTCCTACGCCCTTGATAGCTGTTACAGATTGGGCAAGATAGCTCCGTCCCTCGCTCCCCAGGCCCCGGGAGCCGGGGAGGCAGCCATCGTCCACTTCTCAGTAGCTCCAGCCGAAGAAGAACTGCGTGTTCCTGCGCCCCCAATATGACTTGAAATCAGTAGGCGAGGCCATGTCGAGTCTCAGTACGAGTACGCCGCCCATCGAAAGACGCAGCCCGAGACCCGTGCTCCCCACAAAACCTGGAAATGCGGCGTCCCATGCCCTGCCCGCATCAACAAACGCGGCGCCGCGAAGGGGGCCAAACCCGATTTCCCCCGCAGGTGTGAAAAAGACGATGGCATCCAACAACGGATATCTGAGCTCGGCGTTGAAGAGCATCCGATGTTTTCCCACCATACGATTGTTTCCCCACCCCCGCAAACTCAATGGCCCCCCGAGGCCGAACCGTTTTGGCCGTGTGCCTTCACTGGTCCAGAGCTGCCCGCGAAGGGCCAGCGTCGAACGAAGAGTGATCCGCAGATATCGCCTGAGATCGACAAAAAGCTCCCTCCTGGTGGTGCCACTGCTTCCACCCTCCAACCCCAGTGTGCCTTGTACGCTCAGCCGAGAGCCATCCCAAGGACCCTCTGATCCCCAAAGCGCGGTATCACGAACATACCCCATGCGCGCACGCAATTCGACCCAGTTTGTATTGTCATAGAGCCCTTCCGCCCACCGGATACTGCTTCCACCCTCGATTCTATGAAATCTGCTCAACGGATAGCTCAATGAGAGTGCCGTACCGCTATGTCGTTCTGCTGCTCTGAACCCATCTTCGAGTGTTTCGCTCACCACGGGCAATCGGAACACACCCACTCCATAGTTGAGCCGTCGATGGAGATTCACGTACGAGACGGCGAGATTGAAGCTTCCGAGGAAGTTATCCATACTCTCAGAACTGTTGCTCACGTGAAAGTAGAAACGGCGGTCACCAAGTACATCCGTCAGCAAAACGTCAGCTCCCCCGCCCACGGCAATAGATGGATCGTATGCCATGACACCACGCGAGAGGTCTAAGCTATACTTCGGTCTATAGGGCCTCGAACATAGGTCGGCACGCGGGGCGGGCTCCTCCCAAAACCCCGCACAATCTCCTTGCACCACATCTTCAACGCGCATCTGATCCATGGGATAGCGTGCCGCAAAGACCGAGAACATGCCATGTCGATATACGGAGAAATAGAGTGTGGAACCATCCCTGCTCCAGGCTGGATCCGAAGATCCTCCCTTTGGCGCCACCACACATGCCATGTCCTTGCCATCGGTGACCCAGATCTCGCTCCCGCGCCCCCTGTCGGTGACAAAGGCGATCTCATCACCCGTGGGGCGCCACGCGGGATAGCTGTCGAGCGTGTGCCCATACGTCAGCTGCGTGATTCGACCATCCTCCAAGTCGTAGATAAAGAGATTCCGACATCTATCAAGGCCGCAGGAGATTCGGTCCGAACTGAAAACCAGACGACGGCCATCAGGATCGAAGCATGGAGACGCATCGTAGAACACATCATTGGTGAGGCGCTGGAGTTCCCCCGAACCACGCTCAAGCATATAGAGATCAACAACACCTACCGAATCCGAAGCACTGAATGCCACACGCGTACCGTCGAGTGAGATGCTCGGGCTGCTGAGCCCTATGAGCGCATCGAATGTCCACGAGGACAAGAAATCTCCGGATGTCACATCCATCAGATAGAGGGCATCCCGCTCCCCTGCTTTTGCCACAAAAGCCACGGTGTTGTTTGGCCCGGCGCCAAGCCTTGAGCGGAAAAGATGCAGTGACTCCAACCCCTCGGTGCCCCCAGCCTTGAGCAGCTTCCTGACTCTCCTCGCTCCGGTCCCGGGATCCAGCGCGCAGATGGAGGTGTAGCCGTCGCCATATGAGATGGCCAACACGGTGTCTGCAGAGCCGCCGGTGACTGCCGGCGAAAGATATGATCCGCCGTTGCGAGAGATTCTGGTGAATTGAAGCTCCGCCTCGTCCCGGGAAAACTGATAAGTAAACCGCCGCCCGAGCCAATCTCGCCACGCAGACGTGAGCTCATCAAATGAATGACCAGTTACGGTGAGAAAAACCTCTTCGAAATCGCGGGCCTGCCAGAGAGACCGGAGTATCTCTTCGATGCATCCAACGCCCCATGTCTCCGTCATGAATAGAAGCAGGGAATGGCCGGCACAGTACACAAGATAGCTCCTGTTGACCTTCCATAGATTCGCCACCCCGGGAAGCCTTCCGTCAAGAAAGGCGTCGGCAAGCACCATCTCCTCTCGGGCGGTCCAAGTCGTGCTCGTATACTCCGCCAGCCCCTCCGAAAACCAAAGCGGCACACTGGTGGAGCGGTGTCTTCGATGCAGGTTCATTTCTCGGACAAGTTTGTCGCCCATCACCGCATGGGTCATTTCGTGCACAAGCACGTGCCGCAGATCGCTATATGATCCGGTGTTCGGTATTGCGACTCTCCCCTTGACGAATTCGGTAAAACCGCCAACCCCCTCTGGCAATATGAACGGCAGTATGTTCGTTTCCAGGAACTCCGGGTGACTATTGTAGATCACCACGGGGACCTGATAACGAGGAATGTGCCCCAGGAGATCCTCCACCTGCGCAACATCAGTGGTGATCACGTGCGCAGCATAGCTCGCGACCTTGTGAAGCCCGGATGGATAGTACAGCCTGCAAGCCCCCACATCGAGTTCCTGCCATTCACGCCTGAAGTACTGAACTTTATTCTTGCCGAAACCGTAGTAGCCATAGGTCTGCGAAGGTAGGATCAGCGCAAACAACAGAACAAGGCTACCACGCAATAACATCACTCATCTCTTTGCATGGGACACAAAAAACATCCTCGGCGATATCGCCTATCTTTCTTGTATTGATATCGAGCCACATACGGGAGTCCTTTCCCGGCCAATGAAAGACCACGCGCGAGGGAAAGAAGATCCCATGGATCTCCCTGTATGATTCGATCTGGGCAGTCACGCGATCCCGCGCTTCGCCGAGGCAAAGGTACTTGGGCGCCTTCTTCTTTTCATCAACAGCAAGAAAGACCCGACATTGCGGCTCAAACCAGCCTTTCCTGCCACCAAGCCGCCCTGGCATCCATTGATATGAACTGTCCAGATTTGGCCACAGGAGCGTGTTGAGACCGATCAGTGCTTCGCCCCAATCGATCTCCAAACCAAGGAGTGCGCCCAGAGGTACCGCGGACACAGACCCACAATGGCATTCCCGTTCCTGTGCCAAGACTACGCAAAGACTGTCGCCTTGAATGGCCATATCCGCCAACATCGTTCCTTCGGTGGCAAAGACTTGGATCCTCATACGCCCAGTATTCGCTGCAAAGGCCCATCGGGCCAGATAGCGCACCTCCCCTTTCATAGCAAGAACCTTGCCCGAAGCTCTGAACGATGTGGGGGTACGGAGACTATCCATGGGCATCAATCGGATTTTGGGCTCTTCAAACGGGATGAACTTCGCAGGCCCGGCACACGATCCGATCAGCGCTCCAATCACTAGTAAACCAAGCATGTAAAATAGCTGTCTCTCGCTCCCGATGTGAGCGAGGAAACACAGGCCACTCCCCTTCCACGCGTGGCTCACTCAGCAACTCCAAACAAATACATCTTTGGACCTCATCATCCTCTGGTGTGTTCTGGCAAGTCCATGCTCACCCAGGTCTACGATTGATCAAACACAACGAATCGCATGTTGGTTCGATTCACACGGGAGCAGATTCTTGTCTACATGCAACCGGGGGCGCTTCCTGCCAACGCCTTGGCAGATGTCATCAAACAGGTTGAGGAACTGGATATGGATGATGTCCGAGCCAAGATCGCAGAGCAGGAGCTTCGCGAGGCCATATAGTAAGGTCGGGTTAGCCCAGCGCAACCCGACATCTCCACTACGCGACGTAGGCGGATAACCAGGTGAAAAACTTCCGATACACATCCTCCCTTACCTCTTGGCAGGACAGGACGAGATCATGCATCGCGCCGGGAATGCGTATCTCAGTGAGATGGTCCCCCAGGGCATCCGCATACCGGCCGATATCCGCCACATCAAGCACCGTATCGGTCCTCAATGCGAGATCACTCCACTTCTTCAGTTTGCTGCTCTGGGCCGAATACATGATAAGCACCGGACAAGCAATCTGGAGTCCACCCTGAATCTTCTTGTGTGCATTATGGATTGCTCTTAGCCACCCGGTCCGGAGCGGAAAACCATTGATGGGCTTCCACTCAAGGTTATAATCCCACTCCCCATGATGATCTCGATGCAGGCTCTCGCCTGCGATGGGGGAAAGGCCTCCAGGCACGTACAGGTCTGGATGGAACCTCGCCACGGATCCTATGAGATCCATGAGGACCGTTCTCTTGATCCAATTCTCGTTGAACTCAAAAAACGGGCTATCGAGGAAGAGGGCATTGATGGTTCCCTCATGGCGGAACTGATGAGCGTAGATCGCAATCACAAGACATCCGGTGGAGTGCCCATGCAAGAGAAGTTTCTCATTGCCATCACGGTTCTTGATGATGTCGATTCCTTGTGCGAGCTCTTCGAAGTACTCGCTGATATCGTTGCAGAAGTTTGGGGTCTGGTGCGGCAATAGAGATCGACCATACTTTCGCAGGTCAAGCGCATAGAAATTGAACCCATGTTCGCAATACTTCTCCGCCATCTCCGCTTTGAAGAAGTAGTCAACGTATCCGTGGATATAGAGCACCGCCTTGGTGGATTCCTTTGGCGCTCTCTTGCGAATGAGCGTGGCGATACTCTCTCCCTCATAATCATCCTGGAGCGCGAGTGTCTCTCTCTCGAATCCGCCTCCCAGTATGTCAGCTTCCATTATTTCGCATTCCTATTCCCCAGATTATAGATTCCAGATTGACAGATTGTTGATTCCTCCCCAATTCCTCAATCCTAATCTCTCAGCAAACCCATCCTCAGCACATCGTGATGAGCTCGGTCGAAAAAAACCTCATTTCGCAAGATGCCCTCGATCCGAAAGCCCAGCTCCTCATTCAACCTGATATTCATGATATTGGTCTCCAGTGTATTGAGATAGATCTTCTCCAGGCCAAGGGTGGCTTGTCCGTATGCGATCCACAGCTTTGTAGCCTCTTTCCCAAATCCTCTGCCCCGCGCCTTTGACTCCCCCACTATCTTCCTCAGCTCAGCCTTTGCTTGGATCCTGTCATGGTTGATATATGCAACCAGCCCGATGGGAGTCGTATCGTGCAGTGTCACCGTGCCGAGGATGCACCGATCGTTCTTGATGAAGTCATCGACACAGAGGAATCTTGATGACGTGATGGAGAGCAGGAAGTACCGTCCATGCTGGTCGTCGATCCATTTCTGGAAAAAGACCCGGTCGGTCTCACGCTGGAAGGATCTTATCGTCAACCGTTCACTCCGTAAGGGCAGGATAAGAGACGCCCCCACATCCTGCATAGGGTTCGAAGTGCGTCGAATGTCACGAGATGGGGCGGGCGAATCCGTCGATAGGTGATTGTTGCTCATTGCGGAATCAAGAAGAATGTTCACGAATCGAACATAGTCCATCTTCTTGAATCCATAGGCGGACGCCTCCTTGAAGAACCCTCTTGCCAAAGTCTCAATCGTGGTATCCGGTAGTTCACTCTCTGGCTGATCCACGGCAATCCTCTCCATGTTTTCCTGTTGTTGCGTCGGTTCTTCCCCCTGTATTGAACGGGAATCTCCCCTGCGTATCCGACTGCAGACCACGGTTGGCGGATTCATCCCAAGCCACCACGCGGTAGTAGACATCTCCGTCAGGTGGGGCACTGTCAACATAAGAGGTATCGATGACTGAGGATAGGAAGTAAACGTTCTCTGTCTCGAAATACGGGATCATCGCCCGGTAGACCTCGTAGAAAGAGACCTGTTCGGGCCCACCAATACTGTCAGATGTTACTGCGGACCACGTGACGGTGATGTGCCCTTCCGACGGAATCAGAGTCACTTCATCTGGAGCGGCGGGTGGGATGGTATCCTCAGTAGTCCATCGTTTGTTTCGGCAGTACATCCTTGCCTCGGAGCCTGGAATCGTGAGAACACGCTGCAGGTCGGAGACATTGACAGTAGAATCACCAAGGAACTCATACCATATTCCAGTTATGGGAAAGTCTATGCTCACCGTCTTGGCAAGACGATCGAAATTGACCACCACCACCACGGAGTCAGTATTGGAGTCAGTGGCCCTCCAGTACGAAATCACATGATTATCACTGTCCTGGAGCGTGGTAAAGAGGTTTCCACTTCGAAGAGATGCATAGTTCTTTCGAAGCCAGATCAAACGGCGGTAATGCTTGAGAAGTCCTGATCCCGCATCTTCCTCCACATACTCCCAATGGAGCGGATTCGGATCAATGGTACGTTCAGTATCTTCGCCGAATTCCTGCCCATGGTAAAGCATAGGCGTGCCTGTGCAGGTCAGAAGAACCACGGCCCCCAGCTTCGACTTCTTGACTGCCAGGTCATAGTCGATGCCCGGATTGGTCTGCGCTTCGTAGACAATCCTCTGTTCATCGTGGCTCTCGGTATAGTTCACCACCTGGCTCTCGTCGGTGAACCCATCGCCGGCATAGTGGATGGCTTGGGCGGTTACATCCATGTTCCCATAGCTCGATCCTTCGAACTGATCCTCGCGCAGGTTCGCCTTCATCTGGTCGTGAAAGGTATCGTGCCAGAGTGACGTCGCCTTGGTCTCAGTCACCACATCCGTTTCCTGGGGCAGGTGTTCGAGCACCTGGTACACATCGTGATCATGATCCCAGGCAACATAGGTGAAGTATCCGATACCATTCCCGGCGCCGTCGCCCACACCATCCCAGCCAATGAACGCAGTGGCATCATATCGGAAGCCGTCCACGTGATATTCGTCCATCCAGAACTCCAGTACATCCTTGGTGAGCTGTTTCGTCCCATCACTCCAATGATCAAGATCCGGGAAACCCCAAGGATTCGTGAGCGCATGAAACCACGGGCTGGCATCATAGTCGTCGCCGTACAACCGGTACAAGGAGGCCGATGCATCCAGATGATTGAACACCATATCGATCAGGATGGCGATACCGTAGGAGTGGGCTGCATCTACGAGGTTCTTCAGATCATCCGGGCTCCCGTACGTGGCCTCGGGCGCGAAGTAGTAGGCCGGGTTATATCCCCAGCTTATGCCACCGGGGAACTCATAGCAGGGCATGAGCTCAAGAGCATTGATCCCTAGCGAGGCGAGATAGGGAAGACGTGCCTGCAGACCGGCAAAGTCGCCGCTTTCAGAAAAATCACCCACGTGCGCTTCATAGATGATCATATCTTCCGGCGCAAGGGGAAGCCAAGAAACATCAGTCCACGGGAAGGCTGTTTCGCCTACTTCGATTACGGCTTCAGCGAGACGCCAATTGCCGGATTGTGCGCCATTCTCAGTCCAATCGACTTCCCGTGCATACGGGTCGGCAATGGGGAGATTCCCGTCCACAAGAAAACGATAGTGGTACGTTCCATCGGCGAGCGTCAGGCTAGTCCACCAGATGCTATCCTGGTACGACATGAGAAGGTCGGAACTGCCGCTCCATCCGTTGAAGTCACCGGACAAGGCCACAAAGTGCTTCTCCGGCGCCCAGAGGGCGAAGGTTGCCGTACCATCACCATTGTCGTTCGCTCCTGGTGACGTACCGCCGGGAGGCTGCGAATCAATGACTGTGGGCACGATCCAGGTATGGGTGAAGTCAAACGAGACCAGGCCTGCATTCTCCGCCTCTGCCACCAGGAGGTGTGATCCCAAGGAGTCCGCACTGGTATCCCATGAAAAGGGCGAGCTAGTGGCCACGTCAGTGCCGTCGAGCCAAAGCGTGGTTTGAGTCGCACCGCTGCTGGTCCAGGTCACGTTCACCACCACACCCTGAACGAACGATGTATCCGCGGGGGGATGCGTCAGATCGACCTCAGGTTCACCGGCTCGAGGCTCGAACCAGAGCTTGATCTGATAGTCATTCCCGCTGTTGTTGTCCCAGGAGTCATCCAACCAGTGGATGACGAAATCCGCGGTATGCACCAGTTGCGCTCCCGTGTTGAAGGGACCCAGGCTGATGGTACATTCGCCGTTGGGATCGGGGCCCAGAAGAGGGCTTTCAATAGCAGTGTTGCCCGACGGGCTGCTTCCGGCCGGCCAGTACTGCGAAATCGGAGCAGTCCACGAACCATCGCCCGCGTTCACCCCCCAATGAAGCCAGCCCGACTGAGTACAATCTCTCACTGCAATGTCAATGGAATCGTTGGGCCCGGGTGGATCAGGCGTCCATACCAGATGACCCTGCGTCGCGTCGTAGAAGATCCCATCATTGGGGCGGATATCCGGACCGAGCCGGAAACCGTAGTGATGCACAAAGGTCTTCTCGCCGATTCCGTCCGATACGCCATTATCGGGGACCGCACTGTACAACCAGCCCCATCCGGGAGCCGAGGGAGATGCCAGGTCTTTCGCATAGATCACCATATGAACATGAGATGTAAAATGGAGATGGCTTCTGGGAATGGCCATCTCACACGAGCTATCGTTCCACACCACCGTGAACTCGGCCCTCAGATCATCGGTGGAGTTGGCGCCATCCCGCTGCCAGGACGATCCGTCATGGAGCCATACGTGTTTTTCCGCCAAACCGTCAACCGCTTTCACTGAATAGAGGAGGTCTGCATTGAACGGCAGATTGACGATTGATCCCGCATACCATTCCTCAGAAGGGAGCGATGAATCACCGGCTCCTTCTGACAGCCCAGGCATTGGATCGAAATCCATGGCGGCGAAGAGCGCCTGGTTGTACCCCCCGTTGTCGTTGATATTCACGCCGTCGAAGCCCACATACAACGAGTCAGCATCCCATGTCATGTAGCCGTTCTTGTTTGATGTCGAAGTCCACCATCGCTCACCACTGGTGTCCCATTCGGAAAGATCACCATCAACGGTTATTGAATGGTAGGTGTTCGCATATGTCGCACCTATGTGCATCAGCAGAAGAAGCGCAGTCACTGTTCTGATAGGCAAAACGACCTCCTCGATTCCGGTCTCGCGTCACCCCCGTACTTCATGAGTATCGAAAGGAATATAGTAAGAATTCATAGGTTTGAGGGAATTCGATGTGTTGTTGCCATGGCTCTCCCTGGGAGTGATTGTCTGGTCGCGTCACATAAGAATGCCCTCAGATGGCGACGGGATGTTCAATCCATGAATCCCTCAATCAAGCACTTCGCTTCTCTCCCCAATTCCCCCCTCCCAGATTCTTCGGTCGCTCCGCTCCCTCAGAATGACAGGCATTGACACATCCGCATTGGCACTCCCACTGTCATTCTGAGCGACCACGGATTTGGGGTGTGAGCCAATCCCCCCTTGTTTGAGAGTACATTTCATAATCTGCTGTACTCTCAAACCGGAAAAATCTGATGGCACCGCGCCATCAGAGGCCGCACTCAACACTGAAACCTGCATGCCAAGGCGTAGCGCAGCGAAGACTGGAAACCCTTGAACGGCTCCGAGACATCAAGTCACCGATCTTCGCGTTCCACCTCCCCCACCATGGGCACGAAACGCACAGGGATGTTCTTCTGGACTTGATACCCAGTATCCACTCTGGTGATCACCTGCAGCTCTTGAAACGCGTCTCCCACCGGGATTACCATCTTCCCGCCCACTGAAAGCTGTTCGAGGAGAGGCGCAGGAACGCGGGGCGGCGCCGCCGTGACAATGATTCCATCAAAATCCGCGTGTTCCGGCCAGCCCCGGTAGCCATCACCAATCCGGACCGTTACATTGTCAAAGCCCAGTTCATGGAGACGACTCTGTGCCTGCAAGCCAAGGGGCTCAACGATCTCGATGGAGTATACGTGAGCCACGATCTGTGCCAATACGGCCGCCTGATACCCCGAACCGGTTCCAATCTCGAGCACCGTATCGCCTGGCTCCACCGAAAGAAGCTCGGTCATGAGCGCCACGATATACGGTTGACTGATGGTCTGCCCTTCTCCTATGGGAAGAGGCTGATCGGAGTATGCATAGCGCACCATGTCGGGGGGGACAAAACGGTGTCGCTCCACATCGAGCATCGCCTCGAGAACCGCAGGGTCGGCTACGCCCCTTGTTGCAATCTGTTCCTCTACCATGCGTTTTCTGACCCGCTCCAGAATCTCACTACTCAACTCCGCATCTCCGCCGCAGGCAATACCAAGCATGCACAAGAGGCAGATGCCCCTGAGAGAATACCAATTCCCTCCGATAACGGCATCACTTCCCTTCGGCTACATCCACGCCCTCAGCCTTGAGTGCGTCGAGAGCTTCTCCTTCATCCGCAAAAACCCGAAAGAACTGATCGATGGTCAGCATCTCCAGCAAGGAGATAAGGCTCCTCTGTGGTTGCAAAAGGATCACCTCTCCTCCGCTCTCTTCGCATAGTCTGAATGCCATGATCAAGACGCCCACTGCCATGGAATCCACGGACAGTGCCTTGCCAAAGTCCAGAATCATCCATTTCACGCCCTGACTGACCAGATGTCTGACCACATGCCGAAATTCTTCGGAGGAGCCGCCTCTGAGTTCATTGCCCACATCCACCACCACCGCTTCGCCGGAGCCAAGCGGTCGATAAACCACCGATTCCATGTAATCTCTCTCCTTCGTCAATTCCGGTCATCCATCAAACCATGCACTTGCCTAACACGTATGCACGATTGATTGCCGCTTGTCAAGGCATCATCCTACTTCTCATGGAGGTGAGCAAGGATCCTACCCGCAAGCTCCCGTCCGCCCTTTTCCCGGCGCAACTCCTGCGCCATGGCACGAGCTTCTTCCGGTCTCCCCAGTTGCAGGAGAGAGAGAGCCAGAAGATAGCGGGCTCGTGATCGCTCAATGTCGCTCAAGCCATTTTCCGGTCTGAGTGCGTGGTGAAGGATACGGTTGGCATTCATGGGTTGATCAGCCGCAAGGCATGCGGCGCCTTTCTTCGCCAAGGCTAAACCTGGCGGGGCACCCACCTGCTCTGCCCAATGGCCGGCAGCTTCATAGGCCTCTATGGCCTTGAGTGCCTTCCCCTCACTGAGATAGCTATCACCAACCTTCAGCCATGCGGGCCAAAAAGCCGCAGCCTGCTTGAGTATGGCCTTCGCCTCTCTCCGGGCTGCCCGAGCCTTCCCATGCCTGAGATAATAGTCGCAGGCAGAAAGATGCGCGCCAGTCCAAGACCGATCTTCGTCGTGATATTGCATGGCCAGCGCGAGGATGCTATCCTCAAAGCTATAGACGGGTCGACGCTGCGAAAGGGAGAATGGCCAATGGGACATCAGTCTAGATATTTTATCATATGCCATGGCATGTTCAAGATGAGTCACCAACGCCATGTCCCTGTTTATCCCTTCTGTCTCCTCTTGTTCACGGGGCCAAGAATCCCGGGGGGCAAGCACGGATGAGTGGCGAAGTGTCTCTACAATCGATCGGGCCATCAGCATGTAGCCCTCGAGATTCGGATGGAGATGGTCGATGAACAAGTCGTACCCAGGAGCAGAGAAGAGACTGGCATTCTGGAAAATCCGCCCCAGGGGCGCCACAAGAGCGCCTTCACGCATGCCAACGGCCCGGAGAGTATCGTTGAACTCGCTGCTGGCCCTGAAACGGAGCCCATCCCGATCCTTGGCCATGATAAAGAGGCACCGCGCCTTTTCCTTCGCGCCTTCCCGCTCAGTCTGAATAGCCAGCCGGTAGAGCTCGTCGGCTGATTCCTCCGTTGAACCACTTCCGCGGTGATCAGGTCCTCCCGCGGAGCCATCCTCCGCCGGCGAACACGGTGCGAAAGGTGGCTGGTCTTTGAGATTGGAGACCAACTCGCACACCATCAACGGCACCTCTTTGTCGCTGCAGAGAGAACAAATCCCCCTGAGGTTCCTGGAGAACACCTCCAAAGCCCTCTGGTAGGTCTCGCTCCCCAGGTCGATGTTTGTGTGTTCCACCATCCGGGCCATGAGAGTCGGGCCGTGGGGATCAACGGTGTGTCCTCCTCGCAGAAAACCGCCGGCCAGCCACAGCAATCGGTACAGCGCGAAATCCTGCATCCGCAAATGCAGCAGCACCATCTCTCTCGGTGCGGTCATCGCCTGGGTAGACCCGGCGCCAAGTGCACCGTAGAACTCATTGTGTCCGGAATAGACAATAAAGAGGTCGGGTTGGTACCGCATGGCATGGCGGCACATATCAAATACGGTGTAGCTGCCAACAGCCGGGACCGCGAGGTTGAGCACCTCAATTCGCTTCTGTGGAAAGAAGTGGATGAGTCGATCACGGATCAGGGATGGAAGCGCCCCGTTATGCGTATACGGGTATCCTGCCATGGTAGAGCCGCCCAAACAGATAATCCTCCACGTATCTGGAGGCTTCGGTGAGCGAAATATCTCTGGATGCGCTTCGGGAACGTACTCCGCCGAGGCTGAGAAGTATCTCGTTGCGGCGCCTTGCGAGAACTGCACTGAGCCATCCGACTGAAAAAAGAGCGCGCCCCGTTTAGGAACTCCCGCCATGCGGAGAGCGCCTTCTATGGCGAGGAACACACAGAGAGCGCCGATCAGGGCTGCAATCCTGAAGACCACACGTTTAA
The DNA here is from genome assembly GCA_030620115.1 of Candidatus Fermentibacterota bacterium. Taxonomy (GTDB): domain Bacteria; phylum JAFGKV01; class JAFGKV01; order JAFGKV01; family JAFGKV01; genus JAUXFG01. The sequence goes on from JAUXFG010000028.1 coordinate 20,701, forward strand.
CCCGCACTTCTCACCGGCTTTCGTCGCGAAGCGGTGTAGTTGGCTGTGGCTGTCCCGCCCCCAACGCTTTGGGTGCGGGATGAGAAGTACGGGTTAAGCACAGAACGCTTGTTCTCGATCTTCATGTATCGCGATGATGCGCTCGACTGCTGATTGCAGAATAGAGCTGTTCAACTGCCCCGCCAAAACTGCCCGCACTCATCACCACGATCAGCTCGTCCCTGTTTCCCAACTCTTCCAGCATGTATTGCACGAGCTCGGGGACATCGTGGAAGTGACTCACTAGCCTGCCGTTTTCAGCAATCTCGGTGACGAGCCCATGCATGTCGAGCCGCTCTTGCTGCGGGATCGAATCCAGATCGTGGGGGTGGAGAAGGACAACATTATCCGCCTGCGCCAGAGCGGAAGCCGTTCGTTCTTGAAACACCGATCGCCTGCTCGTCTGCGTCTTGGGTTCGTAGAGCGCCCAGAGTCGTCTTCCTGGCCAATGTGCTCTGGCGGCGCAAAGCGTGGCCGCGATCTCGGTGGGGTGATGTGCAAAGTCATCGATGAGTACGATGGGCCCATCGATCATGACCTGCATCCTCCGGGCCGCCCCCATAAAAGAAGGCAGGAATGATCCCGCAGAGTCCAAAGGGAGCCCCATGGCGTTCAGAAGAGCCAACACGCCCGTGGCATTGAGCACATTGTGCCTGCCATGAACGGAGAGGCCGAACTCTCCCATGTCTTTCCCGCCCTTGTGGAGCATGAACCGTGTGAGACCTGGGCCTTCGATTATATCAGTGATGGTCCAGGACACGCCGTCATCGCCTTCGGCGGCATAGCTCTCGCTGGTACAGGGGGCATGGCGAGCCAGTTCTCTTAAGAGTGGTGATTCATGACAGTAGACGAGATGCCCGTCCGGCGGCAAGGATTCGATCAGCTGCGCAAACAAGGTCCTGATCTCGTCGATTGATCCGTAGATATCCGCATGGTCGAATTCGATATTGGTGATGAGCAGATACTTCGGTTTGTAATGAAGGAACTTCGGCTGCTTATCAAACCAGGCGCAGTCATACTCATCGCCTTCCACCACAAAATATCTCCCTGCGCCATAGGCGTAGTTCCGCCCCAGATCCCGTACCGTACCTCCCACAAGAAAGCCGGGATCTTCTCCCATGCTGGTGAGCAGGAATACGAGCATGGACGTACATGTGGTCTTGCCATGGGTCCCGGCCACCACCACACTTGTTTTTTGCTTGATAAAGTGCGTGTGGAGCGCATCGGCCATGTGGATGCGGGCAATCCCGCGGGCTCGTGCCTCTCTGTCTTCCGCATTCGTCTCCCGCACGATGTTTCCCACCACCAGAAGATCGGGAGCAGGATCAAGATGCGAGGGTGAGAATCCCACAAGGGATCGGATACCCAGCTCCTCCAGTATGACCGATGCAGGAGGATAAACCGCCGATCCATCACATCCAGTGACATCCCAACCCGATTTGGAGAACAACCCCGCCAGACCGCTCATTCCGCTGCCGCCGATGCCCATCATATGGACCCGTTTCACCGCATTGCCCTCTCTCTCCTGTGCCTATTCCGAAAGAACCGCAGCCAAGGTCACCCGCTCATCCTGATCCGCGAGGTCGATGAGTCTCTTCTCAGTTCCCTCTTCCTCAATTGCAATCCGAGGCTTCAGAGGATCCGCTTTGTTTGTTTCGATGATCACTCCCTTTTTCCGGTTGGAAAGGCGAATCCTGGCGCCTTCCTTGAGAAGACCGCTCATGGTGAGCGCACTGCGCAGGAGCGCGGGGGGATAATGTCTTGCCTCCTTGGCGAGATCGATCAAAGCCAAATCAAGTCTTCGTTCCGGGCGGCCGAAACCGCCCATGATTCGCCCACCCAGATCGTCCGAGAACCCGACGAGCACGGCCGCAGGGTGCCGAGAAGGCGAAGCCAATCTTAATCCCCAATGGTGTTCGGCCGCAACGACGATGGACAGGGCCGGCGCCCCCATTCGTGCGAGGAGTGTTGCTCCTCGAATGGGATGATCAACCCATGCATCACACTCCTCCATGCTTCCATGGTGTGCCCTCAGCAGCTCTTCATTCACGCCGAGAAGACCCGCATCGCAAGTCATTGCAGCGAGACCAAGCGGGGCGACCACTCCGGTATCCAAACCCATATTATATCCCAAAGCCATGGCCATCACCGCAACAAGAAGGCCACGCTCCAGGAGGTATTCCTCTTGCTCGAGAGAGAACTCCAAGGCGGCCAGCGGCGGATTACCTTGCTCGATGTCGGATGCATGTGACTCCAGGAGATGAAGGAGTTCGGAAAAATCAAAACCAACGCCTGATTTCATGGCCTGTACAAGGGTCTGCAGCACTGCAGTGTGAGGATCATGCTTGGTGGCCTCTTCCTCTACTGTTTCACTTCCGAAATGTATCGCCTCTCCCTCCCAGCGAGGGGCTTGATCTCGCCCGCGAGCCTTGAGAAACAGAAGCCATCTGACCAGCTCATCGCGGGTGAGGGCTCGGTTCATGCGGAGCCAATGGGCATCCTGTTGAGAAAGTGCCGCGAGAAGTGTGGCCGCCCTATTGGACAGCTCCAGCACAGGCCCGCCCGCGTAGACTACTTGCTCCTCCAGGAGACTGACCGTGAGATCCCCGTGATCGGCAAGGAAGTCAGAAACAAGCTTGAATGTCTTGTCCATCGCCAAAACGGTCACCGAATGCTCAAGCGGGTAGAGCTTGAGGCTTCTAAGGGCAGAATCAAGCGCGCTTAGAACCGCAGCCACCGATTCACTCATCCGCCGCCTCGCTTTCGTTCTGCTCCCCTTCTGATTCAATGAAACCAAGCTCGCCGTGGCTCTCCTCCTCCAGGAACTGCTGGGTAGCCTGACGAACCGCTGAAGGAACCCCCCGGCCCATGAAAGAGGATGAAAGCGCAGCCGCGGCAAACTCGGCTCTTTGCTCCAATGATCCATGCTGGGCAATGATCTGCACCACCCCTAGCCCAATCTCTTCTGGGACGGATCGCAGCCATCCCTTTGTCGCATGTTCCACCAACACATCAACGATCTCAGGAAGACTTGGGGCCACCGACAGCGCTGCCCTGGCCACCAGCGGGTTGGGATCTTTCAGCGAATCTGGAATCAAACGAGCCAACTCTCGAGGTGCAATCTCAGACAGTACATGGATCACTTCTTTGCGGAGCGCTGCATCGCCATGCTGCAGAAAAGGGAGAAGGACTTCAACATCCTCGGGGTGACCGAGTCTCGCCAGAAGCCGGATCCCTCGTACCAGCTCGTCGGTCTTCTCCTGATCGAGTAGCTCGAGAATGAGCTCCCGCACCTCAATTCGCCCCTCCTCGAGATATCGGACCAAATCATTGAATTCCTGGGCAGGAGATTCGTCGAGAAGACTCCCCACTATGTGACGCCATCGCGGTTCGAGACCAGCGAGAGCGGCCAAGAACCGCCGCCGCATCTCACCATCCAACCCACGCAGGAACTCGGGCAAAGAGATCAGTGCCTTTGCAGAGATAAGGTATTCTCCGTAATCTGAAGATGGTGGCAACCCCCGGTCCCGCGCGCCTTCAAGAAGCTCGATGACACCGTAGATATCTCGTGCCGCCAGAAGACGGTCCAGCTCCGCGGAGATCCACTCCCGTCGTGTTTCGCCGGAGATCTGAAGGCGCTCGAGAAGACCCATGGCGCGTCTCACGATCTGGGGCGACTGCCATCGCCCAGCCCAGGCCGACTGGGCACGCTCCTTTCCTTGCGTACCTTGAAACAAGGAGAGAAAAGCTCGCTCTCGTTTGCCGCTTTCACCGAGCTCATTTTCGAGAGTTTCTAGGGCATCCAAGGAGCTGTCGCTCGTCTTCAGATTCTCTGCTGCGCTGTAGAAGATCCTCTTGCGATCTGATGTGCGCCTAACAAGCTGATTGATCAGGTCGATCCACGTGGCCGTTGCCTCTGGGTGCTCTCGGAGCTGATCTGCTATCAGCATCCCGGCGGTGGCTGGTTCGATGTGGGCCAACAGGCTGAGCGGTCCTTGTGACTTCACGCCGTTTTCCTTGGTGAACATGTCGAGAATCACTTGAGGGTCGAAGATGAATACATCCTTGTTCAGGGCCTCCTCGGCCAAAGGAAGATTCAAAGAGGCATCACCCAGCGCCGAGCGCAACGCACAGAGGATGCGCAAGACGCCCACATCATCCATGGCCTCCTCGACCTCCTTGATTGATTCAACGAGCTCTCTGACGCTCCCCGCACGCCGGTGGAGCGCCATCACTCTCGCCAGGTCTTTCTTTCCGGGTGCTTCACCAGCCTCCATGAGCCAAGAAATCATGATATGTCGAGTGGTCTCGCTTTCCTCTTCGCTCATGGCTTCGAAGCTTCTCACGAGAACTTCATCCTCAGCCAAGCTGAAGTCGTGCATCTCTAGCCTGATGTGCGCCCACTTCTTTTTTCTGACAAGCTTCTGCATGCCGCCCATCTTCTCAAGTTCTCGGGCAGTTGTCGTGAGGAGTTCGAGCAATGCGAAGAGCTCGGATGTGTCGATTCCCGGTTTGAGAACGATTGCAGTGATCCCGAATTCGAGCAGATTTCTTCCGAACGGTCCCTCCGCAGGCAGCTCCGGGAGCACCAGCAGGTCATCGTGACGAAGCCCGTCAGGCATGACCTTCAGAACAAGGGCAGTTCCCTTGTTCACCAAAGAGGTGAGCTCTTCCAATCGGGGACCCAACGTGTTGGTGACTTGGGGATGATCAGATGGATAGTACTGCAGTACACGACTGGCTCGGACGAGTCTACCCAACATATGCTGCAATCCCGAGATTCCTTGACTCATCGCGCTCTTCTCCCTCCCTCATCAAGGCGCACTGCGCTGAGGCTCACTCTACTGCGCGGATACCCTCGCCTTCGGCATGGACGCTCGTTGTCCATGGCTCGCCGGGAACAACATACTCGTTGCGCACGCTCCAAAGATGAACATCTTGCTTCCCCTGTCATCCCAAAACTGTCATGCATTTCAGAAAGGTTCAGGGTTCAAGGTTCGGGGTTCATAGGTTCGAGGTTGCCTTTTCTTGTTGACCTTCACTGACCCGGAATCTCGATTGTGAAGCTTCCCATCCAGTGTCGAGGGGTGTCCCAAGAAAGACAAACGTTCAACGTTCAACATCGAACATCCAACGCCGAAGTGGAAGAGATCAGAAGTCAGATGCACATTCTTCGTTCCCATGGTTCGATGTTCGATGTTGAATGTTCGATGTTGAACGTTTCCGAAGGCCTACCACCCACATCATGGGAGGGCGAACAATCGGAACTGCACCCCAATAAGGGGGTACTGAGGAACAACTCCGGCACAAGTAGAGAATCTCCGACCAGAGGACGGGACATTTGAAGATAATAGCAGAATGAGGGACGTTTCAGGACAGGCCGGGAAGTGCTTTACAATTACGGAACCCTCCCTGCAATAACTGAGGCCCCGGGGGTCATCGCGAGCGACAGCGCGGCGATCTCAGTTGAACGGATGAGATTGCTTCGTCGCTATCCTCCTCGCAATGACAGGTGGAGGAGCTGGTCATCGCAAGCGATAGCGCGGCGATCTCAGTTGAGCGGATGAGATTGCTTCGTCGCGGACTCTATCCTGCCTCCGGCCTGTAGGGCCTACGCCCCGGAGGGAGCTTGCCGAAGGGCTCCTCGCAATGACTGAAGGTGGCGCGGCGGTTCCGGGATTTCTCTACGGGATATTATATTCCTATCGTGAGCCTTAGCGTTAGGCGGAGACCGTAAAACGAGAGAATGAAACATCCCCAGAATGGCACCCGATCTCAACGAACACACTGAAAGGGGGGCGAATGTGCCCATATTGTGTCTTGTCTTGATATTGCTGCTTGGCGGCACCGCCGAACCACACTCGGCGTTGTCTCTGCTGGCGCCTATGTCACAGCGCGGCATGTCATCCAACTCAATGTCAACCTTGGTGTGGGATGGGGAGAACCTCTGGGCCGCAAGTGGGAGCGGCATAAGTCGCTCGCTGGGACTCCCCTCAACCGCACTTGACTGGATTTTCTTTACCACTGAGGACGGGCTACCCTCGGATATCATTCCCGGATTAGCACTTTCGGCTGGGCGCGTGTACGCGAGTACTGCCTCCTACCTCGATGACGCGACCAGCTATACGTTGGACTACGGCACCGGAATCGTAGTCTCCGAAGACGCAGGCGCATCGTGGCGTCCACTCCCCTTGGACAGGGCCGAGGGCTTGGCCAATATCTGTTGGCAGTTGGCGGCCAATGGTGACACGTTGTGGGCTGCATGCTGGAATGGGCTTGTCGCGCATACATTCCCCAGCGGCCTTGCGGTCAGCCCGGATGGCGGCGCCACCTGGGAATTTCCGGATGTATCTGAGCTTCTGGGCCCCTCTGCATTTGCCGTGGCGGTGCGCGGCGCTCAATGCTGGGTGGGCACGGGTCATGGCGTGGGCAAGACCATCGATCTCGGACACACATGGGCCGCCAGCACATATGAAAGCAGCGATCTCGGTGGGGACTGGATCGTGGCTCTTGGCCTTCCGCCGGGAGACACGCTTTCTGCGTGGGCGGCCACAAGGCGCATACCGGCTTCGGATGGTTCCGGGGCCTACGGCACTGATGGGGTAAGCTTCACACGAGACGGCGGCGTCACGTGGGACAACCCCGAAGCACTAGAAGGCGTTAGTGCATGGGACTTCGCATTCTCCGGGGACACCGTCTGGGTAGCCACGGAAGAGGGGCTTGGTTTCTCAGACGACAACGGCACGACATGGGCACTCATGGACATCGATTCCGGCCTTCCGCGGGAGATCTTCTATTCGGTGGTCATGGTGGGGAGTCGTGTGTACGCTGGTTCAAGCGATGGTCTGGTATGGAGCCTCGATGGCGGCGCCACATGGGAGGTGATGTTGGCCAGCCAACCCCAAGGCACTCTCGACACTCCCACCACCTACTGTTACCCCAATCCGTTCAGCCCTGGTCGAGACCAGGAGGCGCGAATCCGCTACAGTCTTGGCAATGCGTGCAGGGTCTTCCTGTCGATATTCGACTTTGCCGAGAATGAAATTCGCATGGTAGTAGACGGCGAATCAAGGGACATAGGCTCACTCCTCTACGAGGTGTGGGATGGGCGGGATGATCATGGGAGAATCGTGCCGAATGGTACATACTTCTACAAACTCCGGACTGATCGTTCTTCGTTACCTACATTCGGAAAGATCATGGTGCTTGACTGATGCGTTGTTCTCCTTTCTTACTGGTCGTTCTTCTCAGCCTGGTCCTTGCCTCAACGGGCTGGGCTCAAGGCTCTTCAGACTTCCTCTACTTCACGCCTGATCCGTGCGCCGCCACCCTGGGAGAGGGTGCAGCCGCTCTCCGCAGTGGGGCTGTCGCCGCCTTGATGAACCCCGCTGGAGTGGCCTATGGTCCAGGCAAGGAGCTCTATCTTTCACATGTCTTCCTCACCTTGGACAGGCGCTTGAGTGCCATGGCCTTCTCCATCCCCATGGGGGAGAGAGCCGCTCTGGGTCTCGGAGTCATGCAGGCAGCCATCACCGATATCGATGGGAGAGACTTGAATGGGAGGCATACGGAGTACTTGTCTGACACCCGAAACGTCGCCTCATTCATCTTCTCCTTCAAGCCCACGGAACAATTCTCCCTGGGGCTCTCCTTCAGGGCACTGTTTCGCAACACCGCTGAAGAAGATGCCAGCGGTGTCGCCTTTGATATAGGTTCGCGAGCTCTTGTAGGAAAAGGCATCGTCGTTGCCATGGTGGGTCATAATCTTGGGCTCACCCATCCATTGGGCAGGCCTTATGGCGCCTACTGGTCATGGAACACTAAGTACTGGGGAGACTCCTTGCAGCAACAAAAGGATGATCGGATCCCTCCCTCCCTCGGTCTCTCCGTGGCTTTCACCAGGCTCCCCGCGCGGCTGAGAGCCGTCATGGGACTACTGAAAATCGAGGGTGAAACCGCTCGTGTTTCCGGAGGATTGGAGTTCCCTGTAGATGAGAGGTTGCTCCTGCGTCTCGGTGGAGAGCCGGATAGCCCGGGAATCGGCTTCCGCTTTGTCACACCACTCCCCTACGCAGTGTTCTTCTTTGACTATGCATACGGGAAGGGTGACATTACGGAGGATCCCATCCATAGGGTATCAGTTTCCACTCGATTCTGATCCGGGCCAAGGTGCGAACCCTAGCCCCGCACATGATTTCCTGCAAAGGAGGTGCTGATGCGCGAACAGCTTGCGAACGCACTCTTGAGCGGTGATGACATCGCCACGAGAGACCTCACTGCCACGCTTCTGGAGCAGGGCGAGAGCCCGGTCGGAATCCTCGAAGACATACTACTGCCTACCATCAGGAAGGCCGGCGACCTATGGGAAGAAGGGGAGCTGTTCATCCCCGAGCTTCTGCAAGCCAGTGCTGCACTCAAGGCAGGCCTTGAAGTCATCAAACCCCTGCTGCCGGCCTCCTCGGAATCTATGCGGGGAACCATCATTGTCGGCACAATTCAGGGTGATATCCACGATATTGGAAAAACCCTGGTGGCGGGCATGCTCGAGTCAGCAGGACACCGGGTAGTCGACCTAGGTGCGGATGTGTCCCCTCAGAGCTTTGTGGGCGCTGCTCAGCGAGAAGCCGCACAGCTGATCTGTATATCCGCCTTACTGACCACTACCATGCTCAACCAGGAATCTGTGGTTACCGAGCGCAACAATGCGGCGCTCCAAGGGCGAGTGGGCATCCTGGTAGGCGGTGCACCCGTGACACGAGAATGGGCTGACAGAATCGGTGCAGAGGGCTATGCACCCGACGCCTTTCGGGCCGTGCAGGAGGCGGCTCGTCTTCTGGCCATCGTGCAATGAGCTCAATCCTTCTCCTGGATGGCGCCATGGGTTCCATGCTGCTCTCAGCCGGACTCGAGACCGGCGGCATGCCGGACCTCTGGAACATCACCCAACCGGGAATCGTACAATCCGTGCATCAGGCGTACCGGGATGCCGGCGCGGATATCATCACCACCAATACCTTTGGCGCCAATCCGGCCCGCCTCAAGGCGAATGGTCTTGATCCTTCCATCACCACCAAGATTAATCAGGAGGCCGTTCGTTTGGCTCGGGAGGCAGCCGGGCATAGCCAGGTGGCAGGTGACATCGGCCCCACAGGCATGCTTCTCGAACCAGTTGGCCCCCTGCGCAAGGAGGATGCGCTAGTCTCCTTCCGTGTGCAGGCCGAGGCCCTCGCCGCCGGCGACGTAGACCTCTTGTTGTTGGAAACCTTCTTCAGCCTGGATGAGGCATTGCTGGCTCTGCAGGCGGTCAAAGAGGTGTGTGCCATACCCGTCTGGGTGAGCCTCACTTTCAGGAAGACCCGCCGCGGCTTTTTCACCATCCATGGAGACAAACCCCTCGAATCGCTTCGCGTCCTCCTCGGGCATGGCGTGCAAAAGGCAGGAGCGAATTGTACGCTATCCAGCGCTGACATGAAAATTCTGGCCAAGGAACTCTGTCAGCAACTTGGAGACAGGGTGTTTCTCCAGCCGAATGCAGGTGAGCCACGAGTCGTGGACCGCACTATCATCTATCCTGAATCCCCCGCGGAGTTTGCCGGGAATATGCTCGATATGGTGGCTTCCGGCGCAGAAGCCGTAGGTGGATGCTGCGGCACGACCCCAGATCACATCCGAGAGTTGCATGATGCTCTGCAAGGGAGGCATACGTGACGCCGTCGCTGAGACTTCTCTCCCCCACTACCGTGGGGGATGTCATAGACGAGGCCCAAACCATACTGGAGACATGGGGCGTATGGATTGAGCATGAACAGGCTCGGGCCATGCTTTTGGAGAAGGGCGCCAAGCTGAAAGAGAATCGCGTGTTGATACCCCGAACTCTCGTTGATGCGGCCCTGGAAAGCGCTCCTTCGGAGTTCTCGCTCTGGGACGTGACCGGAGCGCAGGAGTACGTGGTGGGGGGAGATCAATTCCGGTTCGTCCCCGGCTCGGCTGCGCTGGAGATTTGGGATGATCAGAAAGGGAAATCCCGGCGGGCGATTACTCGAGATTTGGTAGATTTGGCGCGACTCGTCGAGAAGCTCGAGTACCTCTCCTTCCAAAGCACTTCTCTCATTTCCTCTGATGTGCCCGAGGAACTTGCAGACCGGTATCGGCTCTACCTTGCCCTCCAGTTCTGCCGCAAGCCCGTGGTCACGGGCACATTTCAAGAGGATGCATTTCCATGCATGCAGATGCTCCTGGAAATCGTCCGAGGGGGTGTAAGGGAGCTGAAGGATAAGCCTCTGGCAATCTTCGATTGCTGCCCCTCTGCCCCCCTCAACTGGAGCCGCTTGACTACCGATGCTCTGATCCGATCCTCCGCAGCCGGCATACCGGCTGAGCTCATTTCCATGCCTCTTGCCGGCGCCACAGGGCCGGTGACGCTCCTGGGATCCATAACGCAACATTGCGCAGAAAGCCTCGCAGGCGTGGTCATTCATCAGACCGCGAAATCGGGCGCTCCCATAGTGTATGGAGGCAGCCCTTCAATCATGGATATGCGTCACGGCACCACCCCCATGGGCGCAGTGGAGACCCAGATGATCGACATGGCCAATGCCCAGATAGGAAAGGTGCTTGGCCTTCCGACACATGCATATATGGGCTTGTCCGATGCACCCTGGCCTGACTATCAGGCCGGAGCTGAATCAACGATGGGAGCTGCGTTAGCCGCGCTCAGCGGTATCAACGTCATTTCAGGGCCCGGCATGCTGAAATTCGAGAGCAGGCAAAGTCTTGCGAAGCTTGTCCTTGATAACGATTCTGTTGGCACGGTACACCGTCTTCTCCGCGGAATAGAGACACGCGAACAACCCATGGCTCTGGATCTCATGGAACCCTTGCTGTCAAAGGGGCATCTGCTGAACAGCGGGCATACACGGAAGTGGTTTCGCGAGGAATTCTACTTCCCTGGGCCATCCGTGGAGCGAAGAACAGATCCCGGCGAGGAGTCTGATGCACGGGGTGCGCATGCTCGTGCGTCCGATAGAGTGAAGAAGCTTCTTGCGGAGCCCCGACACCCCATCCTGGAGCCCCGGATGCAGGCGGAGTTCAGAAAGATAATGGAACGTGAGTTCTCTCGCCATGGAGCTTCTCTCCCGCCCATTAAGGAGAGTTGATGCACCTCATCGCACTGCAGTGGGATTTGCTCCCTCTGGACCCCCAATCCAATATGCAGAAACTCAAGGATCTCGTGGCTACGGCTGTTCCCGAGCCCGGAGACCTGCTGGTTTTGCCGGAACTCTGGCCAACAGGTTACGGAAACCGCGCAGCTCTTCTTGGATTGACCAAAAAGATGGCGCCGGTCTGGCAAATCCTGCTGGCTGAACTCGCTAGCGAGCACCAGATGTATGTGATCGGCGGCTCAGTCCCTGCGCTTGAGAAGGATCGGCTCTATAACAGACTCTGCGTCTATGGCCCCACGGGTGACCAGATAGGGCAGTATGACAAAATCCACCTCTTCCCACCTATGAATGAGCAACAGCTTTTTTCACCAGGCGAAACCCCTGAGCCCATTCCATTGGGCAAGGGGCTGCCGGTAGTGGGACCAACGATCTGCTATGATCTGCGCTTTCCGGAGCTCTTCAGGCATCTGGCGCGGCGTGGCGCGACTCTCTTCGTGCTCCCCGCCGAATTCCCTGATCCAAAGGAAGATCTCTGGCAGATCTTCCTCGCTGCCCGGGCCGCTGAGAACCAGGCCTATCTGGTGGCCTGTAATAGGACGGGGAAGGCGGGTTCGTTCACCTTCTTCGGCTCCAGTGCGGTCTATGATCCTGAGGGGCAATGCCTTGGCCGACTAGGAAGAGATGAAGGCTTCCTGAAGGTCGAGATCGACCTCTCGCTTGTGCAGGAAGCCAGGAGAAGGCTGCCTGTGCTGTCACACTGCCGCCTTCACCTTGCTATGGATAGATGAATCTCATCAACCTGACGACACGGAAACGGAAGCAGAAACTCCCGAAGCGGAAGCGACTGAAAATTCCGCGGAAAAAGGAGAAGCGCCCACCTGCCTGGATGAAGAGTAGGATGTACTGGTTGGGCTGGCTCTTGTTCCTTGTCTCGCTCCCCTTCATGGCGCTGTCTGTATCGCAAAGCATCTGGTTCCTGGCCCCTGGGGCCATCCTGTTGGCTGCCGCAATCTATGCCCACCTCGTGCATCGGAGGTAGCTGCTCACGGGCGTCAGGCGTCAGGATGGAGAGCGTTTAGGTTGTTCCCTGACAAGCCCCAAAAGAGGGAGATCTTTGATGTGCCGGAAGGTGCGACAGAAAACGACTTTTCCTCCCTTGGAATAGATCCCGTCCATCATATCCGTGAACGCCTGCAGCGTTTCGACCTCAAGGAGCGCCGCAGTCAGCGTTCTCCTCTCCCCCTGACGCTTCTGTTGGGCCAGGCTCAAAACACGTGCTCCTTGAAGAACCCCCTCATCCTGCAAAGCCGATGCTGGATCACTCTCAAGCAAGCGGAGACAGATGATCCAGTGACCCTGCTTGAACTCATCTATTCGTTGAAGCATCGTTTCATGTTGATTCTCAGAAATCGGAAATACAGGTGGGCTCGAACCCGGGTCAAGCATTCGCGCGATGGATTCCACAAGGCTCCGGTTATCAAAGGGCTTTGCCATGAAGCCGTCCGCCCCCTCGTTTATGCAGCGCGCGATGTCTTCAACACAGTCAATCGCAGTGAGCACCAGCACGGGGATATCGGCAGTTCGTGGGTTGCTCTTGAGTCTTCTGCACACCTCGTGTCCGTCAATCTCAGCCATTCTGATGTCAAGAAGAATCACCCCGAACTCTTCTGCCTCCACCAGGGCCAACCCTTGGGAACCGGTGAGTGCGCCGATGACCTCGAAACCCCTGATACCCAGCAACGTCTGCAAGAACTCAATGATATCTTGATCATCATCAATGACTAGTATTCTCCGGTTCCGTGGTTCCGCAGTCATGTGCCCCCACCCCCGCCGGTGCTCCGGCCATAATCCACGTCGGGGTTTTCCTCGCCCGGCTCCGATGTGGGCAGCTCGAAGCAGAAAGCTGAACCCTTGCCGGCTTCGCTACGCACCTCGATGTCCACACCATGTGCCCGCAGTATCCTCTTCACAATGGCGAGGCCCAGACCAGTCCCACCGAATTTCCGTCGCACGGAGCCATCCGTCTGCCGGTATCTGTCAAAGATGAATCGCTGAGCTTCCTGTGGAATACCACAACCGGTGTCTTCCACCCTGACACAGACCTTCCCATCCTTCGGCTCAGAGACCGCGATATGGATTCTCCCGCCTGAGTTCGTGAACTTCATGGCGTTTGACAGGAGATTGGCAAAGACCCGTTCGATTCTGGTCCTGTCGCCTGCCACCAAGATGGGCCGATCCGGTAGGGTAATGGAGAATTGAAAACCCTTTTCTCTGATGGATGGTTTGAAGTTTCGCCCGAGATCCTCCAAAAGCTTCTTCAGAGGAAACGGTCTCAGACGATTCGGCGCCAGGGCCCATCCCATCCTATGGAATTGGAGGATCTGGTTGATGAGATCGACGATCCCGGCCGCATTTCTTTGAATGATCTCCAGCGACTTGCGTTGCCGCGCGCCGATTTTCCCCAGATCACCATTCAAAAGCATTTCCGTATAACCGATGATCGTCACCAATGGTGTCCTCAGCTCATGAGAGACATTGCCGCTGCATTCGTCCATCAGCGCCTCTAATCCGTGCAATTCCTCATTCTCTGCTGAAAGCCGTGCCACCTCGGCTTCGAGTCTTTCGATGAGCGCGTCCTTTGATTCGATCTTCTGTTCAGTCACGTGCGTCATGGCTCCGAAGTGAGAGAGCGGATCAATAGAACGTATGACGACAAAAGGCGTCAACGTCTGCAATGTGATCGAAACACAGATTCACGTCAACCATTGCCGGGAATGGGGGCTTGCCAACGAACCGCCTTGAATATAAGACTACAGCGAAAAAAGCAACATCTGTCATTCTGAGCGCCTCAAAGGAGCGAAGAATCTCTCTTCATCTCCACGACCTCTCCTTCCTCTGTGGCAATCCTCATTCTTCCACCATTCCTATCCTATACTACATGAGACATGTTCCAGCTGGAGGGCCATCCGCCGGTTGTCGGATCTTCGAC
>JAUXFG010000070.1 GCA_030620115.1 Candidatus Fermentibacterota bacterium
CATCTGACACCCCTGTTCTCCTACGATTTAGGGCGTACCCGTACGGTCAAGGAAGAATATACACGTAGGTCTTTCGGATGTCAATAGTAGTATCAAGTCATGTGAGATTTGCTATAGATCCAGAGGTCCATCTGTCGCCCCATACATCGTCAGCACATAGGCAAACTCATCGGTGGTACGGGGAAGAAGCTTGGAGAAGTATTCGTCTGCCTCCTGCGTCCTGGTGATTGGCACAGGTTGGAACCAACTGCTTCCACCATCCAAGGAAGCGGCTGCCCATATATCCATAGAGAACAGGCTATCCCCTTCGAACCATCCGATGTCATTCCAAGAGGCTACAAGAACGCCATCGGATCTGACAGTCAGACTAGGGCTGTGCAGCCAGCTGTCACCATCTAAGAAGAACTCGCGAGGATTGAAACCAGGGTAGGTTCCATCGCATATCAGGTCAGCCGTCCATTGACCATCCACCTGGTGGATATCAAAAAGCCCCAAAACCTCCGACTCGTTCTCGAAGTGACCAGAATCGGCGAGTACAGCGCAGAAATGAATGTCCCCGTCCGGTTCTATCAGTCCGTCGAAGAACGAGTTAGAGTAGTGGCCCTCGATTCCAGGAACTGAGCCCGGCATGTCGGGAACCAGATTCTGATCAACCCAGATATTGTCCGACCAGGTATTTCCCTTATCAGTTGACTCTTTGTAGACAATCAGCAACGGCTCCTCGGCGTAGTTTTCGCTCCGATACCCTCCTGCTGCAATCACAATTTTCTCAGATTCTTCCCCATCGGTCCAGTACAATATCTGACTGTTTTCGTAGCCCTGGCCATAGACTGGATTCTCGCCATATTGCTCCTCAGACGGGAAAATGAGTACTTCTCCCGGCGGATCGAGTATCCCTGTCAAAAGATCGAATGAGATGAAGTAGTGTGAATCACCTGCGAGTTCTCGGGCCTGTGCAGCAAGGTATACGATGTTGTCCTGACCGGTGACGGTAAGCGGTAGACTATCTGCCACGATTCCGTCAAGGATCCAGGGAGTCGTCCACCCACCCCCCGCAATCCCAAATTCGTCATAGGTGAACGCAAGGCCTGACCAGTCACCGTCAAGCGTCATCTGGGGATACACGAACGACCCGTCCCGGAACACGCCAGGGGAGACATATCCGGCGGTCACGCCGACGCCGTCCACAATCCAGGAACCATCCATGAGCTGATCCTCACTCACGAACTTGGTCAGTACACTGGAGTAGTTGTCGTTGTATGCAAAATAGAACCAGTTCGTGCCCGATTCTCCAGGAAAGATTAGCCCCTGGTTTGGCTCCCAGAGGTAGTTCATATAGTGGATCATCGTATCCATACGAACAGTAGCAAAATCTCGATTCATGGGTGCTGCGTTTTGGCGGCCGCGTTCCAAAACGGTTGTGGGATGACGACTTCCAGGGAAATTCGACAGATGTCCCATTGATGATGATGGCTGTTGCCATTTATGTACTTTCGGCGGAGCGGCTAGCGCCAACGCCACCAAAGGGAGCATTAACGCCAAGGCCAACAATTTCCTCATAACATTGACTCCTTTCTTAATGCACGATCACAGATCGCCCGACCACCAAAGAGGGTCTTCTCACCTCCTTTCGTTGCCCAGATCTTGCTTGGATCGACCGCAGAATGCCATTCGAACAGGTGAGGCCGTTGTTAGACGTCCACAAACATCCCCCAGGATTGACAACCGGCATCACCCCTGTACTCCTCCTATTGCACAGATCGTGCCACAAGCCTGATGGCCTCGGCAACAACCAGATTGGCGCTGACATGCAGAAGAGAAACCATGTAGGTGTGCATATCATGCATAACAAGAACGCAAGACATGCACATCCGGACGGCGCCCTCCTTCAGATCATCTCCAAGAGAGCAAGTGACAGGATTATGTCTCGGAGATGACCTGATGAGCTGATGAGCAGGAAGGAGAGAGGAGAGGAAAACGTCCAACATCGAACATCCAACATCGAAGTGAGGATGGGAAGGATGGGAAGGATGGGAAGTTCGGGACGAAGTTCGAGACGAAGTTTGTGGGGAGGATGGGCATGATTCGTTGTGATTGTTGACGGCGGACGCGACGGAGCGCGTCCCTCCATAGATTCGATATCCCTCTGGGTGAGGACTGAGAGCTTTCTTGGGAAACATCGAACATCCCCTCGCCTATGCTCGGGGCAAGCTCACTCGGTTCAACGTTGAAGTATGAGGCCTGCGGGCTATGAAACCATCCTGACTATTCTTAGTGTTCTCAACCGATTCAACGCGGCGGCGATGTCGACTGTTCTTGGCATGGCGTAATCGCCGTGCACGGCGCCGAAGGGCCGGAGCAGATCGAGGCCGTTATCCAAAAGCTCGCGTTCCAGGAGCTCCAGCGCTTCCCGGAGTGTCCGGTGACCATCGAGATGTGATGATGCGAGGCGATTCAGTGCATCACCGATGGCCCGCACCTGTGCGAGTTCCGTGGGTCCTGAGAGAGATCCGAGATCGATCTCTTCCCGCCCAAAGGAGATCGTGTCTTTGCGTTTCGCGGAGATGGCCACTGATTTCCTCCCGCGTGACGGATCAATGGAAAGAGGATCAGGGATCCGTTCCGGTGGACCACTGAGCGGTCCTGGCGGCTCATGCTCCCGCCCCGTGGGAACGCGGGCAGCCACTCCTCGAGCCTGTTCGGTCACGTTCAGTGGTTCATATGTCTCCATGGCGATGATGAGATTCGCCACATCGAGATAGTCCCCCGATCCTCCGAGCACGAGGATGGTAGAGATCCCCAGAGAGCGGTGAAGCTCCTGCACGCGATCGACGAATGGTATGATGGGCTCCTGATCCTTGCTCACAAGAAGCTGCATACGCCGGTCTCTGATCATGAAATTGGTGGCAGCAGTGTCCTCGTCTACCATGAGGAGGCCGGTCCCCACCTCAATGGCTTCTACGAGTCCCGCAGCCTGCGAGGTGCTTCCTGATGCATCATCCGTTGAGAAGCATTGTGTAGATCTGCCGTCTGGGAGGTCGTTTATGAAAGGGCTGATGTCTACCGAGGCGACCCGGCGTCCCTCCTCTGCACGGATTTTCATGGCGGTGGGCACCGTGACACAGAACTCCCGGCCGTCTCCTGGAATATGATCGTACACACCACGCTCGATGGCGCTCAGGAGCGTTGATTTGCCGTGGTAACCGCCGCCTACGATGAGCGTCACGCCTTCTGGTATTGCCAAACCACGAATTTTGTGGCCCGAAGGCATCATGAAGGTCTTGCGCAATGAAACCGGCGAGCTAAGCGAACGCGCGCCCTGGTCCATGGGGCGCGGATCCACGCCGCTGCGCCGCGGGAGAACGGCGCCATCAGCGAGGAATGTAACGAGCCCATGCGCCGGTAACTGGGCGCGCAGCCAGTGCGAGTCCTCGGCCGTCTCGAGATGCTCTAGAAGCTCCTTTCCGTCCGCGACGGCCGGTGTGAGCGTTTCCTGTGCCAATGCCGGGAGCTCTTCGGTGAGGAGATAGACTGCTTGGCGTGCGAGAATACGCCGTCCCGCTGCGGGAAGGCCCACGGCAGCGCGGATTTCCACCCACGAGGGCGTCACCAGAATGCCGCTTCGCTTCAGGATCTCCTGCCCTGGCCGAACAACGAGAATGGCGCCGCTCTTGCCGGAGCCGCTCCGGCCTGTCCCGCGCCGGTGAATCCACCTCGCGACACGCCTTTGCAGGAAGTCTTCCAGGGCCGTTTGTTTGATCTCGCTGTCGAATCGCCCGCGAGGCCATTGGGTGTGCATGCGGATGCGGACTCGCGAGGGCGCGGCAAAAGGATCGCCCTGCACATGATCGATGAACAGCTCAACGGGGGGCGTGCCGTGTGTGCCGCGTATCTCCTTGTAGGCCGGATAGGATCTCCGGTCAAGGGAATGAAGAAGCGATCTCAGTCTCTGCATATCTGATCCTCTATATCAAAAGCATCCAAACCACGAGTCCCGAAAGCGGGAGCAACAGATTGTCCCAACCGCGAGGTGCGAGCCATTCAACCACGGCTGCAATGAATGAAAGCGACACGGCCTGTGTCAAACCAAGCCCTGCCAGGGTAGCAGTGGCCCACACGGCAGTGAGGCAAGCGACAGAACCGGCTAATGTCTTCTCCGTATGGAGAGGCATGCGTGGACCGCCGAGTGCTTTGCCGCATACCGCAGCCAGGGCGTCGCCGATGAATGCCATGGAACATATGGCCCATGACCATGGTGGGGGAACAAGGAATAAGACGAGGGCGGCCCCTGCGGCCAGAAGGAGGGGACCCCAGTCTCGCTCTTTGCCCTGTTCGCCCAACGCGCGCAGTTTTCGCCAGATCGGGATGCCTTCGGGGCGACGGACAAGGTGAATCGTATCAATGAGCACCAAGATAACCAGCGCATACGCTCCCCAATGTTGGAATGGCACGAAGGCCATGCCGAGGATCTGCAGCGACTTTCGTCTTGTTTCGAGCAGCCGGCCGGATTGGTTGTGTATCAGGGCAAGCACACCAGCGGCATACTTTGCTCCTCACCCGCGACGTCGATGCAAAGCACGTAGGTTCCTGCAGCAAGCCGGGGAGAGAGGGAGATTCTCGATGCCCCGGAGGGGAGGAAGCCCTGGTGGAGCATTGCGATTCGGCGCCCGGCCAGGTCGTAGAGCGCAAGCCTGACCGGCGATGCCTCCCTGAGGTGGAGGGTGATGCTCGATGTACGCCGGAATGGGTCGGGCACTAGGAGGGACAGGAGCCGCGGCTCGGGGCCAAGATCGATGCCTGTGCCAGGACCCTCGAGCCAGTCCGCTACCCGGCGGATCATCTGATCGCGTGAGAGGAAATGTGGTTGTGTCTGGTTAATGGCTTCGAAGCCGAAGGTGAGCACCACGGCCTTCCCACAGAGGTCGGTTCTCGTGCCACAGTCCAGATCGGTGTGGAAATAGTGCATGACCGGAAGTGCTCCATCCAAGGGATTGATCACCGTCAGCGAGGTTTGATTGTCTGCGCCTCCGTCGCCTTGAATGAGGCCCATGAGCCCATTGCCGATAACGTCGTTGTCCTCACCTTCGACTGTGCGGTTGCCTTGGTAGTGGGGATCAACCAGCTCGACGTGCAGGTAATTGGTGAGGAGATCACTCCCTTCCGGGAACGAGGGGAGATCATCCAGCGCGTTCTGGCCTGTGAGGAAAAGTGATCCTCCCGCGTCCAAGAAAGCCATGATGTTTTGGCATTCATTGGCATCCAGAGCCATGGAGTCCGCATCACCGGTGAACCATATGACCATATTCTGTGAGGCGTACTTGGCGAGCCTCGCTGATGAGATCGGTCCCATTGCCTGCACTGGCCAAACCTCCCGACTATCCCCGTCGGGCAAGGTATCCATGGCGGCAAGGTAGTACTCTTCATACTCGTTCTCGAATAGATCATCGTCAACCAGAAGTCTTTTGGCAGCACCCAGATGGAGTCGAATCGGGAGCTGGAGGACTCCCTCGTTCTCCATGGCCACAGTCAGGATGAGCTCCACCTTTTTTGGATCGGCGCCGGTAGATCTGATTCGGAATGGCTCATCGGTGTTGGTGGCTGTCTCCCCTTCCGGCAATGCCGGTATGGACGCCGAGCCGGAAATGACTTCGACGTCAGCAGTCTGCGAGGAGAGCGTAAGAGTCAGGTTCTCCAGAGACGTCAGGGGGTTCTGAAGCCCGACCACAAGCTCGGCCTCTTCTTCTGGATCGAGACCGCCGTCATCATCACCATAGTCATCCAGTTGCATAGACCGGAGGTAAAGCCTGTCCATTTCCTGGGCGTCCACGAAGCCGAATAGCACGTTGTGGTGAGGATCGAAACGGACCTCCGTTGGTTGACCGGGAATCCTGAAAGATGACGTGGCGACCTCGTTGGAATCTACGAATGAGTACCAATGTGTCGTATCAGCGAGATCACAGGCCACTTCCAATGTGAAACGAAAGATGGGGCCGATGGTTTGCACCTGTCGGACCTCGACGTCGAGGATGGCGTCGCCGTTCTCACACGGCACCATGGCATAGCGGAACGACAGGCGTGGATGGCCGGGCTCCCGCGCCCATTGATCGAAGAACCAAGAAAGATCCTGCCCTGTGGTCATCTCGAAGGCGATCTGCATGCTGTCCGTGGTGGCATTCCCATACTCGTGGTTGGCTCGGTACTGTGCCAGACTGGCAAAGAAGAGGCTGTCACCGAGCTCCTGACGGAGCATGTGCATGATGCATGAGCCTTTTTCATAGGTGCACACGCCCCAGAGCTCCTCTGGATCAATGAGGGGGAAGTAGCCCTCAGCAGCCACGCCGCCCAGGTATTCCTGCATCTGCCGGTACATCTCCTGCCGATAGCCGCTTGGTCCATCGACTTCCTCAGCCCAGAGCGCCTGAGAGTAGGTAGCCATCCCTTCGGAAATCCAGATTTGCGTCCAGTCGGCATAGGTGATGCAATCACCCCACCACATGTGAGACAGCTCATGAGCTGTCAGCCACTCATAGGTGAGATTCCCGTTGATGAGGGACCATGGGTAGGTGACGCATGTTTGATGTTCCATTGCGCCGATGGGAGCTGATACATTGCCGAACCGTTCGAATGGATAGGGGCCGAATAGCCGCTCGAATAGATCGATCATCTGGGGGACTCTGGCGAAGCTTGCCCGTGCATGGGACTCCTCTTGCGGTCGCACATAGTGCCGGATCGGCACGGCGCCGGAGTCATCGCTGATCTCCACATACGGACCTGCCGCCACGCTCATGAGATAGGTGGCGATGGGAAAATCGGTTCCCCAGGATACGACTCTGGCGGTGTCTTCCATGTCATCACAAAGAAGAGCACCATTGGAGACGCCGAACCAATTTGTGGGGACACGGAGTGTGACCGCGGCGGTCGCCTTGTCAGAGGGATGATCATGGCCAGGAAACCAATAGCGCCCCATGGATGGAGGATCAGTGTACAGGCCGACACCCATGGAGAAGGCGATGCCTCCAGAAAAAAAGAAACCCCCGAAAGCATTCGATCCCTCATTGGTGGGGACCCCACCGTACATGATATCGAAGGTTCTCGGTTCACCTGGAGCCAGAGGTATTTCGGGGGAGAGGATGAGCTTGTCATCCTCTCTGGTGAAGTCCACTGAATCCGCGCCCTCAAACACGCCGTTCACCTGGAGTCTTCGCAGATCCAGCGTTACCTGATACAAACTGTCGGTTTTTGCTTGGAGATTCATGCAAACAATGCCGCAAAGCTCGTGGGTTTCCGGGAGGATGGTGAGGTCAAGATCGTAGTGGAGTACGTCCAGGCCTGGGCAATTATCTCTTGCGAGGGTCCTTCCGGTTGGAGGATGCAAGGGCCGTCGCAAAGACGAAACGTCGGCTGGTGATAGAGAACCGAGAAAAAGCAGCGCGAGCAATAATGGACCGTTCAGTTTCATTGTTGTCCTCTCTGGCTGGAGATATCGAATTCGCCCACGGTGACGGAAGGGAACGATTCATTGGTCGCGGCATCTACAGCCGTTACCCTGAAGAAGTAGTTCGTGGCAGGATCGCCCACGCTGCCGGGGAGTGAAACAGTAGTGGAAGTTGTGCTGGTATGCGGCGTCAGGCCCTGGATAGCAAAATACGCACTCGTGTCACGATAGATTCGATAGTGATCAATCCCGATATTGTCGGTGGACGCCGACCATGTCAATGTCCCATCCGTCGACATGACGAGGTCGGATGGTGTTGTTGGGGCGAAAAGATCGTCGATAGATCCCAACCAGGTCAGACAGCGGGCAACCACGGTCTGAATGTTATGGGGATCGGCCCCTGATATGGGGAAGGCTTCCAGTGGCGCCCCGAAGAAGATGACCCGGTAGCCACGGCCTCCCGTTCCAGGATATCGTAGGGCCACAGGATTGTTGCTTCCCTGCATGCGGAAAACCTCCGCTGCTTGGGTGTCGGGACTCACTCGATCGGGATATTCGGCTAATCCTAAAGGGTAGCTGAGCGTTACCGTAACCCCATCCCCTATCGGATCCTCGGCAATGCCGTTCACTACAGTGCCGCTGATGCTGGTTTCATATGAGCTCACGTGGAGATAGTCGGATGTGAAGGAATTGCCTCCGTACGCGGAGAGGTAGTTCTCAGCGGTGAAGAGCAGAGAGCCTTCCTGGTCGAGATAGGAAGCCATGTTTGCCTGGTTCGCATCCGTAAGGCTGGAAGCGTTCTGGTCTCCGGCGGACCAGAGCACCGTGCGGTACGAAAGGAGGGTGTCCAGAGGAACGGTCTCCTGATTGTACACGTCCAATCTCGTGTACATGCCACCCCACGCCTCAAGAGCTGTCACGATCCTTTCTTCAGTATTCTCATTGTCGCTGTCCACAAAAAGAAGCTCATGTTGGCCCACCATGAGGTTGACAGGTATGGACCAGTGGTAACCGCCGGCAGCAGCAACTGCGAGCGTCAGGTCTGCTATGTGCGCCTTTGGGCACGATTCAAGTGCAAAGACTCCAAATCCTGTTTGATTTGTCGTGCTGGAACCCCCTGGAATGTCCGGATAGCTTGTTGTTGCGGTGGTGACCGTGACGTAGGGATCCGTAGTGAAGAGCGATCCGGCAACTGCAGTTGCTTCGCCGGCCCAGGTGTTTTTCAAGGTCACGAAGAAGAGAGCATTCTCGCCCGGGTCGAGGCGCCCATTTCCATTTGCAGGGTCCGGATCCTGGACCGAGGTTTCCAGCAGGACGAGATATGGTTCCATGGGCGCTTCTCCCGACTCCACGGCATCCAGGTCGAAGCCGGGATTCGGAATTGACGAAGAGCCGACATCGTCATCTCTGATACAAACGTATCGTGCCTCTGTCATGCCCGTACCTTGAAGATCAAAGGCCGTAGTTCCGTTTCCGGAACCGATTTCCGTCCACGGCCCATTGAAGTTCTCACCCAAATAGAGCTCGAATCCTTCGTCCCCGTCAGTCCCTGCCTCATAGATGGTGATATCGTCACCTGGGCCGTCGATCACGGGGGAGTTCTCTCCCATGTCGAAGACGATCCATCCGTTCTTGCCGAGGCTGAACCACTCTTCGTCCGGCGTGCCGAGGGCATCGTGGCCATGCGTGGGGTAGGGATAGTTGCCGTTATAGTTCGTGCTGTTCGCCCCCACCACTCTCCGCGCGTAGTTCCTCTGGTCGGTGGATTGCGTGAGAGTTACATCGAGTTCGGTTCTCTGATCGCTGATGACGCTTACGTCTGAGATGGTGGCGGTCTCGTAGCCCGGGCTTGACACTATCACCGTATATGTTCCAGTTGGCAGCGGGCGGTGATAATCCCCCATGGGCAGTTGGTTGAACACGGGCCAGTCAAGGCTCTGGATGTTGATCATGGCCTCCACCGGATCCCCAGTGGAGGCATCGGTGACAGTACCCCCGATCCCTTGTATGGCTCGCTGGAAGAAATCGATGACCGCGGGACGATTGTCATTGAGAATGCCGTCTATCTGAGACTCCGGGGGCGCGTAACCGTTCGAAAGCTCGATAGTCCAGTCCATGCCGCCGTATGTTCCGTAACTCCAATCGTTGCAGTCGCCCTTAGTCTGGTACCAGTCATATCCTTCGGTAACGCCGTAGTTCACGTAGGAATCGTATGCCAGGCTCAGGGTAACGATGTAGTCATTATCGGGGGTATCATTCGGCGTGTAGTTCCAGAGATAGTTCACATACTCAGCGCCGGAATGATAGGTAAGGGAGAGACAGAAGTTGTGGCACAGCGCGTTGTCTCTGACGGCCTTGGTTTCCGGCTGCGAATACGATCCGGATAGACTACCCGTCTCCCGCATATAGGCATAGTTGCGGTTCAGATCCACGCCATTGGCATTGGCCCGTGAACCAGCCTCCAGTCCATCCGGATTCATCATGGGAATAATCCAGATCTCACGTTCGTTCACCAGCTCTGCCACGTCGGGATCGGATGTGTAGTTCTCCAAGAGGTGATGGCAAATATCAAGGGGCACTTCTACACTTATGGGTTCATTCCCGTGGTGGCACCCGATGAGCCTGACCTCGGGCTCCAATTCATTGCTGTCGGGGTTGTCGGTAATCTCAAGACCCCAAATTGTCCGTCCCTGCACGCTTGTACCGAGGTTGTGCAGTCGGCAGATATCTGGGTATGTGGCGGCAAGGGTCTGGAAATCGGCAGTCAGCTCGCCATAGTCGTGGTATTCGCCTCGATGGGGAAGCTTGAGGGAGGGAAGGAGATCTCGCACATCGTCTGCCACGATCCGTACGTCCAGCCCTGCCTGTTTCAGCCGGGCGAGTGCTTCCTCGGTGACGATTCCTCGCGCTATCCCATGGGAAAGGTCATCGATGGAGAATCCGAGATCGACTGCACGAGAAAGCTCGGCCCTGGAAGGGGTAGAGAGCTCGACTACGATTTCTCGTGCGTCCGCCCAGGAGTAGACGAGGAGCAAGATCAACGAACAGAGGAGACCTCTTTTAATTTCGCCGCTCCGGGGTGAGGCTCTGCCTGGTTACTACTTCGGGGTACGCTCGAACATGCCACGGATCTCAAGCACCTTGTCGCGCGGCAACCCGCCCTTTTCCACCGCGATATCGAGGGCCTTTAGACCGAGTTCCTTGTATAGGCTCGCCACCCGAGGCCGCCGTGCTTCTACCGACGCCAGATGGGCTTTGATGGTCTGCACGTCACCGCGTTCTATGGGACCGGTGAGCGCCTTGGGTAGGCCCAGCAGGTCGATGTTGTCAACCGTGCCGCGGAGGAGTGGCGTCAGCATCTTGACTGCTTCTTCTTTTTCCAATCCAAGCTGAACGAGGAGTTCAAGAGATGCTTGGGTCAAGACCACTACGAAGCAACTCGCCATACAGGCTGCGGCATGATAGACTGGCTTGGTTCGTTCATCGAGCAAAAGCACGGTACCGCCAAATGCTTCAGGCACAAGCTTTTCGAGCACGGAAACCGCATCCTTGGAGCCTTCGATGCCGAAGTACGAGCCAGGGAGATTCTCCATTGCTTGATCCGCAGTCGCAAAGCTCTGGAAGGGGTGCATGGAGGCAACCTGGCAGCCCTTTTTGGCGGCGGGCTCGAGCACGTTGCTTCCCAATGCTCCTGAAGCGTGAATTACCATCTGCCCCCTGCGGAAGCCGTTGTTTGCCGCCACACTCTGACAGACCGGAGCGATCTGATCGTCGGGCACGGTAAGAAGAATCATCTTCGCCCCGACCACTACGTCCACGGGATTGGTGGATATCATACCCGCGTCGGTGAGTTTGGCGCAGTGTTCGGCGTCATCACGTGTTCGCGAGGCAACTCCGCTGATGCGATGCCCCGCCTTGGCCAACATTACCGCCAGTGCGGTTCCGACTCTTCCTGCGCCGATGACGGCAACATTATACTTCTTGAGTGGTTTCATGTTTATTTGTCCCTTGTTCCTTGTAGCACAACCAAGACAGGGGTCGATTTAGATACCCCGCCCCTGTGGACCGATCAGGGCTTGAGTCCACTACGGGTACAAAGTACTCGATTCGGTCAAACAGATCAACCGATTTCCCCCGTACATGCCAAGGAGAGATAGGTGGATAGACCGCTGATCGTACAGAGCGATAGGACCATTCTTCTTGCCACGGATAGTCCCTCATATGCAACGGCGAGGGATCTCCTTGCGCGCTTCGCTGAACTCGAAAGGAGCCCCGAACACTACCACACCTATAGGATCACTCCCCTGTCTTTGTGGAACGCCGCAGCTGCTGGAAATGATTCCGCAGGAATCATAGAAGGCATGAGAAAGCTTTCCCCGTATCCATTGCCCGCAAACGTGGTGTTCGAGATCGAAGAGCAGATGTCGAGATACGGGCTTCTGCGACTCAGTAAGGAAGGGAGTGATCTTGTACTTACCTCTGAGGAACCCTCGCTGCTCATGCGTCTGGCGAGGAATCCACGGCTCGCCCCCATACTCGGCCAGCCCCTTGGAGGTGGTCTGAGGATCCCCATGGGGCTACGGGGCAAGCTGAAGCTTGTCTTGCTTCGCCTTGGCTGGCCGGTGGAAGACCTCGCCGGGTATACACCGGGAGCGCTGTTGGAGGTCGAGCTTGCGCAGACAAGCCGGAGCGGAGAGCCGTTTACCCTCCGATCCTACCAGCGTGATGCAGCAGAGGCATTCTATGCGGCTGGATCGGAACATGGCGGTAGCGGCGTGATCGTTCTGCCTTGTGGCTCGGGCAAGACAATGGTTGGTCTGGGGGCCATGGCGCTGCTCAAAAGGCAGACTCTCATCGTCACCACCGGTATCACTGCGGCGCGCCAATGGCTCCGGGAGCTCTATGACAAGACGAACCTTGATGAAGACCTTTTGGGCGAGTACTCCGGACTAAGAAAAGAGATCCGCCCAGTTACCGTCACCACATACCAGACAGTGACGTATCGAAAGAAGAAGAGTGCCCCGTTTCCGCATCTCGAGCTGTTCACCACGCTGGACTGGGGGCTCATTATCTACGATGAGGTGCATCTCTTGCCCGCGCCCGTGTTCAGGATAACCGCGGAGATCCAGGCACGGCGACGGCTTGGCTTGACCGCCACCCTGATCAGGGAGGATGGGAAAGAGGGCGAGGTCTTCTCTCTCATCGGCCCCAAGCGATACGATGTGCCCTGGAAGGAATTAGAGAAGGCAGGATGGATTGCCCAAGCCCGGTGTTACGAATTGCGGGTCGATCTATGCCCCTCGGTGGAGGACGACTATGTGGGGCAATCGCCTCGCAGACAACAGCTTGTTGCGGGCAGCAATCCCCAAAAGGATGAAGTGGTAGAAGAGCTTATCGCCAGGCATGCCGAGGACCGGATCCTCATTATCGGGCAGTATCTCGATCAACTCAGGCGACTCTCGGAGAGGCTCTCCCTGCCACTTATCACGGGTGGAACCCCCCAGCGTCGACGGGATGAGCTGTATGACTCATTCAGGCGTGGGGAGTTGGGGGTGCTCATGGTCAGCAAAGTGGGGAACTTTGCCGTGGATCTCCCCGAGGCGAATGTGGCGATCCAGATCTCCGGCACCTTTGGCTCGCGCCAAGAAGAGGCCCAGCGACTCGGGCGTATCCTGAGGCCCAAGGGCGACAAATCCCCTGCGCGGTTCTACTCCATCGTGACTGCCAGAACACCCGACGAGCAATTCAGCAGCAACCGCCAGCTTTTTCTTACGGAGCAGGGTTATCGCTACTATATTTTGAGAGGTGAGGATCTTGATCTCTTAGACGAGCTGGACTGAAGGCATCTCTTAACCCGGATTTCTCACCAACTTTCGGCTACAGCTGCCGATCTGGCATCCCGCGTCCGACGCGGGACTTCGTTACGCTTTGTCGGCTTCCTCGACGTATCGTAGAGGATACGTCTGCGGGAGCCTTGGTCTCAAGCCTTGCAGCCAGAACCAGCTCGGTGGCTTCGCTTCGAAACCCGGTAAGAAGTCCGGGTTAACCAAGCTCATCAGCTCAACAGCTTACCCCTACCGCAATGTCCGTATGATCTCCTCGATGGTTGATCGATCATCTGCTTGCGGATTGAGCTTCAAGTACTCGTCGAAGTGCTGAAGGGCCCTTCTGTCGTCCGATGAATCCGCAAAGTAGAGGTGGCCGAGGTTTACATGGGCCACAGGGTCGGTGGCATCCACCGCCAAGATTTGCTCGAGATAGCCTTTCGCCTGCTCCGTTTCTCCCCGGAGTTGGGCCAAGGTTGCCATTGTGTGGAGAATGGGCTTGTGATCCGGAAGCTTGTGAAGGATCTCCTGGAGATACTCCTCAACATCCCCCGTTTCGTGCCCAGCTCCTGTAGATTGCTTGATGAAGCACTCAGCCGCATCCTCGTACTGCTCCATCTCATAGAGAATCGCGCCCTTGTTGAACAGTGCAATCTGATCATCGGGCACCAGTTTGAGGATCCGCTCGTAGATTTCTAGTTCGCTAGGTGTATCTCCTCGGGCCGAATACTGGGCCGCTTGTTCATGGAGATTCTCGATCATCTCTTGTATCTCTTCAAGAATCGCCTGTGATATCTCCGCGGCCGTTGATGGGGCCAGCACTATATAGGATATTCCACCAGAGGTCTCGGCCTCGTCTCGGAAGAGATTCCCCATGATTCTTGTTTTCACGGTTGATCTGACATTCTCCCGCGCGAGTCTCTCGATCACTGCCCGCGCATAGTCAGCGGAATCGGATTCTGCCAAGATCGACCAGTCATGGAGGGTGAAATCATCGCGAACCAGCGAGTGCCAATCATCCAGCGCAAGGAAGAGACTAAGGATCTGATGAAGATCTTCAATCGAATCTGCCCAAAACGAACTCTGATACTGGTTCTCTTGGATGAAGCGGCCCGACCAAGCCGTGAGCTCTTGCTGAAGAATCAAGACATCATCAATGCAGTTGGTGAAGATCCACGCATCCCAGAGGCCGATCTTTTCCCTGAGCTTGGAGAGGCCCTCTTCAAGGGTGAGAACCTCTTCATGTTGATTATTAAGTCTGACTCGTACGCTATTCCTGAACTCCGCGACCTTTGCCCACTGGCGGTCCAACTCCGCCTTCGCGATCTGGAGGAATTCCGGCTCATAGTGACTCTGGTCAGTGGTTGTTGCGCGAACGAGTTCCTTGATGGACATCGAGCTACACTTCTCGTGCATATCATTCATCTCCTGTCACTATCCTTGTGAGAATAATACTTCCAAACCCCTCTTTGCAAAGCTGACTATTGAACACATAAGAACGTGACTATTCTCTGATCCACAACATCATCGGAATTGGGATCGGAATCGCCATCACTATCGAAATCAGCCACACCGTTGGGCTTGCCTTCATCAAACATCCAGATTCTCGTGACTGAGAGCCATGTGATCATTCCTCAATTCGATTCCGATTCCGATAGCGATTCCGATGAAGGAAAAATGCATTAGGCCTCTTGTGTCACCGTATGGAGCATCAACGGCCATGACGGAG
This sequence comes from Candidatus Fermentibacterota bacterium, assembly GCA_030620115.1. Lineage (GTDB taxonomy): Bacteria > JAFGKV01 > JAFGKV01 > JAFGKV01 > JAFGKV01 > JAUXFG01. The sequence continues at coordinate 14,990 of JAUXFG010000070.1, forward strand.
CATGGCCCTCCATCATCCTCACTTGGACGTTGAATGTTCGATGTTGGATGTTTGACCAAAGCGAATCCGATTTTCTCCTTCATGTCTCGCCCTGTCAGGGCTGAGGGCATTTTGTTACCCAGCCCCAGGGTTACGCCCTATCGGGCTCGCCCTGGGCTGGTATGTGAAGCCCCTTCGGGGCACACTAGCCGTCTTCAATAGGTTGGAAACTTCACAAACGAGTCAGGTTTTGCAACGACGTTTGTGGATTGGCTGCGAGGCGATGCCGGTTTCTGGATGCTTGATGCTGGAAGGAGAATGGAACGACTCCGGGTTCCATCCAGTATCCAGTGACCAGCAACCAGCATCGCTGCGCCTCAATCAATGCGCTACGGCATCATCACTCGTCGGTTTGGGGCGCAGCTTCGCTATAGATAGATGGTCTTGAGCTCCTGGATCCTCCTTGGAATGTCGATGTGGTTCGCGCATTTTGATAAACATTTCTTGCACAAGCTGCAGTTCTCCAGACCCCTGCCTGGTGAGATGCTATCAAGAGCGTCCCGGGCCTCGTGGAAGTTGGAGTAACAGGTGGCATACATGTGGGTTCGCATCAGTGTGGGGATGTCTACCGCCCTGGGGCATGTGGACAAACATTGACGGCATTGATGGCAGTAACCAAGCGAGAGCTTCACCTCCCGATCATTCAGGAATTGTTTCTCCTCCGGTGTGTATTCGAGATCATATGCCACCGAGAAATCCTCTTCCATCTGTTCGTATGTGGTGTATCCGGGGATGGCGGTGGCAATGAAAGGATGACGTAACGCCCATTTGAGGACGGCGGTGTGCATGATTCTACCCTTGTAGTATTTCAGGCTCGACTCTGGGATATATTGGCGATACCAGTACTGGGCGCACTGTGTCTTCATGGCAACGAGCCCGATACCCTTCGAGGCCGCCGCGCGCAGGGCATTGATCAATGTCTCGTCCTCGCCCATGGCATAGTTGAATGCCGTCACGATTACATCGTATGATCCCGTTCTTACTGCATCATTGATGCACTCCGCCATGTTGGAATGGGTCGTGAAGCCAATGAAACGTGTCTTCTTCTGCTCCTTCAGGAGTTGCAGCGCTTCCAGAATGCCTGGATTGTTGAGATACCCGGTATCCTGGACATTATGAGAATACAGGATATCAACATGGTCCGTCTGAAGGCGCTCGAGACTCTCCTCAGCGGTCTTGAGGAATATGCCCTTCGCCTGTTCCGGCGGCATATTCCGTTGATCATGGGGGATATACACCTTGGTGCCGATGATGACATGATCACGAACACCGAGCGTTTTAATCGCCTCACCAACCATTCTTTCATTCTGGCCACGCTGATAGTACGCAGCCGTGTCGAAATACCTGACTCCGATTTCGTATGACTTCCGAACCAACGCCCCATCGTAGGCATTCATCACGCCCATGTTCACGACAGGCAACTGGATGCCTGTCGCCCCGAGCGTCCGTTGCAGGATGGCGCCGGACCCATTGCCGGGGGATGATCCTTCCTGGCTTGATGAAAGGAGCATATTCCCCGAGATGCCCATAGTTCCGGCTGCCATACCGGTGACACCGGCAGCCAGGAACTGACGTCTACTCAAATCCTTGTGGGTCTGGCTCATGACAACTCCTTCCTGTAGTTTCTCATTCCGAATACGCTGGGCTGTGGTAATCCCCGATATCGCCGTTACGCGGTATCCTCCTATTGCTCAATAGCGCGGACCGGGATGATAATCTCCGTTCGCCGTTCCTCTGGAGCAACCTGTTGCGGGTCGTCATCAAGCCATCGCTCGATAGGCGGCCCGGCGACATCGAGATTGTTTTCTTCAATCAGGGGTATCAGGAGGTTGTACGAGTTGCCGACCGTCTCATAGGGACCAACGTGGATCGTTATCGCGATCTTTTCATAGTCATATTGTCGCTTCAAGAGAGGCGGCTTGATCTCGGCATCTTCTGCAATATTGAAACCCAGACCCCAGACAGTGTCTGCGTAGCCCGCTTGGAGCGGGGAATCAAAATAGATGCCGAACAGATGGCCGGTGATCTTCGGCAGAAGCTCCTGTTTCCGCAGCTCGGCAATGAATGGACCGATCTTCTGGGGGATCTCATAATGCGATCCCTGAAACTCCAAACAAACATACCAGAACGGAGTTCCTTCCTTGATTTCGACCACCTCCTGCGCAAAAAGCGTTCCGCTGGCAAATACTACCACGATGAGAAAGACGAGACGTTTCATTCTATACCTCCTGAGGTGGTGGCCCGGGGAACAATTCCCAACAGGGGAATCCCGGGTAATCCATTTGGCGAAAAGAGGTTCGTCCCCTGTGAGCGGAGAGACTCTCCCATTCCTTTGACAAGGGCCACTATGCTTCTGTGACACAGAGCTGGCGGCCCATTGGAATGAAATGCTCATTCCACACAGTTCGAGTGATCGGGGTAGCTGGCGATACGATCGAGGACGTCCTCCGGTAGGCTGCTGAGGAATGAAGTGCCCCCATACGAACGACCGATCAGGTCACGGTTTGCCTCGCGCGTATACCTGCTCATTTGTGGACGGATGTTCCCTCCAGTGTTCAAATCGATGTCAACGATCTTGACTTCAGTACTGCATGAGAAATCGAGCTCTTTGAGATCAAGAAGTTTGATTTTCCTGCTCTCTGAGGTCAGGAAGTGGATCTGGAGATGATTCAGATCATAGACAATGCTCCACTGCGTGTCATTTTCCTGTGCCACACGCTTGAGCACCTCGAACGTGTAGTCCGTAGGTGTGTTGTTTTCGGTGGGCTCATAATCTCTGACCAAGGTCGTTGCCCGAACAAAACGGTCGAGAGAGCTGTTGGATTCAGGTAGAGGCGCCTCCCCTCCCCAATCCTGATGTGTCCGCAAGTAAGTCTCCGATTCCTCATAGGTTGAATTCGTCAGTGTTCTTGCCGGCATTGATTCGCCCCGATGACACACCAGCCGGCCTTGGAGGAACTCGATGCTAGCGGTTTCCCCATGCTCATCGGCAACGAAGAAGTGTGTCTGTACCTGCGCCTGAATGCGCAGAGAGTCGAAGCTCGCAATGACCTCATCTACCGAGCCGGCGGTATCCAGTTGGTACTGGATCCATTGTCCCGCACCGAGCGCTCTCCGCTCATCCTCGGGGGGGTACTCGGTTCCATTGAGCCAGAGGATCTCGATGACGAGTCCGGCCTCGTTCATGCCTCCCTGAGGGAGGTTGCGCCCATACTGATTGAACGTCACGCTTCCATATGTTGATGTCCAGTAGGCCGTATCCTCTGTTGGAACTATGTCGAAGGGCTTGCGGAGATGGCGCTTGTTCACGATCACAAGCCCATCCGACATCATCCAATCGTAGTTCTTCCCCACGGCCTTTGCCCCATCATGACTGAGGAAGAAGCAGGTGCACGCATCTGTCGGTATGGTCATCCACGCGGCAAGAACAATCACTATCAGAACGCCAACCGTTCGCCTTGGATTCATCAGAATGATCCTCCATTTGGATTCCGGTCGTTGTCGAGCTCAGCAAGCGTTTCCAATGTCTCGTCGCACCATGCGAGGTATGCATTGGCGCGGTGTCGCCCCATGTTGACGGTGATCAGCCAGAGGGGAAGGTTCGGATGGGTTGACTGGTTCTCCCGTAGCCGCTGTTCGATTTGTTCCAGCGTATTCAGTCTGTCCTGGTAGTAGATTCGGCATCTATTCACGTGCGCGGCAAGATCCCGAAAGGATCCATGGCTGCCGAAGGTAATCTTCAGGAGCAGTTCATCACGCAGAACAGGCGGGTCAGGCGGGCGTCTCAGCCAATCCTTGAGCTCGGCCCAGCCCTTCTCCGTCATGTGATAGAGAAAACGATCGTGTACTCCGCCTTCCGTATCCAATTCGCGAGTGACGAGACCCTCAGCAGTGAGCCTCTTCATCATGGGATATATGGAGCCGTAGCTCTCATGCCA
>JAUXFG010000164.1 GCA_030620115.1 Candidatus Fermentibacterota bacterium
CAACAACGGCAAGCTTGACATACGGGGGGGTGGGGGGTGGAAAATAATTGGTGATATCGGCTCCAATAGTGATGTGGACTTGGCGGTCAACTTCAAGAGAACAAGGAGGCATAGCATGATCAAGTATGGGGTAATCGTTCTTGTGGTGATTTCTTTGGTTGCAGGCATGTCCTATGGAGATGTGCTGTTCGGACCGGTGGTGGTGGAGAAGGGGACGCCCTACGCCGGTGTCTTTGGGATGCACTGCGCATGTACTGCGTACTTCGTGGAAGTGCGCAACGGCGAGGGAGGGCGGCTCACCAAAGAATGCACCGTAGTTCTGAACGGGGAGACGGTGCTGGATCTTCAGAAGGGCTGGAGCGTGGCCAGCGTGCAGGTTGAGCTGCGAGAGACGGAGGAAAATGAGATCGAGATCGAGGTCAAGGGATCTGGGAGGAGTGCGGCCACGGTAGAGGTGTATGAGCGGGATGTGACGCCTGCGCCCATGGTGAGCCGTATCTACGAGAAGAAGGGCCGCAAGGCAGAGGAGTACGAGGAGAGCTTTGTACTTAATCATTGGGCGAGACGATTCTCGCTGAAGGTAGAGAATGGGGAAGAGGATGGGAGTGGGCGTGTTGAGGCTGGAATTGTCGAGGTGAATGGTGTAGAAGTAATCGGAGAGGGCGAGCTGCACGATGGAATGTACACCGTCACCAAGGAAGTAGAGCTTGGCGATGGAATGAATCGGGTACAGGCAGTCCTGGACGGAGATGCCGGCAGCAAGATCCAGATAGGCATCGAACAGACGACCCAAACGGTGACTGTGACCAAGGTGACGGAGGTGGAGGTGGACGTGAGCCCCGAGATGGGCGGGATCAGCACGCACGACGGCAATGTCATGGTACGGCTCTCTAATGGATGGAACCTGGTAGAGATGGACAGTGGGGGGAACATCACGATGCGCTTGGAGCCTGAAGATCCATCAGGCGAGAGAGCACGCACGATGTCGGTAAGGGGCAGCTACGTATGGACGACTGCTTATGAGGGAACGGAATGGGTATATCGCTTATATGATTGGCAGTGGAACATGGTGCACGAGATCAGAGAAAAGCGGCGTATACAGCAGATTGCAGAGACGGGCGACGCACTTCTTGGATGGGACTCGGAGACAATATCTGAGGAACCATGCGACGGAGAGATGATTGCTGTGTATGATCGATTTGGCACATTGGTCTCCAAGGTACCAATGGGGAATACACCACATGACTTCGACATCTTTAATCAATTCTCATCTGATGGACAGTATTGCTGGGCATACTGCAACGATAACCTCCAGGTGTATAGCATGGACGGCGCACTCCAGTGGGAATCATTTTTCCGTTGTTCTCGAGATCTTGCCAATAATGCTATGGCTGTTCAGGCAACAAAGGATTCGCTGCTGTTCTTTGGATCAGATGGTCGCCTGGTGCGCAGAGTAGTGACTGCCAAGCCGGCGAACCAATGTGGTTATGCGAGAACGACTCCTGATGGAGAATGGGCGGTGCACAAGGGTGCGGCTCTCATGGCTGCCAAGAGATCGGGGCCGCAGAGCTGTTGGAAGTTCGAGCCTGGAGACGATTTCTACGTGAACTACCCCTGGATCTCTGACGACGGGAAGTGGTTCCTGGCAAAAGGCGGGGTAACGGGAGCAGGTCGAACGTTCTGGCTACTAGGAGCGGGAGGACAGGTTGCATGGGAGAGTCCGCAAGAAACACCACATGGATGCAATCCGAGGATGCTGAGTGAAGCGGGGGACTATTTCTATTTGACTGAGCTGAGAGAAGATGCGTCTCCTCCGGAGGTTTGGTGCTTCCTCTATCACGTTATTGTGGAGTAGAGGAGGATACTGAGATGATACTCAGAAGAGCTCAGCAGCTAGCAATGATACAGTTTGTATTGGCAATGTGGATCATTGTTCCCAGAGCCGTGGGTGCTCAGACAGTGATTTGGCCGTGTGATGAAAAGCAATTGATGACCACCTACGGCGAATTCCAGCATTTTGGCTATCTGGACCCTCCGTCTTATCTGCACAACGCCTTGGATATCGCGTCAGGGCAGAATACACTTGTAAGATCCATAACAAAAGGCAAACTCATGTATGCCAGGTTCGGGCATACGACCATTTCTGGTGGATCGGTGGAAGAGGCAGACGAATGGCAGCCTTGGGACAAGGAGTTCATAATCATTGAAGATGTGAATGCCGGTGGAGAGGGTACGGCGGAGGGATGGTTGTATGCTCACATCAGGGTTGCCAGCATCAAGGAGTTGATACACAATGCGGACCTCGAGGAACCTGAAGTCTGGGAGCTGAATCCGAACCAGCCGTTCACCAGGCTCGCCGATTACGGCTACGCCGATCATCTACACCTGGAGAGAGTAAAAAGACTCTCTGACTCGTGGACAGAGTCGCCCATCCCGATCGAGAATCCACTGATGATCTTCAAGGATGCTGACCTGGTAGGCACAGACAGTCAATCGCCGGTATTCGGATGGCCGGAACACAATCCGCCTATCGCCCCGATCGCATTCGACCCTGATGAGCAAGCTCAACAAGATGGCATGTCCGATCCTTTCCCGGTTGCTGGGGTTGATGGCCTTCCCGTGCTTTTTGGCAGGGCTGATGTGATCGCGTTTGTGAGAGACAAGTTCAACCCTCCCTCTGGAGAGGATTTGGATTTCCCGCCGCATAAGCGATTGGGGGTTCACAGCATTGGCTACCAGGTCTTGAGGAGCGACAATGTTGTGCTGGGGCCATACACAAGGAGATTCGAAGGCGAAATCCAAACGATGCGTAATGAAGCCCTCACCAAGGCGATCTATCGAATCACCGATCGATTCCGGTCACAAAACGAATATCCTTACTATGCGGTCACCAACTACTACCCGGGGTCGCTGCCAGGCGACGGTTGGTCCGAGGGAATGAATTGGACGCCACAGGTGAAGTACGCTTGTTGGAATACCAGAATGATGGACCAAGGCGGATTGCCCTGGACTGCCGAAGACGCGACCCAGATCGTAGATCCCGGGCAACCAGGTTATCCGAAATTCCCTGATGAGCTCTACACAGTGAGAGTGCACGCGAGTGATCTGTTCAATGATGCCACACCTGCCACTCAAGATGTGATCGTTGACAACTTTGCGCCATTCGTCAAAGAGGTGAGAGTCACTCGTAATTATGAGGAATGGACGCCTGAGGGTCTGGATCCAACTCCAGGGCAGGCCATTGTGTATCATGGGAAATGGGCCTATCAGCAAAATGGTGGGTGCTCTCTATCCATTCTGCATCGAGAAGCTTCACCGGTGGACGATGTGCTGGTGACGATCAAGTTCAGCGAGGCCATGAAGCAAGGGGATGGGACTCCCACGGTCAAACTGATCCACGAAGGCACTTCCTCTGACTACTCTCCTTTTCCAGGTGCGTGGGATCCCGAAGATCCTACAACGTATTTCTGCTACATCCTCATCCCGGAATTGACCGGCACGTTCCGGATCTCGATAGTCGCGGAAGACTGGGCCGGCAATTCACTGGATATCGATCTTTCGCAGATTGCAAGCAGAGCTGCTGATGGTTCCTGGGATGATCCAACGTACAATCCTGAATCCAACAACGCAGATGAGCACCATTCATTGGTGATTGCACCGGATGTGTGGATTGTCGAAGGGACCAGCAATCATGAATATCCCGTAAGTGGGCTTCGGGCGGATGGATCTTTCCTTGCTCAGGTGAACACAGCGATGTTGCGAAGAAGCGCAGAGGATGCCTCGGTAAATATCAAAGAGAATTCCCTCCCCGACAATCCCGACAATGCGGAAAAGGGTCCTCGTTTATTGATGGCTCCCCATGCTCAGGCTATCAGCGACGCCAGTGATGCCTCCCAGTTCCATCCGGATCTACGATCCGATGGAACTTTCGTCATGCCAGATAACTCTTCATGGTACGACTATGACGTTCGTCGTTGCGCGAGTGATCCGGTGGATGGCGGCTGTTGGCTCTATTGGATCAGATTCCCTGGGGATCTGGTGAAGGCAAAGGCATCAGGGGAGATTGATCCTGAGATGACAATATGCCTGAACGGTGGGACTCCCTTGTGGGTTGGAGTAGAACACAGAACCCAGGCGGTGTGGGTCCTTGTTGATCGAGACGAGATCTGGGCGGAGAGATATGAACGGGAGAATAACGCTTGGGCCATGATCGGGGTAGCGCTTGATCACCAGAACCACCGCACCAATCCTTGTGCGGCCTCCCTGGATCAGAGATCTGGAGATCTATGGGTTGGTCTATCAGAATGGGTGTCCCCCGAATGGCACAGCTGGCTATGCAAGGTGGAGGGTTCCACCATGACGAAGATGGAAAAAGAGTTGGTTATGTCTGACGACGGTGGATGGAGCTATCCGCAGGTTGCAGCAAACCCCCAAGATGGATCAGTCTGGGTGGCAGCCAAGCACAATGATATCTATCCATGTGTTTGGTTTGATGTAGCGAAATACGACGGTGGTCTGAACTTGGTGCATTCCTATATCAGGCTTCAAGGGTTCTGTGACGATGAGCATTTCCCATTCATGCTTGGTGGAGCCGGCATCAGCGGTTTCCAGCAATGGAACGGATGCGTGGCGGCATTTCTCGCAGGACAGACCTATACTTATCCTCATGTACCCCCAGATCGCTGCGACTTACCGCGTGATACCTTGGTAGTTGTGGGCGATCAGGTGAGCGCCGGCTACGATTTGAGTGTTCGCGGATGCAATGCACAGCGAGGTGAAGAATTCATTGAGAGTTGCCATCTATCCGTGACGCCAAAAGGTGGCGGGATCTGGTTGGTGAGGCACCGAATGCTTGGTGACATGACCAACTGTGACTACAGCGCTCCCAATGAGGGCAGAGATTATCTAGCAGAGGTGTTCTTGATCAGGCCGGACGGGCAGAAGGAGGACGTATTCAGCATACTCTTTGATCAAATCCCTTGGGCCTGCACTGGCTGGTGGGGATATCTACAGGATTATGGGATCACCTCCATTTCAGCATGTGCAGGGGCTCTGTGGGACGAATGGCCTGCTGAAGCGCAGTATGTCGGGGTCACCCCGCAAGGTGCTGCTCTTTCGATTACCCCGGTCTCGGAGCCAAAACCCTTTGTGTATCACCTTGGCCCCATATATCCAAATCCCTGTCGTGAATGTAATGGCGCAATCATTGATTATGGTATTGGCGGAGGAGGAGGTCGAGTTCGGCTGGAGATCTATGATCTGAACGGGCGAATCATTCGGAGAGTGGTCAATGGCTCGGCCATGCCTGGGGCATACAGGAGCGAATGGAATTTGTTTGACGACCTGGGCATGAGGGTACCCTCGGCTGCGTATGTAGTTCAATTGCAATCTGAGGGCTATGTCACAAGACAGAAGTACGTAGTGATGAAATAGGCCAAGGGGTGGTGGCGCCGAGCCCTGGTGGCAAGAATATCGGTAAGCGTTCACAGGTTTCAGAGAATCAGATCCGGCCAGCTCAATATAACATCTCAATAAAGTCCTCCAACAGCGACTGGGCGATCCTCTTGTCCTTTCTATGTCTCGCCCTGTCAGGGCTGATGGCATTCTGTTTCCGTGCCCCAGGGTTACGCGCTATCGGGCTTTCCCTGGGCTGGTATGTCACGCCCCTTCGGGGCACATTGGCCGTTCATTTGCAAAACATCAAAGCGGCTGGGAATTATAGTTGTCGCTGATCAAAGGGGGATTCTTCCGACACCGCCTGCAGCTATCGAGAAGATAGAACTTCGGATGTTCTCCATCTGCTCTCCACAGGAGCGTCTGCATTTCTACTTCGCGGCAAATCAGAGCGGCGACATATCGCCGCGTTCCAAAGCGCTGGAGAATGTGCAAAGAGCTGTTGAGACAACAACGGCAAGCTTGACATACGGGGGGGGGGGGAGAGATTAACTGGCAATATCGTCTTCAGTTGCAATGTGGACTTGGCGGTCAATTTCAAGAGAACCAGGAGGCATAGTATGATCAAGTATGGGGCAATCATTCTTGTGGTGATCTCTTTGGTTGCAGGCATGTCCTATGGAGATGTGCTGTTCGGGCCCGTGGTGGTAGAGAAGGGAACGCCCTACGCCGGTACGTTTGGGATGCACTGCGCCTGTACTGCGTACTTTGTGGAGGCACGCAACGGCGAGGGAGGGCGGCTCACCAAGGAATGCACGGTAGTTCTGAACGGGGAGACGGTGCTGGATCTCCAGAAGGGCTGGAGTGTGGCCAGCGTACAGGTTGAGTTGCGGGAGACGGAGGAAAATGAGATAGAGATTGAGGTCAAGGGACCTGGGAGGAGTGCGGCGACGGTAGAGGTGTATGAGCGGAATGTGACGCCTGCGCCAATGGTGAGCCGTGTCTACGAGAAAAAGGGTCGCAAGGCAGAGGAGTACGAGGAGAGTTTTGTACTGAACCACTGGGCGAGGCGGTTCTGGCTGAAGGTAGAGAATGGGGAGGAAAACGGCAGCGGGCGAGTTGAGTCTGGGAGCGTTGAGGTGAACGGCGTTGAGGTGATCGGAGAGGGCGAGCTGCACAACGGAGTCCATACCGTGACCAAGGAAGTCGAGCTCGTCGATGGCATGAATCGGGTACACATAGCGATGGAAGGAGATCCTGGCAGCAGGATCCAGATAGGGATCGATGGGGCCGCCCAAACGGTGACGGTGACCAAGGTGGTGGAGGTGGAGTTGCCGCTTGCACCCGAGTACGGTGGGATACAGATGCACGACGGGCATGTGCTCCTCCGGCTCGGTGATACCCATTCCCTTGTCGAGATTGACGAGCAGGGGAATATGATCACGCGTCTGTCTCCTGAAGACCTTCATTCGGGTTCCGAGGAGATGGGTGTCATGTCACTCAGGGGGGGCTATGTATGGACGACTGCCTACGAAGAAGGAGAGCCTTTGTATCGCTTCTATGATCCACACTGGCATCTCCTTCATGAGACGCGGGGAGAGGTCCGAGCAATCCAGCAGATATCCGAGGCAGGCAATGTACTACTTGGCTGGGACAGCCAGACCCTTCAATTGGAGCCATGCGGTGGAGGTGCGATGGTAGCTGTCTACGACCAAGCTGGAACAGTGGCTTCCTTGGTGCCCATGGGTTTGCCGCCTTCGGACTACGATATCTTCAACCAGCTTTCACCGGACGGGCTCACCTGTTGGGCTTATTGTAATGACGATATGCAGGTTTATGGCACCGATGGGATACTCCGATGGCGGGCGCCGTGGCGGGAGTCGCGAGAGTTGGCCAACGGCGGACTTGCAGTTCAAGCCACCAAGGACTCTCTCCTCTTCCATGGATCTGATGGGAGCCTGGTTCGGAGAGTAGTGAATGCGAGGCCCGCGAACCAAGAAGGCAGAGGTAGAACGACACCTGACGGTGAATACGCGCTTCATGGGGGGGACGCACTCATGATTGCCAAACGCTCGGGGCCTCAGAGTTGCTGGACGTTCGATCCCGGGCAAGACTCGTGGGTTCTCTGGATGTGGATGTCTGAGGATGGCAAATGGGTACTTGCAGTAGACGGTACACCCTATCCAGATCCGCAGGCGATCTGGTTAGTTGGTGCTGGTGGCGAGATGCTATGGGAGGCATCGGGCCCCGCCTCTCCTTCTCCATTCAGGAGTACTCTGACGCAGGGAGGTGAGTACTTCTATCTCATGGCTGAGGGGCAGGGCCACAACGAATTGTGTTACCTCTATCGGGTTATGGTGGAGTAGGGGGCATGGTCATGAGCAAACTGCACGCGAATGGACGGACCTTCATTGCCCTTCTTATTACGTTTCTTGCGCCAGTGATTGCGGTCGGACAGGAAATGGTATGGCCAGTGGATGGACCGCAGGAACTGATGACCACTTACGGGGAGTTCCAGAATTATGCCAATGACCCCTACTATCTCCACGATGGGCTCGACATATGTGCGCCTGACGGGCCCGGCTTGAAATACGTGAAGTCGATCTCGAAAGGGATGATTGCCTATGTTCGATGGGAGGACAGGGCTCTTTCCAAGCGTAGGTTCGAGACTGGTCTGAAACCAGTCCTCGGGCCGGGCCATGAGTGGGTGATTCTCGAGGA
>JAUXFG010000039.1 GCA_030620115.1 Candidatus Fermentibacterota bacterium
CTGGGGTAATGGGGGAATGGGGAGGAAGAATCTATAATCTGGCAATCTAGAATCTGGGAATCTGGGGGAGGGGACGGGATTGCGGAATGCTGGAATGCTGGATTGCTGGAATGGGGGGATGGGAGAATGGGGGGATGGGGAGGATTGAACATCGAACATCGAACATCGAACACCCAACGTCGAACGAGAGGATGATGGAGGGCCATGCTCCGTCATGGCCGTTGATGCCGATACAACGGACGCGATCCGCCAGCTGGCGGACGTCCCTCCAGAGATACAATGCTCTTCCGGTTGACGGCTGAGAGCTTTCTTGAGAAACATCGAGCATCCCCTCACCTACGCTCGGGGCAAGCTCACTCGGTTCAACGTGGAATGTGGGAAAGGGATTGAGGAATTTGAGAGGAAGACGTTGTACGCCGGGGAGTGGTAGAATCTCCAATGCGTTCAATTGGTTATGCGCAGGAATAGTTGCTCAAGCGATTCGGAACTTGCTGTGGAAAGAAGCTCCGATCTTGTTCCCGAAAGGATGAGCTCTCCCCTATGAATGACGCCGAGGTGATCTGCGAGTTCCTGGGCCACGGAGAGCGTATGGGTTGACAGAAGAATGCTCATGCCCTGGTCGGCCTTTTCACGGAACAGATCCTTAAGAATCCGCCCGCTCTTAGGATCAAGGCCTACCATGGGCTCGTCCACCAGGAGAACCCGCGGCTGGGGAAGCATGGCTGCGGAGACGACATATTTCTGTCTCGTGCCGTGGCTGTAACTCTCGATACGCTGATGATGGTAGGGCGCTAATGAGAATAGATCCACGTATCGATCAATGCGCCCTCTGAGCTCTGCGCCCTCCAGCCGGTGAAGCCCTCCGACGAAGGTGAGGAACTCCTCTCCGGTCAGCTTGCCGTAGAGAAAGGGAACATCGGGTACGTAGGAAAGAATCTCCCTGACAGGGATCCAGTGTTTCAATGGGTCGAGACCCAAGACGGTCAGCGTACCCTCATTGGGGAATAAGAGGGCCGCAATGAGACGGAGCGTGGTGGTTTTTCCCGCCCCATTGGGGCCTAGAAACGCATAGATGGAGCCTTGCGGGACTTCAAGATCGAGCTTTCGGACTGCCCATGTATCGTCGAACTGTTTGCCTATTCCTTTGAGTTGAATCGCGGGCGTCACGGTCCTATGCCTTCAATGGGACAGCTCAGGGATGAGAGTTCCCGGGGCTGCTCGTGTGATATGATCCGGTCTTCTGCCATGTGCTTCTCGTCTATTGATTTTTCGGTTTCGAGGATCAAGTCCCATCCCAAGGGTGTTCTCTGTCTCACTACTATCCCGGATTCGTCGACCCACAGCAGACTCTCTGTGCCTCGATATTCCAAGGAGAGCACGCAGCCATGCTCCGGTGGTGGGAGAGGAGGCGATTGCACCCTCCGCAGCACGACCTCCAGGGGCTGAAGGCTCAGGGGATCCAGCATGCTCCATGTGAGAGATTTATTGTTCTTCGGGCATATTCCCGGAAATCCCGGCATCAACCCATCACCCACGACCAGGCAAGAATCCACGGGCAGCACTCGGGTGGATGAGATCCCCATTCCGTGGTACTCAACCACGATTATGGCCTCCTTCCGTCTCCCTTTGATCTCGAATTCCAGATCCCCCAAGGAGAGTTGTACGAGGAAGTCCTGCAAGGAATTCGTGGGGCCAAAGGAAATAGTACCGTTCACGGTGAGTGACTGGGGCATCCCTGTTCCCATAGGGTTGGCACTGAGCTGCCATTCAATATGTCTATTCCCGTTCACCTGTTTGCTTTGGTATACAAGCTGACCAAACCTCTGCTCACCGTGCCATAGTCCGTAGGTCAACTCCCCCTCGAATTCGGAAACCATCGACGCGTAGGAAACCCTTCGTGTTGTCGAGGAGGATCGAGTCGGGCCATTCTGTGCAAGCCAAAGCATTGAAATAATCCAAAAACAGCCCACAAAGATCCCGGAGAAAACGAGCCCGGCTCTCTCGTTTCTTTGTGGTGGGGCCATGATTGTTCCTTTCGGAGGGTTCAGGAGTCGAGGCCAAGATCGTGCTTCTTCCTGAGTGCTGCAAGCTAGTCCGGGCTAACCGATCTCCTGCACAAAGGTCGGGTGGATCAGGGAAGAAGACGCTTGGGCGAAGGCCCCCCCTGTACGAGGATGATGAGGGTGACCTCAGGGGGCGAGCCGATTCTTACCGGGATGATTGAGGTGCCGAGCCCTCTGCTCACATGCATCCAGGTGCACCCGGATTGGAAGTTCCCTCGCATATACTTCTCGAGTTCCTTGGATCCGCTGGACCATGCTCCGTCAAGACCAGGGAGCCTGATTTGACCTCCGTGGGTGTGACCGGAGAGTACCACGTCGATGCCCCAGTGGGTTGCCTGGGGAAAGACGGTTGGGAAGTGAGCGAGGAGAAGCCGTGGAGTTGTCCTGTCATCTCCCAGATGGAGGAGTGCTCCCTCGAGAAAGCTCCGCCCGGTGCTGGGATCGTCTACGCCAATCACCCAAAGATGGCCGCGATCTTTCTTCAGCAGACGGACCTCATTCCTCAGCACGATCATTCCCGCCTCTGATACGGCCCTCACGATGGCGTCGGCATCTCCATCATACTCGGCATTCCCCATGATGAAGAAGCTCCCCAGGGGGGCTTGAAGACCCACCATTCTGCCCGCAAGACTGCGAGCGAGGTTTGGATATGTACAGAGATCCCCTGTGAAGACTACAAGATCAGGGCGGAGGTTCTCCGCCAACCCGAAGGCGGTTTTTTCGCGCGGGCCAATGGAGGTTGAATGAAAGTCCGTGAATTGGATGATTCTCAGGCCGTCAAGGTCAGGATGAAGGCCACACACTGAAACCGTCTCTTCTTCCAGGATTACCCGATTCGGTTTGATGCCTTCCGTATAGAGCACTAGCGCGACGAGCAGCCCGATGGTGATCCGTACCAACGAACTAGTCCGATAGCGGCGCCAAGACCACATTAGCGGTTCTCATCCTGCCCTCGCGCTCATACTCGACGTGCAGCTCTTCTCCCACCAGCAGGCCCGCCAAAGCACCCCGGGCATCTTCTATGCTTTGGATGAACTCACCATTCAGTTTCCTGATCACGTCGCCGGTCTGGAGCCCGGCTTTCGAGGCGGGGCTTCGTCTTTCCACCTCTGAGACGAGAACTCCCTGCTGGCTATCAAGGCCCAGCGAAAGGGCGAGCAATCTAGTAATCTCCTGGATCCGGATTCCCGTATGCACATCTCGTGTCTTGCCGAACGCGACGAGCTCATCCACTACTCTCTTTGCCTGGTGGATCGGGATGGCGAATCCCATGCCTACCGAGCCTCCAGACTTGGAGAAAATGAACGTATTGATCCCAATGACTTTGCCCTCTGAATTGACCAAAGGGCCGCCGGAGTTGCCGGGATTGATGGCGGCATCGGTCTGGATCATGTTCCTGTAGATCCTCGACTGTCCCCTTTCCGACTTCACGTCTCGATTGATGGCACTGATGACGCCTGCCGTGACACTGGGAGACGGATCATCCAACAGGTAGCCAAACGGGTTTCCGATGGCGATGGCCCACTCGCCGATATAGAGGTCCTTGCTGTCTCCCAACTCCACGGACGGAAGATTCTCGCCCTTGATCTTGAGTACCGCAAGATCGGTGGCCTGATCTGCGCCCACGGGTTTGCCTGAGAATTCTCTGCCGTCGGGAAGCGTGATGGTGATGGCGCTGGCGCCCTGGATTACATGATGATTGGTGAGGACTAGCCCGTCCCTACTGACGATGAATCCCGATCCCATGGAATGAACTTGATACCGCCGCGCGACCCGCCCACCACGGAAGAAGTAGTCGAAAAAGGGATCCCGAAGGGGTTCGTACCGCTCAATAACCTGGGTGACACTGATGCTGACCACCGCAGGACCGGCCTTCTCTGCGGCCGTGACAATGGCGGTCCGTCGTGAATCCGAAATATCCCCGCTGACAAGTGCGGGGAAAAGGAGGACCAGGAGAACGGCTCCTACTGTGCTCATCGATTTCGACCAAGTAGTGTGTTCCAGTCTTTCATGAAACGTTCAATACCGGTATCCGTCAGCGGGTGATGCAGTAGTTTGAACAAGACCTGTGGAGGGATCGTGGCGATGGGAGCGCCGAGGAGGGCCGCCTGGAGGACATGTAATGGATGACGGATACTTGCGACGATTGTCTGGGACGGAAGGTCGTAGTTCGCAAGGACTTCAAGGATCTGTTCCACGAGGTCCATTCCCGTGTGACCGATGTCGTCCAATCGGCCGATGAACGGAGAGAGGTAGCTTGCCCCTGCTCGCGCAACCAACAGCGCCTGAAGTGGTGAAAAAACCAGCGTCACGTTGGTTCGAATTCCCTCGGACTCCAGGAGCCTCACCGCACGCAGTCCCACTTCGCCTACGGGGATCTTTACGATGACATTGGGGGCGAGGTCTGCCAGTCTCCTGGCCTGTTCCACCATGGGATCTAGTTCTTCTGCGGTGACTTCGGCGCTCACGGGCCCGTCTACTATGGAACAGATCTCCTTGATAAGAGGTTCGAAGTCGCGGCCCTCCCTGGCTACAAGACTTGGATTGGTAGTAACGCCGTCCGCCAATCCAAGATCAGCAGCGCGCCGAATGTCATCGGTATTTGCCGTGTCCAAGAAGAATTTCATCTCACACGTCCTCCTGAGGGATTGTGGTCACTCTCCCATGTAGACCGTTTTTACTGAACTGATGAGGGGGCCTAGCTGGAGGCTGATCACATATATGCCGGGCGGGCATTGCTGTCCCTGCTCGTCAGTACCGTTCCATGTTGCCGTGAAGGTCCCCTGCTGAAACCTGTCGCTCTCGAGGAGCCTTGTCATTCTGCCGTTCACCGTGTAGACCGCCAATTGCATGCGCGTGCCTGGATGGTACTCCTCGAGCAGGGACGCCTCGAATTCAGGCGTAAGAGGACTGATGGTGTAGGCGAGATCCACCGATCCCTTGAAAGGATTTGGTCGGGGATCGCTCAGCTGGATTGGAAGCAGCTCCAGGTCTGGAGGGGAATAGACCGGTCCAATCGAAATGCGCCCCGCCTGCCTGTCTTCTGCAACCACCCAATAGAGATATGCGGCATCGGGCTGCGCAGAAAGATCGATAAAATTGAATGGTTCGGGTCCCTCAACGGGGAAGGTCGAAATCCTCGTGGTATCATCGGGATCCTCATGTGGAGCACGATAGATGTGATAGGAGAGAGATTCGGCTCCAATACAGGTCCACTGCAGTACTGCGCCGTCCACTGTTCTCGATACCTGGATCTGGCATGGCGTGCTCAGACATGATGGTAATGCTCCCGGCGTGGGGAAACGTGTGCCCCATTCGTCCTCTTCTGCGCCGGGATGAGCAATGCGTTGAAATGAGAGGCCCGGCTCGGGTGATGAAGCCCAGGAGAAGCGGTCAGCAATGAGACCCCTTTCGTCAATCAGCATCAGCATGCCTTCGTCCAAGTTGAGGGCGAAATAGGGAGGAAAATTCTCGGAACTCAGTACCGTGGAACTTCCCTGGCACAGGGTCGAGTCCGCGGGAAGCGGCAGCACATCTTCACAATACACCAGCCAATTCCTCAAAGGCACGGAAGCTCGGCCCACATTCGTAATTTCGATGAACTTCCGGGAGCTGTTTTCCGGCCAGAACATGACCTCAGAGAGAACCAGCAAGGCGTTCTCCACGTGAGAAGGCGGCAGATCACCATTGGGGCGGCCGGGGCTGGGCTCTGGGTCAACGGCCCATTGGTCGCACTTCAGTGCCAGGGACCAGCCATAGGGTGGTATTGGAAGACGAGCCCGGGGGCCGCAGGACACACTATCTATGGTTCTACCCTGACACATTACGGCGACGTCCAACCCCGAATTCGGGAGATGCAGGCTAGGAACAAGATCAGCGTTCAGGGCGATGCAGCCATTCGGGGGCAAGGTGCGATCCTCTGGCAAGAGATAGGTTTGATCGTTCAGAACCACATTTACATTGGAAAGATGGATCGGCCAGGAAAGAAGACTTGCCAGTTCGACGAACTCGTCCTCAGAAGGAGATAGTTGGAGTTCGATGATGCGGATCTCACCCGGCCTCGGGCATGCCTCGCGCACTGATATGGTTGTCGGCCCCACCAGCAATGGTTCTTGCTTTTCCTCGCCCGCAAGGAACTCAGTCCGAAGCAGTATATTGAGACTGTCTCGGGCTTCATCTCCATCATCTTCTATGAAAAGAAAAGACTGGTAGAGAGAATCGTTCTCGCCCTCCTTGGCAGCCAGGGATACTTGCTGCCAAGGCGCTTTGTCTGATCCACGCGCCCAGAAGAGTGTGGGAGCGTGGGGCAATTGATCTGCTCCGAGAATCGGGACCGAGATCCGGATCACGCCCGGCAGGGGAACCCGAAGCGGAGGCACGGCGAGCTTCCAACGTGCCCCGGCAAACATTGCCAATCGCCACACGGGAACCGAGTCGCTTCCTGCCTGGAATTCCCCGAGGGCTCCTTCCGGCAAAAGTATCAACAAGCGATCGTATGCCTCAGCCATAGAGAGCAGAACCGTGGCGGAGGGGATACTTGAGGGCCACTGAAGCATCAGGGAATCGCCACACTGGTGGCAATGCTCTACGGACCAGCGGAGTGCTCCATCCTCGGCCACCGTCCACTCATCATTATCCCCAAGAGAAAGAGACCATCTCCACGTCGTATCTTGCACCACGATTGTCTCTTCTTGGGGTGCTGACGGGCTTGTGGCGCCGAGAGGCAAGGAAGCGATCAATAATATGATCAGGTTCATCATGTTCCTTGAAACCTCGGGTTCCTGTCATAGGATTCACACAGGGACAAGTTCACATTTTGACATCCCATCTTCACCGCATCGATTGGCCTCGCCTCGATCGCGTAATCCTCGACGTAGCTTGAACTACGCCTCCGGTTTCGCTCCCTCGGGGAGACCAGTTCTACGGCAAATTTGTGCGCCAAGACTGCGAACTTATCCCTGTGCGAACCCTTCGTCCTACGGACTTCCGCCGCCGCTCTGCGAGTTATGGCGCGACAAGGCGCCGTGATACGAGGTCCTTTGGGCGTGGATTCCATTTTAAGACGTAAATCTCATGCACCTTGTAGTATAGCCTTCGGAATGGGTGATGTCCACTGCATGAGCTTCGCTACCCGCCTGCAGGCGGGTGGGGGGGAATGGGGGATTGGGGGGATAGGGAGAAGATAGCGTGCAGCGCTGAGCGTTCAGATGACGGAGGAAGGATGCGGGAGAGATTCTTCGCTTCCTTTGGTCGCTCAGAATGACAGGGGTGGTGCACAAATGGATGTGGTGCTGTGTGTCATTCTGAGGGAGCGGAGCGACTGGATTCCCGATACCTTTATAGAAGAAACCAGGCAGCGACGAACAAGGAGAGGTCAGCTGAAGCGTGGAGCAATAGCGAGGGGGCGAGTCCTCCCTCCTCCAGCACCAGTCGCCTCCAGAGCCACGCAGTTCCCGTGAGCACAAAGAGCGACAAGACCGCCAAGTACAGTGGGAACAGGAACGCCAAAGTCCCTGCATGGTAGAGGGCAAAGAGCAGGTCGGGCACCGCAATGCCTGGAGAAGACGAAACAAGCAGCTGGCGCCAGAAGAGCTCCTCAAAGACCGGAACCACAAGACAATGGATGAGGGTCAGCAGCGGCAACGACGATGAATCTATCGCAAGGGAGGAAAAAGCGGAATGCAGCGTCTCGGGATGATTCCTCAGAAGGAGGTAGACGACCAGTCCCGCGCAGAGATGGGTGGGGAGAAAATACAGAGTTTTCTTGCTGAGCCCGCCGAGTCGTGGTCTCCATCCCTGGAAGAGAGAAAGGCAAAGCAAGCAACCCAAGATCGCGATCTCGAGAGCGAGCGCTGCCAATACATTATGGAGCACGTAGATGCCGAGCACGATTGCGATCTGGGGCGCCAATCCCCAGGCGAGGGAGCGCCTCGCGATCACTGCAAGTACCCGAGTGCTTTCAGACGTTTGGCATCCTTCTCATCATGCCCGGGAAGCCTCGGATCGCCTGGATGCCCGGGAGGTTTTTCCGGCGCCGAATTCAGCCAGGCGGATAGCCTCTCGCGATACACATCGGCCTCTGCAAAGCGAGGTATCAGCACATCGACTGTTTCCGCCGGATCAGAGTTGAGATCAAGGAGCATGAAGTCCCCTGCGCGGGGCGGATCAGGATACCATACGAGCTTGGTCACGCCATCGGTGACAGCTCTGAATTTGCCGGATGAAGCATTGTCCTTTCTCAAAGGGAAGTAGTCAGGCTCGAAACAGGCTCCGCTTTCCAAATAGATCAGGCGTTCTTGATCGGGGTCTGAGAAGAGATCGACTCCCTCCACCTCTGGGCTGACGGAGGAGAGACCCAGCAGTCCCAGAAGCGTGGGGAATATGTCGAGCAAACTGGCCACGTGAGTGTTCTTCTCGCCCGGTGGTATCCCAGGACCGGAAATCATCAAGGGCACACGAACCTCAGGCTCGTGAAGGAGGTTGCCGTGATCACACCAGAGCCCATGTTCACCCAATGCTTCTCCGTGATCCGCCGTAAGAACAATGATCGTATTCTTGGCAAGACCCTTCTGCCGCAAAAAGGCGAAGAGACGCCCTATCTCGCGATCGCTGTAATGGACCTCCTCTTCATATAGGCATCGAATCTGGGAATACAAGCGAGAGGACAAGGGGTTGGCGAAGTGAAGTTCCCCTAATGTAAGACCAAAGGGCAGTACCATTTGCGTATTGTTCATCATGGTCCCAAAACCATTCTGAAGGATCGCATCCATGGAAACTCGATCACACGCCTTGTCTCTTGCCGACGGGGGAGGCGCATAGGGCATATGGGGATCGAGGTAGTGCACCCAGAGAAAGAAAGGTTCATGGGATGCAGCTGATTCCAGCCATCGGAGCGCCGCATCCGTGGTGCCGGCGGCATTTCTGTCGTGCCCCGCAACATCATAGTACTCGAAGCCTTGGTTGAGACCGGACTTCGTGTCCAACATATGATTGGTAACCACCGCCGCAGTGGCGTACTCCTGCTCAAGGAGAAGTTCGGCGAGGGTCTCATGATCATCGGTCAGTCGTCCCCAAAGGACTCGTACGCCGTGCGTCTGGGGATAAAGACCGGTCATGATGCTGGCCATGGCTTGGGTTGTGCGCGGAGAGGGAGTATAGACATGTTCCCACCAGGTTCCCGAATGCGCCAGAGAATCAATGACGGTGGTGGGCCGATAGGATCCATAGACTCCGACGTGATCGGCACGCAGCGTGTCGACTACCACAATCAACAGATTTGTGCGTCGAGCACCGCACCCCCAGACAAGAAGACCCCCCAGGAAGGCGATTAGCGCCGCCCGGGGGGCCTTTGATCGATGAAACATCAAGGTGTGACGGGGTGGAGAGATTATAGCGAAGCTGCGCCTCAAACCGACGAGTGATGCTGCCGTAGTCCATTGATCGAGGCGCAGCGATACTGGTTGCTGGTCACTGGATACTGGATGGAACCGGGAGTCGTTCCGTTCTCCTTCCAGCATCAAGCATCCAGCATCAGCTCGCAGCTAGCCGACAAACGTCATCGCAAAACTTGACTCGTTTGTGAGGTTTCCATCTCATTGAAGACGGCTAGCCAGCCACCCTAATCAGAAGGTCGACGATCCGATTCGAATAGCCCCACTCATTATCGTACCACGCCAGAATCTTGACCATGCGGCCGACAGCCATGGTAGAAGTCGGATCAAAAATGGATGAATACGGATTGCCTACAATGTCAGACGAGACGAGTTCATCCTCCGAATACTGCAGGATACCTTCGAACCGTTTCTCTTTGGAGGCCTCCAGCATGGCGTCATTGACTTCATCCTTGGTTACTTCCCGCTGGAGATATGCCGTGAAATCGACGATGGAGCCATCGGGATGCGGTGTTCGCAATGCCAGGCCGTCCATCCTGCCTTGCAGCTCCGGGAGCACGAGCCCGATGGCCTTGGCTGCTCCTGTTGTGGTGGGAACCAGATTGAGGGCTGCCGCCCTGCCCCGGCGGTGTTTCTTGTTGGGGCCATCAAGAAGAAGCTGGTTCTGTGTATATGCGTGCACCGTGTTGAGCAGGCCTGTTTCGATGCCGAATTCCCTCTGGAGCACGTATGCGACGGGAGCGAGAGCATTGGTCGTGCATGAAGCATTGGAAATAATCTTGTGTTTCTCCAGATCCAGGACTTCGTCGTTGACTCCAAGCACCACGGTGACGTCCGGGTTTTTTGCAGGGGCCGTGATGATGACCTTCTCCGCGCCGGCTTGAAGGTGGCGGGACGCACCATCACGATCGACGAAATAGCCCGTAGCCTCAGCCACCACGCGGACTCCGTTGGCTGCCCACGGAAGCGCAGCGGGATCGCGTTCCGCATAGACCGGTATCCGTTTCCCGTTCACCACAAGGCAATTGGCATCAACTGAGACCTCGCCACGGAATGGCCCATGGACCGAGTCCCATCGTAGCGAATAGGCCAGCTCCTCAGGGGCGAACAGATCGTTGATCGCCACGATCTCCATCTCTGGTCTCGCTATGCCTGCCCGGAGCACCAAGCGGCCGATTCTTCCGAATCCATTGAGAGCCACCTTCACTGCCATCTGAGAGAACCTCCTTGTGAATCAAACGAACACTGCATGGGATCACTGCTGCGCTTGAGGATTCGCGCAAGAATGAGTTCACATTTTGACATCCCATCTTCACCCCATCTATTGATCTCGCCTCGATCGCGAAATCCTCGACGTAGCTTTGGCTACGCCTCCGGTTCCGCTCCCTCGTGGAGACCAATCCTGGGGCAAATCAGTGCGCCAAGAATGCGAACTTATTCTTGCGCGAATCCTTAACGGCGCCAAACATGAGCTCTTCTTTCCTCTGACCCGAATATTCCACGAGTCGAACTCCTGATAGCTACAAGGCTTGAGAAGCTAAGCTCACCAGGGATTTTGTTCAACGGTGTGCGTTCCCACAATGCGAAAGATCCTGGCAGATTGCCCGCCACATGGCGAACTCCATTCGGGAACGAGCTCGAAACCGCACTGTTTGAGAATGCGCCTTGTTCTCTCTTCGGATTCGCCGGCAGCCGTGGGCAACTCATAATAATAATCAACATTTCTCACTCGGAGCGTGATCCTTTGATAGGGTTTTGCAGGAGGCCGACAAAGGCCCCCGCAAGGATGACCGCCAGTTGAAGGGAATACAAGGCCATGGATCGGAAGGCAAACCAGAGCCCCCTATGGCGCGCGATGAAGGAATAGATTCTTGCGTTTGCCAGAAGCGATCCCAAAGCGAGAGCGGGAAAGGCAACGGCAGATTGAGGAAAAGGGAGAGCCAGCAAGAGCGCCAGAATCGAGGCTCCCACGAGAAATCCTGCCACCTTCATCTCCGTACTGGCGGATCCTGAATCCTCCATGAGTGATTTCGTACCTCTGGCGACTCTTGTCCATGCCCTGCTTTTCCAGAAGGCGTTGGAAAGGCTCTTCCGAAGGGTGAAGTTGAAGATGTGCCTGACTTGAAGATCAGGATCCACCACAAGACGGTAGCCGCGTCGTTTGAGCAGCTGGCAGAAGAGCACATCTTGGCAACAGCCATTGGCCAGAATGAGAGAGAAGTCTTCTGGGAAGCCTCCTTCCCGGAGGAATGCCGCGCGATTCATGGCGAGGCAGTGCGACGCAATGTAATCCGGCTCCCGTTTCCTGGTTTCAGAGTAGTGCACATGGAGCGATTGGAAACAGGATGCGAAGTGCTCCGGGTCGTATGGGTCGATGGTATAGGTGCCTCCAAGAACCGAGGAGGGCTCGGCTGTCTTGAAGTAGGAAACTATGCGCTCCAGGGTATGGGGGAGAAGGCAGCAGTCATGATCAGTGAAGAATACGATGGGTGCACGTGCTGCTTGAGCACCTCTATTCCGCGCCATGGCAGCACCGGCCGGACGTTCCAGGCGGATGACCCTGGCGCCGGCCTCGGCGGCACGCCTCGCGGTGTTGTCACTGGAGCAGTCGTCCACAAGAACCAATTCCGCAGATGCCAATGAGCTTGCGCGGAAGGCGCGGAGCACAGGAGCCAAGAACGCCTCGGCATTTCGTGCGGCAATCACTACGGAGATTGCTGGTGTCTTGGTATGGGGAAGAATAGGAAGGCTATCCTGCATCGAAGAACCCTCTGCTTATATTTGGTGTTCGGGCCAAATAGGCAGGCCGGTTGGTCTTTTGCAACAGCGGGGAAGCGGGGTACCCGGTTGATCCGAAGATGGGCTTCTTGTAAGTTCACCTGACTTGCCGGGAGTATGGGAGATCGAGGAGGCAGATTCCTTGGGAGATCCCGGCGAACAACAAGGTTTGAGAGTTGGAGTATTCACATGCGTAGTGTTCAAACCACCATGGTAGTTGCCATAGGAGCGCTTGCCATATTTGCGCTCGTGAGTTCCGGCAGGAGTAGGGCTGGCAATGTGTACAGGGATCTCGAGCTCCTGGGGCAGACACTCACCATTGTGCGGGATTCTTATGTGGACGAGGTTGACATCGGAGTTCTTCTCGAGAATGCATTACGCGGCATGGTCGACGTCCTCGATCAGCATAGCACCTATCTGGACACCGAGGACCTACGGCTTCTCCGCGAAGAGGCGGAAGGAAAATTCGGGGGGCTCGGCATCGTGGTGGGGATGCGTGAGGGTGTGCTTACTGTGGTGGCTCCACTGGATGGGTCTCCCGCGCAGGCGGGAGGGCTGAGGCCTGGAGATCGGCTGGTCGAGATTGACGGGCTGACCACATTCGGCATGTCTCTTCGATCTGCCATTGCCAGGCTCAGGGGCAGGATTGGGGCTCCAGTGGAACTTACGATCAACCGCCCCGGGGTGACCACGAATCTTTCCGTTGAGATCACGAGAGAAGAGATCGAAGTGCCGAATGTGCCTTATGCATTCCATGTGGTCTCACCAACCGGAAAGAGGGTCGGGTATCTTCGCTTGGCTGCCTTTACTGAAAAAACATCCGCGGTTTTCCGCGCTGCGCTGGAGCAGTTGCTTTCCCAGGAATGCGAGGGTTTGGTCATTGACCTGAGGGGGAATCCGGGAGGACTGTTGAGCCAAGCGGTTGAGGTGGCGGATCTTCTGCTTCCCCAAGGGGCGCCGGTCTGCTATACCGTGGGAAGGAGGGGTTCTCAGACGGTCGAATACTGGAGCAAGAATCCGGCGGTGATAGGGGATCTGCCCCTTGTCGGGCTGATTGATGGGGGAATGGCCAGCGGAGCGGAAATTGTTGCCAGTGCACTCCAGAGTAATGCCAATGGAGTTCTTTTAGGGAATACATCTTTCGGCAAGGGCACGGTACAAGAGCTAAGGGACCTTGGTGACGGAACAGCAATCAAGATCACTACTGGCAGATGGTTTACGCCGGAAGGATTCTGCGTGGACGTGGGGCTTGGTGTGGTTGATTCCACTCGTGCATCCCCTGGGGAAAGAGGGAGAGTAGGCGTGGATCCCAACATTGAGGGCGTTGTTCCTGAGGGGGGCGCCCTGGCACTCGATCTTGCCTCAGGGCTCGCGCAAGCCTTTGTGGATTCTTTTGTGGGAGCGGCGGAGGAGATGCTCATTTCACCGGAGTCCTTCCGGCCAGGGGATGAGCTTGTCGAAAGCCTTGCCTCCTGGATCGAGCATGCCTCCACTCTGTCAATGGACGATCCGGATTCAGCCGCCCTTCTTGCGACGCAGGTCCGCGAGGAAAAGGCACATGTGGCACGCTATGTAGGAACTGAAGTGGCCCGACGCCGATGGGGGAACGAGGGCGCCGCCAGATTCGTCTGCCACGCTGATTCGGTGGTGATCCGGGGGATCTCCCTAGTATCCGATGCAGAAGCCTATCAAATCGCTCTCCACATGCGGGCAACCAATCAGGACAGCACTGCAGTACATCTCCATGAGAATTGATAGCCTTGCGACTCAGGAGGAGCCGGATAGCGCGTGCCCCGGTCGGCTGCTTGGTATCGATTATGGGAGGAAATACATTGGCCTTGCGCTGTCAGACCCCAATCGGACAATCGCCAGCCCGTTGAAGATCCTGCGGGTGAAGAATCCTTCCGAGGCACTCCACCAGATCGTTGATCTTGCCCGCAAAGAGGAGGTCACTGCATTGGTCGTCGGGCTCCCGCTGGACATGGAAGGGGATGAAGGGCCCATGGCGAAGGAAATCAAGGCATGGGCCAAGCGGCTCCAGCTTCTTTGTGGTATTCTGATCTACTTTGTGGATGAAAGCCTGAGTTCCATCGAAGCACTGGAGACCGCGAAGCGGCTCGGCCGGCATCGCGAGCGGTACGATCACCTTGCCGCATCGCTCATCCTGCAAGCATTCCTTCATGGCCAATCATGAAGTGGTTGATCGTATTCCTTCTGCTTGGTCTGGTTCTTTTTGGGATCACCATGCTATGGAAGGAGCTACACACCCCCGCAGGGTCCGAAGGATGGGTTCGAGTCGAGCTTCCACGTGGGGCCTCCTTGCAGCGTGCGGCGGTTCTCCTGGCAGATCGTGGATTGCTGGTACACCCTCGGGTTTTTGTCCTCTGGGCCAGGGTTACCGGCAACGCAAAGAGACTGCAAGCCGGGGCGTACCTCCTGAGCCCCACTATGACGCCGCTGGAGATTCTCGAGAGAATCGTTTCAGGACAGATCATCACGCTCTCGTTCACTATTCCTGAAGGCTCAACCATGCGGGAGATCGCGTCAACCATCCTGAGGGAGACGGGAATCGACTCAGCAGGGTTCCTCTCTCACTGCGAGAATGATTCCTTCATTCGATCTTTGGGTGTACACGCGTCGACTCTGGAGGGATATCTGTTCCCGGATACCTATACCATATCCTCCCGGGCGCAGCCGGATAGAGTCGCTGCCATGATGGTGGCAAGGCTCCGGGGCTTGCTCGAACAGCTTGAGTGGGATGAAGAGCTCACCGGAATGACATTGCATCAGATTCTCACGCTTGCCGCCATTGTCGAAAAAGAAACGCGGCTGCCCGAAGAACGGCCACAGGTGGCTGCGGTCTACCTGAATAGGCTTCGGATCGGCATGAAGCTGGATGCCGATCCAACGGTGCTCTACGCCATGGGGGGAGATCAGAAGAGACTGACCTATGAGGATCTCCGGTTTCCATCGCCCTACAATACGTATCTCCATGCGGGTCTCCCTCCGGGACCCATATGCTCGCCCGGGCTCGGCTGCATCAGGGCTGTCTTGCATCCCGCCAGGGACTGTGATGCGCTTTTTTTTGTGGCAAAGGGAGACGGATCCCACGTATTCAGCCGGACATTCTCCGCTCACAACCGAGCGGTCCGCCGCTATAGGAATAGTCGAAGGGCGGGAAGAAAGGGAGGATAGCGGGCGACTCAAGTGGCCTGTTTCCCCGCTTCTTCTCGGTTTCGGCGGGAGCTACGGGCCAGAACCATTCATTCCTTTTTTGATGTGGCGCGGCGGGCTTGACGGGAATATGGGCTTTGGTATCTTTGCGCCTCAGTAATTGTTCAACGGTTCAGAGGTTCAAGGCTTACCGGAAATTCTGAACCTATGAACCGTTACCATAAGAGATCAGAGTCTTAGATGCCGGGGTAGCTCAGTCGGTAGAGCAGCGGACTGAAAATCCGCGTGTCCGCAGTTCGATTCTGCGCCCCGGCATTTCTTTGCCCACCTATCCCGGAATGTGGACTCCTGCCTATTCGCTACAAATCAACCTCGAAATCCGGGATGTTTCATTTTATTGTTTTCCAGTCTCGGTCCAACGCTACGGCTCAAGATTAGGAATACAGAATCCTGTAGAGAGATTCCGGAAACGCAGCCCCACCATCAGTCATTGCGAGGAGGGTGGCGACGAAGCAATCTCATCCGCCCATTGAGATCGCCACGCTGACGCTCGCGATGACCAGCACTACGCTCAGTCATTGCGAGAAGGGTTCCGAAAGTGCAAACCACCTCCCGGCCTGTCCTGAGCTCAGTCGAAGGGCCTATCCTGAAATATCCCCCCCAGAAATGAAAGCCTATTCGATAAATCGATGATTCACGTTCCGTGCATTGACGAGCTACGATTTTCTTTTCTAAAATGACATAGCGCCGCAATGGCTTGCGCTCGCTCTTCGGCGCTGATCACGTTGGAGACCACAAGGGTCGCGCCATAGGCCAGCACAGAGAGGGCCGTACCGAGCACGAGCAGGAGCCAACCCTGAAGCATGGTCTGTGCTCCGCGGAGCACTGCCATCTGGATCGCGCCTGCCACGAGGGTTTTCGTGAAGGCCGACCAAGGAAGCGTGACGCCGGTTCGTCTCAACACGTAGGTGACCAAGACGATCACCGAGAGTATTTGGGTGATACTGTTGGCTAGTGCGGCGCCGATGATGCCGTGCCGAGGAATCAAGAGGAAATCCAAGATGATGTTGACGACCGCTGCCGCTCCCGCCAAGCGAACATTAAAGCCCTGCCAACCGGCAGCGTAGAGGAGATAGGCGGTGGCACGGGCTATGATGAGGATGGGGGCGGCGATGCAGAAGATCCTTATGGCCCCAGATACGGGAAGATACGCATTTCCATACACCAGGGAGACAAGAAGAGGGGCATATGCATAGACGCCGACGGCGATGCACAACGAGATGGCGAACAGCAGGCGAGTGCTCTTTCTGTAGTGTGCCTTGGATGCTTCGCGGTCTCCCCGTCCTTCCAACCCGGAAAAGACAGGAAAGAGGATATCGGCGAGCTTTTCCGGCACGATGCGCATGGCAACGCCGACCACCATATACGCGATATCGTAGAATGCGACCTCAGCCCGGGAATGGAAGAAGTAGAGGAAGAATACCTCGGATCTTTGCCACACCACGGTATCGAAGAAAAAGATGGCAGCAAGGCTTCGTGCATAATGGGAGATATCAATTGCCAACTCGTGAGGCAATGTACCCGGGGGCGGAAGCGTGGAGACGAGGGTTCGTCGGTACACGAGAACCCTGACGATTGCGAGAAAGACCTTGAGAAGAACCAGCCCCAGGACTCCTCCTCCTGAAAGGAGGATGACCGCCGCCGCCGTGAAGGAGAGCGGAAGTAACACGAGATTGATCCTAAGCAGGGACCGGTAGGCGAGCAGACCCTCAAAGCTGGCCTCATAAACCACGGTCAGGCTATCCGGCAAGATGGCGAGTGCCGCAATCAAGAAGAGACAGACGGGGATATCCTGCGAAGAATGACCTGCAAGAGGATGGGAGAGCAGAAAGAGGCCGGTAGTGGCCAGCACTCCGAGGAGAAGCTCCCTTTTCACTACATAGGCGACTACTGACGAAACGCCGGTTTTGTCGCTTAATGCATGGCGCTGTGCGACGAAGCGAATAATGGTATTCGGATATCCAAGGTTGACCACCTGAACTGCTAACTGCACCACATAAAGAAGGAAGGAGTAGCTGCCCTGCAAATCGGGACCCAATATTCGGGCCACGAGGATGGATAACGCCAATCCCCGGATCACGAGCAAGGTCGTATTCAGCACATTGTACGCGCCCTTGCCTGCGAGCCCGCCTAGTGGGGGAGGGGGCGGAGGGTCCTGGGAGTGCTTATTCACCTGTCTCTGGTATAGGTGTGATGGATTTTGTGAGGGTGACGATGGTCCCTCCATCGGGCTTCCGGCCGAATTCTACTGAATCCATGAAAGCGCGCATGAGAAAGATGCCTCTGCCACAGGATCTTAGAATGTTTGTTCCTACGGTAGGGTCCTCTAAAGCAGAAGGATCGAATCCAGATCCCTGATCGACGATATTGATGACCATGGTGTCACGTTCTCTCGCGAATGTAATGGCTGTAGGAATTCCATGGTTAAATCCGTTCCCGTGCCCCATGGCGTTCCGTGCTGCCTCCAGCACGGCATTGGCAATCATGTCGGATATTTCTTCCGGGGCGCCCAGCGCCTGAGGAATCACCAGGGCCATCTGGTGGACGAGATCGAGTAGTTCCTCGTCACTTGGAATGCGGACGCTGATCTTGGAGGGGGAACTCAAGAAGGTCTTCCCTGAGCTAGCTGAGACGGTCCGGAAGAATGCCTACGGGTGATCATCGAAATGTCGCGCATTCTTTCTCTGGACTGTGGGCTGCTATCCATTTCGGATAAAGAGCACCACGATATCATCAGCGGGTGGCACGCCGTCGAGGAAGGCATCGAGTTCGGCGAGAAAAATATCGGCCAGCTCATGGCATGACGCATTCGGATGGTTGCGCACAATATCTTGGAGACGCGCGGTACCGAATCCTTCGTCATCTTCTGAAGAACCCCTCACAAGGCCGTTACTGAAGAAGATGATCAGATCGCGCGATACGAGCTGGGCCGTCACTGTGTCAAACTGCCGTTTCTTCCCGGACTCACGTGACGCGGTGATCCCTTCGCAACGTGAGCCAAGATGCTCGAATTTCCCTGCAAGCGCTCGGTGAAGGAGCACTGGCTCATTCCCCGCAAGCGACAAGGTGAGGCTATTGGATCTCTGATCGATGATACCATAGCTCAGCATATACGCACCATCACCCGAATGATCGGACGAGAGAATCACACGATCGAGTTCCGCCAAAACCGCGGCGGGGCTCTGTTTTGTGGGGGCAACAGTTTGGGTGGTGATCCTCATTTCCAAAGCCCGGATCAATGCTTGAAAACCATCTCCCGGCACATCGGCCAAGAAGACCCCGAGTCGATTTTTGCTCAGGCTCATCACGCAGCAGACATCAGCTGCCGGTGGTTCGGCTCGCCGAAGGACCATGCCTACCTGGATCTTTTCCTTCTCAGTGAGGTCGATCTTACAGAGTGGTTCTTGCAGTTCCTCCAGGAGATTCCGAGAGTATGCTTCTTCCACCGCACGGTGCATACGTTGAATGTGGGCCGGAGGCCCCGCGTCTCGATGAGGGAGGATGTTGTCCGCAAAGCGGAGCCCCAATACGGGGATGGCGACAAAACCAACGGCCAGGATCAGGATTGATAATACGGTTTGGAATCCAGATGTCCCGATGCCCGGGAGACCAAAGAATGCCAGGAAGAACAAGGAAAGGGCCAAGGTGGCAGCCACTGGACCCTCACGCTTCGCAACGAGCCCGGAGAGCACGGTTGCGAAAAAGAACACGATCCTGTCCCACCACCATGCAGAGGAAAGGGAAAAGGGTACCCAGGCGGCGATGATCAGTGCTGAAAGAAGGAGTGCCACGAGCGTTGAAGCGCGGTGGAACAGCCGATCAAGTATCGGACGAATGCCAAGCTCACTGGCAAGACCCACTCCAAAGGCGAGAAACAAAGATTGGAGCCATGGGAAGCCTGGACCAACAAAACGGCTCATACTGGTTTCAGCTACGCCTGGGAGCAGCAATGCCACCGATGCGAACCCGATACCCGATATTCCAAGTAACCAACCCGTCTTGAGTTCACTCCCGGGAGGCAGCGCATCTCTGTCTTGTGGTGCACGGCTATTCCAAAGGTAGTAGCCCACAAGCACAAGCCCCGCAACAATGGCGCCGAATACAATCGTGACAAGAATGCTGATTGTCGCTGGGCAGCCTTGGGAGAGGTGATCAACCATGGCGAGCACAGCGGCCACACCGGCGCTCGTTGCCCACCATCCCGCATGTCCTGGATTGGGCAGTGCATCCTCGATTGTCTTCCAGATCGACCGCATGGCCAAGGAGAGCAGAGCGAATGAGAGTATCGCCATGAGCACGAGAGGGAAGAGTGATGGAGAAGATTCGGGGATTCTTGGGATATCCGCCGAGAGGAGCGTGATGGCGGGGAGGCATCCCGTTCGGGGAAGGTGCATGGAAAGGCTGGGGCCGACGGGAGGGATGAGCACAATAGTTTCATCCCCGCTGTCGCTCTCTGTGCGCTCGACCGTCGCGTCCCCCAACGCCTTTGAAAGGGAAGCCTCGATCTCTTCACCCCATGCCGAGACTTGGTCGGGCTCCAGGTGTAGACCTGGAGCCCAAGGGCTTTTCTGCGAACCTAGCAGATTGCCCGTGGGATTCTGGACCACGGTTGCTTGTTCAAGGTGCGAGGTCCATCTGCTCACCCAGATCGGTCCAGTTGGGGAGAGAATGATTCTTTGGTGTGGAGCTGATTGAACCTGCGAGCCGAGGGCATGCGCCACAGGCATCGCCCGTTCCTGGATATGCTTTGGTCCCAAGCCCCAAGCATGCCTTGCCCTGGGAAGCCACTCAAGGCAAGCAAGCACTGCGAGAATAACTCCGACGACGGCGAAAATGGCGGGCCGGATTCCCGCACTGCGACTTATTGGCATCCTGTCGACCTCCTGGGCTCTTGGAGGAGGAGTGTGCTCCTACTACGATTTGAAACTGGCGATTGCTTCCTTTTCGTCGTCCCAATCCTCTAGGACGGTAATGAGCTGCGTAATGACCAGAAGATTGTGGATTTTCTTGGTCAAACGAAGAAGTTTGAGTTCGCCCTCGGCTTTCTTGAGGCTGGTGTACGCGGAGATCAGAGTCCCAAGCCCGGTGGAATCAATCCAAGAGACATGTGCCAGATCAATGAGTACTTTCCGCTTCTCTGCGGTGATGAGGTCCTTCATGGTGTCGTGAAGCAGATTTGCTTCACTTCCTCCGATGAGCTTGCCTTTCAACTCGAGGATAATGACATCCTCGACGTCGCGTTGAGAGATCTTCAACATGCCGTCGCTCCATAGAAAAGGGTTCCCGAAGTTCATGAGTGAACGCGATGACAAGTAGTTGACCATGGTCCCCGAGTCAAGGGTTGCGATGGATGATTCATGCCACCATGTTCCCCGCATGGAACGACTAGAAAACCTCCTCAGGAAACTCCGCAGTCCCGATGGATGCCCGTGGGACAGAGCGCAGACCCCACAATCCCTGATTCCCTTCCTTGTTGAAGAGGTTCATGAGCTTGTGGATGCGATCACCACACAGGATGAGTCTCGGATACGAGAGGAACTCGGCGACATCCTGCTCCATCTTCTTTTTCAAGTTCAGCTCGCCGAGGAACGAGGCGCCTTTGCGTGGGGCGATGTCGTGACTGGCATTTGCGAGAAGATGGAGAGCAGGCATCGCCACATCCTCAATGGAGATGGTCCATCTGACCGATCAGGGGAGACCTGGGAGACTTCCAAACGCAAAGAGAAAGACAGGGATTCCCTGCTTGATGGCATTCCCGGAACTCTGCCGGCTCTCCTGAGATCATGGCGCGTTCAGCAGCGGGCCGCAGAGGTTGGCTTTGACTGGCCGGATGCGGCATCGGTCTGGGAGAAGGTACATGAGGAAATGGCGGAACTGGAGCAGGAATTTGCTGCTGAGGACAGCACCCGCATAGCGGATGAGCTGGGTGATCTCCTCTTTGTCTTAGTGAGTTTTGGTCGCCACCACGGGTTGGTCGCCGAGAATGTGCTGCAGAGTGCCATGGCGCGATTCTCTCGGCGGTTTCGGGAGATGGAACGTGAGCTTGCGCAGCGAGGGAGCCCCATTGGGACCGTTCCGCTCGCGGTGATGGATGCAATGTGGGAGAAAATCAAGAGTGCTGAGAAGCGCGGTGAAGAGGAGCATCCCGCGGATCACAAAGCCGGATGATCTCAGGATTGGGGGAATGGGAGAGGGCAATCCATAAGCAACGATTTACCAGCCACACAGGTATGGTGTATGCGGAAGCACCTACTACTATATGTCATTCTGAGGGAGCAAAGCGACCGAAGAATCTGGGTGGGGAACCGGGGGCAGCGTGGGTGAAGGATAATCCCGGCCACCGAGTCCTTACATCTCTCAGGCGGAAGCCGGTCAACGTGCTTCAGGTGTCAGGTGTCAGGATGCGGAAGGAGCGTCTACGCTCGCCCAATGGCCCGGAGAGAACAATCGATCGGAATCCCGAAATCGAGGAAGATCTCCATTATCGGGGATGTTTCATTCTCTCGTTTACGATCTCGGCCTCGCGCTACGGCTCACGATAGGAATACAATATCCCGTGGAGAGATCCCGGAACCGTGGCACCACCCTCAGTCATTGCGAGGAGAGTAAGCGACGAAGCAATCTCATCCGCCCATTGAGATCGCCGCGCTATCGCTCGCGATGACCCCCGGG
Source organism: Candidatus Fermentibacterota bacterium (assembly GCA_030620115.1). Taxonomy (GTDB): domain Bacteria; phylum JAFGKV01; class JAFGKV01; order JAFGKV01; family JAFGKV01; genus JAUXFG01. Next base: position 22,139 of record JAUXFG010000039.1, read on the forward strand.
GCCTCACTCATTGCAAGGAGGGTTCCGAAAGTGCAAACCACTTCCCGGCCTATCCTTGCCGAAATCCATGAAACCTGAGATCTGTGAACACCTGCCATGTACGGATAGCTCGGTGTCCAATTGTGGGCGGCCCATGTCCAAAACCGAACACGGGAAGCGGTACGCGATCAATGAATATGATCAATGACTGTCTAGTTCTATTCATCATCGAATTAGATTAGTCAATTATAGTATGGATTGGATATAAGAAACACAATCATAAGAGGAATTGTCAAACAGCAATTGTGTTATTGATTTCCGTTACTGGTAGAGACTCTGCAATGGAGGTAATAAAATCGGTTCTATCGAATGTTGCAGCTAGGGTTTAGATTGACGCGATCGAGGCGGAGAGACAGAGAGATCTACCCTAAATCGGTTCGCTGAGATGAGTTGGAATTTCCCGGAAGAGCTGCGATATCCACTGGCATAGGATTTGCAGCACGCACCATTGGGATAGTAGGAGCGGCGACCACGCGATGGCGTGTGTGCTCGATCCCACAAGCCCGCGGCGATGGCGAGGACCAGATCTTGCTCAATGGTGGATTCATGCGCATCAACTTCTCCGCGCGGGCACCAATTCTCTTCTTTCCGTGTCGGCAAGGAAGAAAACTAGTGGAGAAGCGCTGTCCGCTTGTAGTGGGTGGCTCTCATACAGGCCAGCAGTCACGCCCCACCGCTGAGTCAGTGTGATTGTTATTCCTCCGTGAGATCTGGCCCCGCAGCCATCGCACCAACTCAACCCATTTAGGGTTCGCGCAGGAATAACTTCACATTATTCCACCATTCCAATCGCGACGCGAAGTCCGTATCAAAGATCCCGGATATAAGCGGCGCCCCCGAGCTGCTGCATCTGGTGAATGATCCACGCGACTCGTCCGCATACATATCCCGACGGCCGATCAATGTGGAGTCTCCGTGGGTTCGGGAGTACTGCAGCCAGGAGGGCTGCCTCCTCCATGGTGAGCCGATCCGGTGATTTCGAGAAGTAGATCTCACTGGCCGCCCCGACTCCAAATACTCCTGGCCCGAACTCGGCGATGTTCACGTAGACCTCGATGATTCTTCGCTTGGGCCAAAGAGCTTCCAGGAGGATCGTGAAATAGGCCTCGAGGCCTTTTCGCACGAGGCTCTTCTTGGGCCACAAGAAAAGGTTCTTGGCAACCTGTTGGGTGATACCACTTGCACCGCGTGTTCGAATGCCGGACCGATACTCCTGCCATGCCTTTCTCATGGATTTGAAGTCGAATCCCCGATGCGTGGGAAAGCTCTGATCCTCAGCCGCTACCACGGACAAGAATACCTCTGGAGAGATCTTCTCCCAATCCACCCAGCGGTAGTGCAGCATGTTGTCCGAAGAACGAGACCACCGATGGTGGAGCATGAAGGATGAGACCGGCGGTGCGAGCCACCGTAGACAGAGAACCGGCACAATCGTAAGCAAGACAACCAGGAGCGCAAGCGCGCGAAACATGGCCCACCGCATACTTCGTCGTCCAGAAGATGAGATCTCTTCAGATTCAACGGAATGGGATTCTGGGACCCGTGATGCAGCTGATTCAAGGCAGGTGTTTCCCTCGTGGCCATCGATTCCCGGCGGACTCTGGTTTTCACTGATAAATGAAGCTTGTTCTGGAGATGCTTCTTCTGATTGCGTTTGTCTCGGTACGAGGTCCATGCGCGCTCCCTTAGGATAAGCTCTCAACCTGAGAGATCAGAAGAGTAACTCACAGGAGTAGATATTTAGCATCGCAAAAACGTGCTTGACAATTCATGGGGGCAACCGGCAGGTTTTCATGATAGAGGGGCTGGTTTGCCCTTCAGGAATCTCGTCCGGATTGAAGATCACGGGCGGTGCGGTGGGAGACAGGTGCAGAGAAACACGGGAGAGGCTACAACAAGGGAGGCCACTCATGAGAATCGCATCTTCGATTATCGCAGCACTGGGCATAGTGCTGCTCATCATGGCTTTAGTAGGAAGACTTTTCGGTCCGTCAATAGTCTACCTGCTGGGCGATTCTTTCGCTTCCATGACACTGCTTGTCGCGTCAAACACGGCGTTTCTTCTGGCCATTCTGCTGCGCATGATCTCCATGGAGGGTAATTAGACGTCTCGGGAATTCCACAAGTTCCTGGCACACAACGCCTTCGCAGGCAATTGACGATTGACTCTCTATTGTTCCAGAGCCCCAATCGCGCAGCGATACTCAGGCTATTGCTCCCCGTATAAGCGACCTTCTTTGTGGCGCGTAGACAGCTTCTCGAGCATATCCTTCGTCATTTCCTCAAGATCCCACTCCGGTTGCCAACCCCATTCTTCACGTGCCGCGCTGTCATCGATACTCGCAGGCCATGTGTCGGCAATGCCTTGTCTGAAGTCCGGCTCATAGCGCGCCGTGAAATCCGGCAGATGTTTCTGAATGCTCTTGGTGAGATCTCCGGCAGTGAATGAAAGAGCACCCACGTTGAAGTCACTGTGATGAACCAGCTTGGAGAAGTCTGCCTCGGCCAAATCCATGGTAGCCTTCAGACAGTCGGGCATGTACATCATGGGAAGGCTGGTGTCCTCACGTACGAAACAGGTGTACGATCCTTTTTCCACGGCTTTGTAATAGATCTCCACCGCATAGTCTGTGGTTCCGCCTCCGGGAAGAGTTTCCGCTGAAATGATGCCCGGGTAGCGAAGCCCACGAACATCTACGCCGAATCGACTGACGTAGTAATCACAGAGCAACTCGCCTGCGACCTTGGTCACACCGTACATGGTTCGTGGTTTGAGGATGGTCTCCTGGGGGGTCATGATCCGTGGGGTTTCGGGGCCGAATGCGGCAATAGAACTTGGTATGATCACCCTGGTCATGTCAAAATCCATGGCTGCATGGAGCACGTTGAGCGTCCCGTTCATATTCACATTCCAGCAGAGCTGAGGGTTCTTCTCACCTACTGCTGACAAGATCGCCGCCATATGAAAAATCGTGTCGATGTGATGCTTCTTGATCACGACGTCGAGGCTCGCTCTCTCGGTTACATCGATGAAGTAGAACGGCCCTGATTCCCGCAGCATTCTGCTCGGTTCAGTGCTTCGGCCAGTGGCAACCACGTTCTCTGCGCCATAGCGTTCACGGAGAGCCATGGTGAGTTCGCTGCCGATCTGACCGACCGCCCCGGTCACGAGGATGTTCTTGATCTTTTTTACCATCTTTCCCCTTCCATCCTATGGTATAATTCTGTCATGAAACAAACGTGCGGAAAACTATAGGTGTCACGAGCTTCCAACAAGTGTGACGAGCAGAAGAGCTAGCCCGGACTCTTCATCGTCGACGTCGGGAGGGCCTTCTGAGGCGAACGCGGCCGGGAAGCTTGCCGCCTGAGATTTCCTTCAACTTGTCCCTCAGGCGGGCGGCGGTCTCAAAATCCATCCTTGACGCCGCCTTGACCATCTCTTCCTGGAGTACCTCCACCAGTGCAGATTCCTCACCAGAGAGATCCAGATCCAACGGGAGTGCCCCCGGAGCGGCGTGAGCAACATCGGTTGCTGCGAGAATCTCTTCCTTTGTCTTTGAGACGGAACGAGGAATGATGCCTTCTGCCTCATTGAATGCCATTTGTATCTTGCGCCGTCGATCCATTTCATTCATGGCTCTCTCCATGGAACCCGTGATGACATCGGCGTAGAGTACCACCTCGGCATTGACATTTCGTGCCGCTCGCCCCGCTGTCTGTATGAGACTCGTCTCCGAGCGAAGGAATCCTTCCCGATCAGCATCGAGTATTGCCACCAGCGACACTTCCGGCAGATCGAGCCCCTCCCTGAGCAAGTTGATGCCTACCAGCACATCGAACATCCCGAGCCGAAGATCCCGCAAAATTTCTACCCGTTCGAGGGCGTCGATCTCCGAATGCAGATAACGAATCCTGATGCTCAGACCGGTCAAGTGCTCGGCAATATCCTCAGCAAGTCGTTTGGTGAGCGTAGTCACTAGTACCCGTTCACCCATACGAACCTTTCCCCCGATACGCTGGTACAAGTCATCTATCTGGTGAGTTGCCGGGCGCACAATTACCACAGGATCAACCAGTCCTGTCGGCCGGATGATCTGCTGGACCACATCTCCTTGCACCATTGCGATCTCTTCTTCTGCCGGGGTAGCCGAAATAAAGATGACCTGGTCAGTCACCTCCAAGAACTCCTGGAAGGTCAGCGGCCTGTTGTCTAGTGCTGAGGGCAATCGGAAGCCGTGCTCCACCAGGGTGAGTTTTCTGCTCCGGTCACCATTCCACATGGCTTTGAGCTGCGGTATGCTTACATGGCTCTCGTCAACAATGGAGAGGAAAGGTCTCTGGAAGTAATCGAGCAGGCACGCCGGGCGTTCACCGGATTTCCGACCACTCAGGTGACGACTATAGTTCTCGATTCCTGAACAGAAGCCAGTCTCCCGGAGCATCTCAAGATCATACAAAGCCCTCGACTCAAGGCGCTGTGCCTCCAAGAGCTTGCCCTGATCTCGAAGTTCGGCAAGCCGATGGGAAAGCTCGTGTTCTATCATGCCGATGGCGTGCTCAATCTTCGGGCCCGGGGTCACAAAATGACGGGCAGGATAAATGGCAACTCGCCCAGTGGTGTCAACCGTCCGCCCGGTAATGTGGTCCACGCGGGAGATACGTTCGATCTCAGTGTCAAAGAATTCAATCCTCAACAGGGTGCCGCCATAGGCGGGGAAAATCTCCACGACATCACCGCGGACCCTGAATGTCCCCGGGGCGAGCGCCACATCGTTTCGCGCATACTGCATGTGGACAAGCCTGTCCATCAGTTTGGTTCTATCGAGACTCGATCCCTGTTGGAGGATCAGATACATCTCTTGCCAATCGGTGGGATTGCCGAGCCCATAGATGCACGACACGCTTGCCACAACAATCACATCATCCCGTTCCATCAGTGATGTCGTCGCTCTGAGTCGCAGTCGTTCGATTTCTTCATTGATCGAGGCATCTTTTTCAATGTATGTGTCAGTCCGCGGTATGTATGCTTCCGGTTGGTAGTAGTCATAGTACGAGATAAAGAACTCTACGGCATTGTCGGGGAAATAGCCCTTGAGTTCCCCGTATAGCTGGGCGGCAAGCGTTTTGTTATGACTGACCAGCAAGGTGGGCAGTCCTACTCTCGCTATGGTGTTCGCCATGGTGAAAGTCTTGCCTGATCCTGTGACGCCAAGAAGAACCGAAGCTCGCTGGTTACTTGTGATGCGATGGACCAAGGCGTCGATGGCTTGCGGTTGATCTCCTGCCGGCTGGTAGGGTGCGCGAAGCGTGAAGATGGCCACTTAGGGTTCGCGCAGGAATAAGTTCGCAGTTTTGGCGCTCATATTTGCCTTAGATTTGGTCTCCCCGAGGGAGTGAGACCGGAGGCGTAGCCAAAGCTACGTCGAGGATTTCGCGATGGAGGCGAGGCTCACAGATGGGGTGAAGATGGGATGTCAAAATGTGAAGCTATTCCCGTGCGAACCCTTTTGGGGAACCGGCCGGTATCTGCTTCCTATCGATGATCACGTCTCGTACTACATGGCCCCGCTTCCCGAGGGGCGGCAAGAGATGGCCATTGAGACTCAGCTCGACCCCCCCCGCATTGCCCAGTGTTACCCTGAAATCCTTTTTGGCGTCGAACAACCGGATATCGCCGGGCGCCAAGAGCAATGCCGGTTTCTCGGCGCCGTCCGAAGCCACACTTACCCATGTAGTCTCTGCTGCCAGAATTTGCAAAGTGAGAAGCGATTGACCTGCGTCCATTATGATTGCTGGCTCTGCAATGGATGATTTGGGTGGAGCCTCGGGCGCTATCTCGACTACCGGGCTGAATTCCTCGTCTCCCGGGCCAGCCGTACCGCCGGACAAGATCCAGATGGCACCAAGAACAGCCACCGAAGCAATCAACAAAATGATAGCCAATCGGCTTCCTGCATCTCGGTGATCATTTTCGCGGGGTTTCAGCTCGGAAAGAGAATCCCGCGTTCGGGAGATGAGATCGCGATAGTCATCGAGCAGGATTTCATCGGCCTCAAGAAGTCTTCCGTATGCCTTGAGGAAGCTGATGGCGTAGGCCGGACCGAGCAAGCTGTCGATCTGCTCGGTCTCCAATGCTTTCAGGTAGCATACCCTCACGTGGGTCTGTTCTGATGCCGCCTCAAGAGTCAAGCCTTTGGCCTCTCTGAGCTTTCGAAGGCGGGATCCCGGAGAAGATACGCGGAGCTTGTCAGCCTCGGTTTTTTGTTCCTCCACCACCCTTTTCCTTTGCAAACCACCAAGGCGATTTTCCGGAAGCGTCCATCCGTTCGATGATGAGCGGAGGAAATGCCACCACATCCTGAGACAAGACAATCCCTGTATGTAATTCCTTTGCCGCGCTCTCGGCCGAGTCGCGATCCGGAGCGTGTATCTCCATGATCTCTTGCCCACGGCTCAGCTGATCGCCGACTTTTGCTTTGAGGACGAAGCCCACCGAGGGGTCGATCTCCGATTCTAAAGTTCGTCTTCCTGCGCCTAGTGCCACGGCTACTTCGCCGCACAGGCGCGCATCCAATCGCGCAAGGTACCCATCGCCCGGCGACTGCAGGGAGAGCTTCACCGGTGCTGCCGCCAGAATCGACGAATCTTCGACGATGCGAGGATCTCCACCTTGCGCTTCCACCATTTCCACGAACTTTGCCAATGCACTCCCATCTTCGAGCCGCTGGCGTGCGCGCTTGAGCGCCGTCTCCGGATCATCGGCTATTCCAGACAAGAGGAGCATCTCGACTGCCAATGCCACCGTCAATTCAACAAGGTCCTCGGGGCCATTTCCCTGCAGCAGCGCCAGGATCTCTTTCACTTCCAGGGCGTTGCCTACGGCATATCCCAGTGGTTGATCCATGTTGGTCATCAACGCCGTGACGCGCCTCCCCGCTCCTTCACCAATGGTGATGAGAAGCTCTGCGAGTTCTTCCGCCTCATCGAGTCTTTGCATGAAGGCGCCGCTTCCCAC
>JAUXFG010000255.1 GCA_030620115.1 Candidatus Fermentibacterota bacterium
CCAGATGAATCAGATCCCTCTCAGAAAGATATCCCATCTCGATGAGAAGTGAGCATAGTTTCTTTCCGTGATGCTCTTTCTGCAGGCCCGCCGCCTCTTCCACTTGTTCCCGGCTTACATATCCATGTTGAACTAGCAGATCTCCAACTCTCACGTGCTGTACGACCATCTCCATCTCCTTCTCCTGCGCAAACAGCTGCCTCTGTCTCAGGCATCCTGCCAGCGTCTACCCCCATCCATTGCGGCATCGGAACGGTCAAATGCCTCCCCGATCGCCACAATCAATCGCCTTGTGCTTGGCATCGCCGATAGAGGTTCTTCATCGAACAGTGCGGCAAGATCCATGCACGCCAAGCGTGCCGCATGAAAAAATCGGGTATCCTGTCGACGAGTCAGCACTGTCAAGTAGGTCCCGAGCGCTTTGAGCAAGCGTTGCACAACCACGGGACGAAGCTCTTCCAATCCTCCTACATCCATTTGGGATATCATCGTGCATCGCGCCCCTGGAGAGAGCGCCACATAGGGGTCCCACACCAGGGAGACGAGATCATAGCCCGGGTGCCCTAGCCGTAGGTCTTGATGATCCAGTACAAAAATGACATCGTTCTCCAGGAAAAGATTCCTGGAGTGATAGTCTCTGTGACAAAGCACCTGGCCCTCGCCTTCTGCACGTCGCGCAAGCTGACGCCACTCGTGCTGCAGCCGTGCAACATGCACAGACGAATTGTCTCTCACAAAGTACGCGAGAATTGCCTCAAGAAGCAACAGCAGCTCATCATAAAGCTTATCGCTGTCGAGGCGCATGCTACATCCGACCAAGCCCTCCCTTTGGGCGTCAGAAGTGCTGGACTGCAGCTGTTCCAGATATCCAACGCATCGCCGGTATGCTGCCAAGATCTTTTTTTCGCCGAGCACATCGGTCGCCCGCTCAAGGGAAAGATCTCCCACGTCCTCCAAAAGGATGACACCGAGGTGCCCGCATACGCCAAACAATCGGGGTACCGGTATCCCGCACTGTAGAAACCAACGTGTGGTTTGGATAAACGCAACAGGGTCGCTGGCGAAGTGGAGCAGCATGCGTGGATTCCGGGAGCAGATTCGCTGTCGCCTGGCCCGTGCTCCCTCTGAGGGGTCGAATGGTTCCGGATAGTAACAGGCGATCCTGGTCCCGCTTCCGCTGTAGAGCCGGAAGTACCTCCTCTGAGAGACATCTCCGGCCAGGAGCTCTATGCGCTCAACTGGTTGGCCCAACTCTAGACACGCCCGACGAACCATGGTCGCGGCATCGTGTTGGGGCGATAGGTCAGTTGGGATACTCTTGGAGCCCACCGTCATGCCTCAATGGGAACCAGAAGATTGTTGTCCAATACCTCGCCCCGTGGATCCTCTCCAACCTGAGCCAAAGGAACCACCGCCATCCTCTGCAGACTGCGTCCACACTTGATCACGACATCATCAGCAAGAATACACTGATCGATATGCGCCCCCTGTTCCACCTTCACCCTGTCCCAGAGAACACTCTTCGACACATGGGCGCCCGGATGAACATGTACATCATGACCCCATTGAGAGGGCTCGGCGCCGTCGCTTTCCAAGTGGTAATTCAGGTAACGGCTCAGCGTGCTGAATTCTTTCCATGCACCATCATAGGCCGCGGCGGCAATCGCCCTCCACCCCCCCCCTCCCATATCCGATCATACACATCAGGCACAAAGTGGGAGAACCCCGCCGGCGGAAGGTATTCCCACACTTCGGGCGAGAGCAGCTGAATCCCCGTGAACGCATATCCCGTGCCATTGTGGGTATGGGCCGGCCTGAATCCACGAATCAAAGGAGGAGTGCCCGAGATATCGACCCTTGTATATGGTGTCCCCGCACCGGCGCGAACGAGTGTGGCGGTGATCACTGCCCCAGGTACGGGGCCTGGATAGGCAAAGGGCGGCAGCGCGGAACACCAGATCTTGGCGTTCACTGTCCAGAATGGCGCATCACCAAGAAACCGGCGGAGCGGATGAAGTGCACCCGAGGTGCCAAGCAGCTCTTCTTCGTAGGAATACACGACCCCGGCACCCTCCAAGACTCGTTCCACTGTGTGTGGGGCATGATGCAGATTCACCGCCACTTCCCTGATCCCGGCAGCACGAATCTTGGAAAGGAGTGACCGAATCAGGGGAGTGCCCCGAAATGGTACAGCCGCCTTGGCTCTCACTTCGGTGAGAGGCCACAGTCTGGTTCCCTTTCCCGCTGCAAGAAGCAGCGCCTTCGGCTTCACGCTTTTTTCCTCGCCACGAAAACAATGTCGCGTGAGACGGTGGCGCCAAATCGGCCCGGGAGAGAGATTGCAAGCCGGGGAGCAATCTTGGCCGGAAGTGAGAACACACCGCTCAGGGATTCAAGGCCAAAACCGGATGCAGAGAGTGGCGACAGAACATCCTCGATCCTCCTCACATCGCGCCCACGCCTCCAATCCGTCTCACGCTGAGATCGATACCTGATATTGTAGAACGAATTCCACGCAACGAATCCGAGCACGCCATTCTCTCTCAAGAGACGAAACGATTCGTTGAAGAATACCTCATAATCGAGATATCGTATTGTGGCAAACGGCACGAGGATCGTGTCGATGGCGCCATCCCGAAGTGGAAGGCGGTGGGCATCAGCAAGCACGAGGGGAAAACCTTTTGGCGCCGCTCGTGCCAGCATTTCCGATGAGAAATCCAGCCCAATCACCTTGAGCCCTCGTTGCTCATATCTGGAGAAAAGCCGGCCGTCTCCGCAACCGATTTCCAAGACGAGCCCCAAGGCCGCCTCGAGCAGCGGTTTTTCCGAGGCATTTAAGGCAGCTTGCGACTTCTCTATCCGTGAACTCCATACCGATGCCGCCCGATTCCAGCAGTTGGCCAATGCGAAGAGATCTTGATCCATGTCCTCCTGCTCGATGAGGATCGGGATATGCTCCATCCAGGGATACGACTTGCCGCATCCGTGGCAGCGAATCCGCTCCGTGCCAGGTCTTCCCAGGGCGAGATCCCCCCTGCACGAAGGACAAACCAGCAGATCGTATAGCCATGCTTCGGCACGTGCCGCTGATCTCTCCCAGCCAGGATCTATCATGGAATTGCCTCCCAACGGCGGGATTATCGATGTGTGGGAACGTTTGCGGGATTCGTTGTGTTATTGTATTTCTAGGATAATCTGAATAAAATCTAAACGGCCGAGTGCGTTTCGGCAAGCAAGCGGGCAAGAGAAGAAAGGGGAAATCATGCGACACTATGCAGCGTTGGGCCTGATTCTGCTGGTCCTCGTTCCGGTATTACACGCCGAAGACATCGAGCTTGAGTGGCAATCATTCGATCAGGCATCGCAGTTGGCCGCAGAACAAGGCCGACCAATCTTGGTGGACTTCTACACCGACTGGTGTCACTGGTGCAAAGTCATGGATGCCAAGACATTCAACGACCCGGCAGTGGCCCAAATTCTCTCCGAAGATTTTTTTGTTGCACGGATCCACGCCGACGACGAGTCCGGCAGAATTCACTACCAGGACCAGGGATTCAATAACGTGGAGTTCACACGCGCCATGGGAATCAAAGGTTTTCCTTCTATTGCGTTTTTCGACAGCCATGGCCGACCGATCACCATAGTCCCGGGATTCGTGGAGCCTGAGGTGTTCAAGTACATACTCGCCTATGTCAGGGATGGGTGCTACAAGCGGCAGATGTCGTTCCAGGAATTCATGGACCGCAAGGGGGATTGCGAATAGGAAACTGAATGATCGAGATGGAAGAAGGAACAACTCGAGCATAACCAGGACCTCTCACCGACTTTCGAAGCGAAACCGCCGAGATGGTTCTGAATGTCCCGCACCCAAAGCGTTGGGTGCGGGACGACCGAGGACCCCGGCTCTGTCAGGGCGCAGCTTCGCTAGTGAGAAGTCCGGGCTAAGGAGGATGATACCTATGAAACCGCGA
>JAUXFG010000203.1 GCA_030620115.1 Candidatus Fermentibacterota bacterium
GCTAGAATGGGGGGAAGAATCTGGAATTTGTAATCTGGAATCTGTGATCTAAGGGAGGAAGATGGCAGATCAAGGGGAGGGGAGAGCGTTGAGCATGCAGCGTTCAGATGATAGAACGAGGAGGAAGGAGAGATTCTTCGCTCCTTGTAGTCGCTCAGAATGACAGGGGTTTCAAGCAGAAGGATGGTGCACAATGTGTCATTCTGAGGGAGCATAGCGACCGAAGAATCTGGGAGGGGAGAGGAGGAAATGCGAAATGCTGGAATGCTTGATTGCTGCAATGGGGGAATGGAGCGTTCAGCGCTCAGATGACAGAATGGGGAGCAAGGAGAGATTCGGGGAACCATGGCAATGATGTGGATCTGGATCGCAACTTCCGGAGTTGCCAAGCGCGGGGCGGTTGGGCTCATTGGGGTGGTTGGCCCGAATTTCTCACCAATTTTGGGCTGCAGCAGCCGATATGGCATCCCGCGTCGGACGCGGGACTTCGTTACGCTTCGTCGGCCTCCTCGACGTATCGCAGAGGATACGCCTGCGGGGTCCTCAGTCGCAAGCCTCGCATTCAGAACCATCTCGGCGGTTTCGCACCAAAGTCGGTGAGAAGTCCGGGCTAATGACGATTCGGCTCGCGTCGCGGAGTACCCAGAATAGTACTCCACCAGCTACATGGATGATAGAGAGAGCGAGGTTTCTCGTGGAATGTGGAGCATGATGGCATGACACAGAAAGACAGGCACGACCAGGCCGACGAAAAAGACGGCGCCGTCATCATTGATGACAATGATTCGTCGAGGAGCAGGAACTCGCTCAGGATGCTGAAGTACTCCGGAATTCTCTGTCACTCCATTGCCTATCACTGGAGGCAAGGCACCGCGCCACTTCACATGCTTCGGGAGCTATCGAAGGCCATCATCCTGCTCTCAAGGTGCGATGTGTTGGAATGGTGGTTGACCCAGAAAGACGGATTCTTCAGGTGCGAGGCAAGGGTTGAGCACGATGGCAGCCTCACGTGGGACATGGATCAGATTCCCGAGGCCCCTGATGACAGTGAGTCTCTGGAGTCCGGCGGCTTGCAGGAATCGTGTCGACTCTATGGAGACATCATCCAGGGGCGCTGCGATCCAGCACCTGCCAAGTTGACGAAGAGGGGTACGTACTGGTCGTGCAACACACAACTAGGACGAGACTCAAAGTCTCCTGGGGACGGCACAGGCGGCGGCTATGATCTCAGTGCGGAGGGCTATCTTTCTGTCCTGCTTCTTCTTCTCTGCGACCGGAGAGAGCATGTCGGATTTTTCCTGCTCAAGAGCAAGACAGAGGATTTTTTCTCACTGGAAATTGTTGAGTTCTTGGAGACCATGGCCGAGAGCCTGGCTATGGCGGTGAGTTCCCATGGCAAGGAAGCGGAGCTGCGCGAACGAATCAAGGAGCAAGAATGCCTCTATGACGTGCTCCATGTCGCGGAACGGCCGGGGATCAGTCTGGATGAGGCTCTCAAAGGCATTGCCGGGCTTCTTCCAGCGGCTTGGCAGTATCCTGAGACAGCATCGGCACGGATTGTGTTGGACGAACGGAGCTACAGCACGGGTGGATTCAAGGAGAGCCCGTTCAGCCAGCGTGCCAACATCATCGTGAGCGGGCGAAAACGTGGATTCATCGAGGTTGTCTATCAGACAGCGCGGCCGGGGCTTCATGGGGGGCCGTTTCTCCGTGAGGAGCGGAGGCTCATTGACGCGTTGGCCAGAGAAGTGGCGATGATCATCGAGAGGCGCCAGGTGCGAGATGAGAGAATGCACCTGCAAGAACAGATCAGACATGCGGACCGCCTGGCTACTATCGGGCAGCTTGCCGCAGGAGTGGCTCATGAACTCAATGAGCCGCTGGCCAATGTGCTCGGATTTGCTCAGCTTGCGCAGAAAAAGGCTCTCTCGGAGGGAGTTCGCGAGGACTTGGCGAAAATCGTTCGTGCGTCTATCCGTGCTCGTGAGATCGTAGGCAAGCTCAAGCTCTTCGCCAGACAGACGCCGCCCCAGAGAATCGAGACCAACCTGAATGATATAATCGGAGAGGGTCTCGGCTTCCTCCGTACACGGTGCGAGAGGCAGAAAGTGAAAATCATCGAAGAACTGGATCCTGAGCTTCCCAAGATTGTGGCCGACCCGGGGCAGATGCACCAGGTACTTGTCAATCTTGTGGTGAATGCGGTGCAGGCGATGCCTGAGGGCGGAACGCTGACGTTACGAACAAAGACCACAGGCGCCGGGGTCGCACTGATCGTCCAAGATACCGGGGTGGGGATGACCGAGGATGTCCGGAGGAAAGTCTTTCAACCCTTCTTTACCACCAAGGGTTTGGATGAGGGAACGGGCCTAGGGTTGTCGGTGGTTCATGGCATTGTCATCTCCCATGTCGGCACCATTCGGGTGGAGAGCCGTCCGGGGGAGGGTTCATTGTTCGAGGTTCATCTCCCCATCCAAGACCAAGGAGCCGACTCCGGGAACGCCGCGGATCACGCATGACCGGCCAGTACCGGATTCTGGCGGTGGATGATTCACCTCCGACCCTCGAAGTGATCCGTAGGAATCTTTCATCCGAGGGCTACACGGTTCTTACCGCTTCGTGTGCAGAAGAGGCGATCAAGGTTCTCGATGCGGAGAGGGTTGATCTTGTGATTACCGATCTGAAGATGCCCGGTCCAAGCGGCTTGGAGCTGATTCGGTACGTTCGGGAGAACCATCCTGACACCGAGATCATGATGGTCACAGGCTATGCCACGGTGGAGGGGGCGGTGGAGGCCGTGAAGACAGGGGCAAATGAGTACATCGCCAAACCATTTACCGAAAAGGAGCTTCTTTCCGCAGTAGCACGCGTTCTTGAGATGCTGTCGGCGCGACGTCGTGCCCGATCCCCTCAAGTTGCCGGAGAAGAGGCCCCTACCGGCTTCATCGGGCACTCAACGGTGATGAAGTCGGTGTATCAGGCAATCGGCAAGGCGGCGCGAACTTCCGCTGCGGTCCTGATAACGGGGGAGAGCGGTACGGGGAAGGAGCTTGTTGCCAGGGCGGTTCATTATGGTGGGCCTCGGGCCGCGGCGTCTTTCGTTGCGGTGAACTGCGGCGGCATCCCCGAAAGCCTCCTGGAAAGCGAGCTGTTCGGGCATGTGAGGGGAGCATTCACGGGCGCTACCGAAACGAGGGCCGGCTTCTTTCAGACCGCGGATGGTGGGACCATTTTCCTCGATGAAGTGAGCGAGACGAGCCTTGCCATGCAGGTTAAGCTTCTGCGGGTACTGGAAGAGAAAGAAGTCCGCATGTTAGGTTCCACACGTTCACAACATGTGAATGTTCGCGTGGTTGCGGCAACAAACAAGGACTTGAGCTCCCAGGTGGCCAAAGGGCAGTTCCGCGATGACTTGTATTACAGGCTCAATGTGATCGCCATCGACCTGCCCCCGCTACGTGACAGAGGAGACGACATCCTTGTCCTCATCAACCATTTTTTGCGGAAGTTCGCAGATGAAGCGGAGCGCATGGCTCCTCGCTTCTCGGACGATGCGCTTCGAGTGATCAGGAGCTATCACTGGCCGGGGAATGTCCGCGAACTGCAAAACGTGATTCACCGAATGGTGGTTATGATCGATCACGAGCTCATCGATGTCCCGGATCTTCCGTCGCTCATGCGATGCGCCGTTCCCCGGGAAGCCGGTTTCCGGAGAACGTTGGCGGAGGTCGAGACTGAGTATGTTCGCAATGTACTCGCCAGCGTGAAGGGCAATAAAACGAGAGCTGCCGAGATCCTTGGTATTGATCGAAAGACCTTGCGTGAGAAGATAAACCGTTCCCGAATGGCCGAAGATATGTCCTCGTAGCGGCGCAAGTCTCCAGATGGAGATAGCGCACCGGGGATTTTCTCCCCGCTGGTTCAGAAATCCCCGCTTTCTCTAGAGAATTCCAGATTCTCATCCCTTCCTCAAAGCACCGGGTTTTCTAGTACGATATCGTGGCTGTCGTGCATATCGAAGCGCGGGAATGCGTCATCGCGGGCTAACGAGTACCGCGGCACGCCGCTTGCAAAGCTGATCCCTACAGTCATCATGCTGTAGCGGAGGAAGCTGCCTTGAACGAGGATCACCAAAAGAAAAGCCCGCGCAATCTCTGCGAGGCCTGCCGGCACGCCGGAAGATGCCCGCTCCGAGAGGAATCCACGGGCCCCATCGTTTGCTGCGATTGGTTTGCAGTCTCGACCCGTGACAGGGAAAGAGAAGACGATGGCGCTACGGTGAGTATCATAGAGGCGCCTCCGACCGATCCATTCCGCCAAGGCGAGGGCCTGTGCGCGACGTGTGCGAACCGAAGCATCTGTCCTCGGAGCGCGGTGGAAGGCGGCGTGTGGCGATGCAAAGACTACTGCTGATGAATCAATGTTGGAGGCATGGGAACGAACCCGAGCCTTCAGTGACGGCGAGGCTGGCGTACTCCTGAGTTCCCGGTGTACGGAGTCTGGAACTTCCGCCCCATCCGTGTGAGGGGAAAGGAGCGAGGTGATGGCAAACGACTCTTTCAATCCCTTTGAGATGGCCCAGCAACAGTTCGATCATGTTGCTGATGTGTTGGAGCTTGACGAGTCCACGAGGAATCTTCTGCGCGAACCGCTGAGGGAGTACCACTTCAGCATACCGGTCCGGATGGACGACGGCACCGTTCAGGTCTTCAGGGGTTTCCGCGTACAGCACAATGATGCCCGCGGCCCATGCAAAGGCGGCATTCGTTTCCATCCGCAGGAAACGGCCGACACGGTTCGCGCTCTCGCCATGTGGATGACATGGAAGTGTGCCGTGGTGGACATACCGCTCGGCGGCGGGAAAGGCGGCGTCATCTGCGATCCGCATAATCTGAGCTTAGGCGAGCAGGAAAGGCTATGCCGGGGTTGGGTCAGGCAGTTGGCCAGGAATGTCGGGCCTTTGGCTGATGTGCCGGCGCCCGACGTCATGACCAATGCCCAACACATGCTGTGGATGCTCGATGAGTACGAAACAATCCATGGGAACAAATACCCCGGCTTCATCACGGGCAAGCCGGTGGGCATGGGTGGTTCCCTGGGGCGGACTGAGGCCACGGGTTTCGGGGTCATCTACACGGTGCGTGAGGCGCTCAAAGAGCTGGGAATCCGCCCTGAAGACACCAGCGTTTCGGTTCAGGGTTTCGGCAATGTGAGCCAGTACGCCATTCAGCTTTACGAGCAATTGGGCGGCAAGGTTGTGGCTGTTTCATGTTGGGATCAAGGCGATCAGACTTCGTATACGTATAGAAAGAAGGATGGTGTCGACCTGGAAGAGCTTCGCGGCATCACGGATCGGTTCGGCGGGATCGACAAGACCAAGGCCGAGACCTGCGGCTACGAGAGATTGCCCGGTGATGCCTGGATTGAGCAGGATGTCGACATACTCATTCCTTCGGCACTGGAAAACCAGATCAACGCTGAAACGGTCAAGAAGATGAGCAGACGCGTCAAGATCGTGGCAGAGGGAGCCAATGGTCCTACCACACCCGAAGCGGACCGAGTCCTCAAGGAACGAGGGATCTACGTGATCCCTGATTTCCTCGCCAATGCAGGTGGTGTCACCTGCAGCTACTTCGAGCAGGTGCAGTGCAATATGAATTATTTCTGGAGCAAGGATGAAGTGCTCGGCAAGCTAGACCAAAAGATGACCGCAGCTTTCATCGCGGTGAGCGATCTCGCCAGGAGGAAGAAGCTATTCATGCGCGACGCCGCCTATGTCATTGCAATAAGCCGTGTCGCCAGCGGCTGCAAAGACCGCGGCTGGGTCTAACGCTCATCCTCAACGGCTTACACAGCCGCCAAGAGCTTCTGCAAAGCAGTGGAATCCATGGATCGCCGCTCGCCGGGAAGGCGA
>JAUXFG010000287.1 GCA_030620115.1 Candidatus Fermentibacterota bacterium
AATCGATTCCTCACGAAGTCCTGAACTCTCTTCGTGAGCCCCTTTTCCCCGCGGCCGTGAGCCTTGGCCATAGCTTCAATGGCGGAGGATTGATACTCGGGACTGCGAAGGTACTCGTCCATCTTCCCTGTCAACTTCTCAATCGCGATGCCACTGGCATATGCTCCTCCCACCAAGGCTCCGATACTGGTCCCCACAATGATGTGGATAGGGATCCCCTCCTCCTCAAGAACCTTGAGTATTCCTATATGAGCCAACCCTCGGGCCCCACCGCCTCCAAGCGCAAGCCCAATACGACGCTTCTTCAGTGTCAGCATTTGTTGAGTCTCCTCCATATCCCGCATTTCTTGATGACCGTGAAGAATGTGGGCCAGGAATCCGCTTCTGACAACCGGTTTGAAACGAAACGATTGACTGGAGTGTTTGAGCGGTGCAAAGGGCTTGCGCAGGAATAACCTACTATATTGGATTCCCCACCAATCCCGCGTCGGTCGCGGGACTGCAGCGGAAGGCTGGTGAGAAATCCAGGTTAGTCCGGCCACCCGCCGGCCGGGGGACTATCATGGAAGGAACTTGGCTCGACGAGGCTCCCGAAGAGGTTTTTGGGAGGAGGAAGGGGAAGGATCTTGGAGGGGAAGAGGAAAACATCGAACATCGAACATCGTACATCGAACATTCAACATCGAAGTTTGGATGGGAGGAAGGGGAAATTCGAGACGAGGTTTCAGGTTAGCCCGGACTTCTCACCGGCTTTCGAAGCGAAGCCGTCGAGATGGTTCTGAATGCGAGGCTTGCGACCGAAGCCACCGCAGGCGTATCCTCTGCGATACGGCGAGGAGGCTGACGGAGCGTAACGAAGCAGGCAGTGCCATATCGGCTGCTGCAGTCCCGCGGCGGACGCGGGATGAGAAGTTCGGGTTAGGAAGGAGGGTAATGGTGAGCATCACTGAAGCACTGCTCGATAGTCTCCAAGGCGATGCACCGGTCCGACAATTGGTTCTCGGGCCCTTCTGGAGCGTCGTGGTGCTCGACACCGATCCGCCTCGCAGTGGTTTGGCTTCTACATTGCGAGGCGAGCCGGGCAAGGCAGAGCCGCCGGTAAGCGAAGCCGGGATGCTGCTGAACAAGACAGCGCGTGAGCTCTCAAAGCTCCTGCACTCACCAAAAACGCTGGAAGCCAGCATCGGATTGGCGGCATTTAATGCTCTTCTCGAAGTAGACGAGTCATCCTGCAAGAGGATCAATGCAGCCGAACTCATTCTGGAACGAGGAGCGGGTCGGCACGTGGCCATTGTAGGTCACTTCCCGTTTATTGAGCAAGTAAGAAAGGTGGCTGCCAGGTGTGACGTACTCGAGCTGATCCCTCGCCCCGGCGATCTCCCGGCTCAGCAAGCATCCGCCGTGCTGCCTCGGGCCGACGTAATCGGGATCACCAGCACCACGCTCATCAATCATACCTTTGACCACATGATCCAGCTCTGCCGGGCCGATGCATTCGTGATCCTTCTCGGGGGAAGCACACCATTGTCACCCGTGCCTTTCCAGTACGGAGTCGATGGGGTGGCCGGAACCCGGCTTCAAGACGTACCTGCCGCACTCCGAGCAGTGAGCCAGGGTGCCACGTTCCGACAGATACCCGGCAAACGGCTCCTGCTCATGGCGAAGGATAAGGAATAACTAAGCTTCCTCCGAGACTTCGCTCGGAAGAAGGAACATCGAACATCCAACGCCGAAGTGGGAGCCTCGGCCGACCAGCGGATTGAATGTATGATGTTCCCGGATCTCCATATCGACCACGCGAGGGACGCGTGGTCGATGTTGCGTCACAAACGGCCCACACGCCTTGACATCCCATCGTTGCCGTATCTGTTTGCCTTGTCTCGATTCCGTAATCTTCGACGTAGCTTAGACTACGGCTCCCGTCTACGCCAAGGCTTTGCCGTGGCAAGCCGATGGGCACGGCATGCCATGCCCCTACATGGGGGAGATCAAAGCTACGGCATGTCTGTGCGCCATAACTGCGAGCCTATTTCTGCGCGAACCCTAATGAAAAGCTGTGGGGCTTCGCCTCTCCGGAAACCCATGAACGTGTGCTGATTCCTGGAAACCCATGAACCTCTGAAGCTCCAAACCCGTGAGCAGCCACCGAGACAAGTAGGTGAAGGAGTGAAGAGAATCCTTTTTCTGTGCTGCTTCTTTGTCGCCCAGGTGGGCGCGGCAACTCCTGATCTTGAGGAGATGACCCGCCAATGGCAGAAAGACAATCCTCATTCACTGCCTCATTGGCTGACCCCGGAAGAGCTCACGCGCCTGGATGAGATCGGCAGAGATTTCTCCCCCACCGATCCGCCCGCCGGCCCGGTACGCAACATCGCTGAATTCGAACCCATGGAAGGGGTACTGATTCGTTACCCTCTTGGCATTCCCTACACCCTTATCGCCGAAATGGCTGGAGACTGTGTGGTCACTACCATTGTGTGGGATCAAGGCGAGGAAGACTATGTGCGCGGACAATACAGCTCCCACGGCGTCGACCTGGAGAACTGCAACTTCCTACACGCTCCGACAAACTCTTACTGGACCAGA
>JAUXFG010000124.1 GCA_030620115.1 Candidatus Fermentibacterota bacterium
TCCCCCATTCCCCCATTCCCCCCTTCCCCCATTCCCCCATTCCAGCAATCAAGCAATCCAGCATTTCCAGATTCCTCCTCCACATCCCCCCAGATTACAGATTCAAGATTGACAGATTTCACATTCCTCCCATCCCCCACCCCCTCCTATACCCATACGTATATTTCCTACTTGACATCTCCACACCTATACCTATACGTATCCGTATGTTTTCATGTTATCCAAGGAGGATTCTATGACCGAGACATCCATCTTATCGAAGGAAGAGTTCATAAAGCGCACTGAACTGTTGGAAGATCGATTGGAGCGTTGGCTCAAGCTTGGACTAATCATTCCAGTGGGGCACACGGCTGGAGAGGTTTCTTTCTTTGCTCCATCACAGTTGGAGACCATCGAGAAGATTCGAACACTCCTCGGCCTCGGCTATGATGAAGAGGAAGTCGCGAAAATCATCCGCAGAGTGGGACTCCCAAGTTCGGAAGGCCAAGCAAGTGAGGTACCACAGAAACTCCGTACCGTCGGTGAATTGGCTCAAATATGCGATCTCAACACGCGGACGATCAAGCATTGGGAAGAAAAAGGGCTCCTGCAGCCCGATGCAAGGTCGGAAGGAGGCTTTCGGCTCTACGGACCGGCCAGTGTGGCGCGGTGCAAACGAATCGTTGATCTGCAGAATCTCGGCTACACGCTGGAACAGATTCACGGCATGGACGAAATGCTGCTCGAGATCGAACCCCTTGGGGAAACACTGAAGGCTGAGCTCAGTGACGAGGTCATCGGAACCCTTGAAACACATAGCGTAGCGCTCAAGAAACGCATCAAGATGGTCCGTGACAGCGCCAAACGGCTGGAAGATCTTCTGAAGCGACGAGGTAAACTAGTCTCGACATTGAAATCCCAATTGGAAAAGCAGATAAAGAACCAGAAGCAGGCGCATGATGAGTAGCAAACCAAACACGCAAAGCCCCCGAGTCGTATTCATCGAACCAAGGAGTCCGGATTCTCACATCTTCAGCATCTATCCCCTCCCCCGGCTGGGTTCCATCCTCCCGGGGACCATACTGGAGAAACACGGCTTCCAAGTCGATGTCTTGGTGGAAGAGATACACCCCATCGACATTCACGCCATCCAGGAGGCCGATATCGTCGCGATCAGTACCACCACCTCCACGGCGCCACGGGCCTATGCGTACGCTGCTCTCGCCAGGGAACTCGGAAAGCCGGTCGTCTTGGGTGGTCCCCATGTCACCTTCATGGCGGACGAGGCGATCCACCATGCCGATTGCGTAGTCTTGGGAGAGGCAGAGCACATTGTTCTAGAGCTTTTCCGCCGCCTTGCAAATTCAGAACCGGTTGATGATCTACCCGGCGTGGTGACGGCCGGGAATCTCTCCTCTGCAATGAACCAGCAGACACCTCGGGTTCAGTGTCTTGATGACCTCCCTATCCCCAACCTTAATCTAATCAGAGGTTTTAATCTCAAAGACCGCATATTCAGGAAAGTCGTGGTACCGGTGCAAGCCTCCCGCGGCTGCCCCCACGACTGCTGCTTCTGCAGCGTCACGGGCATGTTCGGCAGGCGATTCAGGTTCCGGAGCGTTGATCACGTCATAGAGGAGCTGCTTGAGCATGATGCGCGGGGCGTAAGCGTCTTTTTCTACGATGACAACCTCGCCGCAAACCGGAAGTGGTTCCTCGAACTCCTGGAACAGATGGCTCGGGCCGGGACTCGTTTCAAATGGTCGGCGCAGGTTCGTATCGAGGTGGCCCGGGATCGCGAGCTCTTGGGCCTCATGCGCCGGACAGGGTGCACCACGCTTTTCATCGGCCTCGAATCCATCAATCCAGAGACCCTGGCAGCAATGAACAAGCATCAAACCCGGGAAGATATCTTTGAGGCGATGTCCCGCTTCAGAGAGTACCGACTCCCCGTGCATGGCATGTTCATTCTCGGCATGGATACCGATACCCCTGAATCAATCCGCACGACTGTTTCTTGGGCCCTCCGGGGAGGGGTGCGATCAGCGCAGTTTCTCATCCTCACCCCCTTCCCCGGCACACGGATATACCAGGAGCTGCGAGATCAGGGAAGAATGCTGTTTGACGACTGGTCGCTTTATGACGGTCATCACGTCACGTTCCAACCTGCCAACATGTCCCCTGCGGAACTCCAATTGCTTCAGCTCGAGGCACATGATCGCTTCTACAGCCGTTTCAGGACAGCGCAACGATTGGCGACCTGCAAACTCGAAACCGCCGGCATCTTCTTGTATGCCCGCCGGCTGCAGCGCAAATGGAGAAGGACAAATCAGGTATTCGAGGATCTCCTGGCTCTCATGGCTCGCTCCCATGGCATGATCCGGAATGTCAAGATCGAGCATCCCGCGCGACGACTCGGTACAGCCTACTTGAGTTGTTGAGCGGGCGGGCCTGTGGCCAATTATGAATTCTCAATTCTGAATTTTGAATTGCGGAGAGAGGAGGAAGCTGATGAGCTGGAGGAGAGGGAGGATGGGGGGATGGGGGATTGGAAAAAAGATAGCGTTCAGCGTGCAGCGGTCAGACGACGAAGCAGAGATTCTTCGCTCCTTGTGGTCGCTCAGAATGACAGGGGTTTGAGGCAGAGGGATGTGAAAATGTGTGTCATTCTGAGGAAGCGCAGCGACCGAAGAATCTGGGAGAGGGAACGGGGGATTGAGGAATTGAATCCGCCGGCCGGCGGAAACATCCAACATCCAACATCCACGCGGGAGTTCGCAACGGCGAGCATTGACACAAGCCCCATGCTTGAAGACTCATGGGGGTGAGTCACCACATTCGGTGCTCGGATCTTCTCGCTGTTAAGGCGAGACCGCATCTGCATATTCATGGCAGGATGAGCCAACGGAGTCGATCATGAGCCTACATAACCAGGATCCCCGCGAAAACACCGATCCTCCGGTGGAATCCACCGGCACGCATCACCGGGTCAGCACGAAGATCATCGACGATGTCTTCACGGACGCTGTTGCCATGATCAAACCACGTTTCGAGGTTGACTACAAAGCATACCTCATTCGTTTGTGGGAAGCAAATGGCCATATCCATCGTCTCCTCAAGGATGCGCCCGATCTCGAGGCCGCACGAGACGCCCTGTTCTTATACCTCGAAAGGGCGGAACGGGCCATCTTCGATGTGGAGAATGATCTTCACATACTCGAGAAGGCGACGCTCCGGGAATGTGTTCGGGCCTTCAGGAGCATCATCGGGCCCATCAACGAGTACAGGACTGGCGTTTCGGCGTTGGAGTATCTCTGGAAGCTGGCGCAAAACCGGCGCAATGATCTCCCTGCGAATATATCGGTGGGCTTTCTCGAGGAGTTCATCAACCTGTTCCGAGGAGTCTCAGGCAAATCACATATCTATCGCGAGACCACTGAGGTAAGGAAAGGAATACCTGAATTCCTGCTTCTGGAAGGCAAGGAAGCCGCGGATGCGCGGACAAAGATTCTGGATGACATGGGATCCACAGTCAGGAAGTACATGATGAAATACCCGTCAGGTCTTCTTGATGAGGTCGTAACCTGGCGCGACGAGAATCGTCAACGAATACTCGATTACTTCGGGGGAAGAAACTCGGACTGGTACGACTATCGGTGGCAACTGACCCATGTGATCCGTGATGCAAAGCCCCTCCTCGACCTTATCGAGTTGACCGCAGAACAGCAGGATGCAGTGGAAAAGGCCGGTGGGAACAGGATTCCTTTTGGCATCACACCCTACTACGTCAGCCTCATGGACCGCAATCTCTCCATCGGATACGATCATGCGGTCCGTGCCCAGGTGATACCGCCTCCCGACTACGTTGATGCCATGGCTCAGCACCGAGCTGATCGTGAAACTGTGTTCGACTTCATGGGTGAGCACGACACATCGCCTGTTGATCTTGTGACGCGCCGCTACCCCGGCATCGCCATCCTCAAACCCTTCAACACATGTGCACAGATCTGTGTGTACTGCCAACGGAATTGGGAAATCGATCAATGCCTCGATCCCAAGGCACTTGCGTCTCAGAAAGCCATCGATAGGGCACTCCACTGGTTCGACGATCATAAGAGCATTGGTGATATCCTGGTAACCGGTGGTGATCCGTGCATCATGAAAGACCGCCAGCTCCGATCCTTGCTAGAAAAGCTGGCACAGAGGAAACATATCTACCGGATCAGAATCGGAACCCGAACTCCCGTGGTGTTGCCCATGCGATGGACCGATGATTTAGTAGAGCTGGTTGGAGAGTTCCACGAGCCCGGGGTACGTGAAATCGCCATCGTCACCCATTTCGAGCACCCTTATGAAATCACTCCAGAGGCTTTGGAGGCTATCAAGAAGATCCGGACCAAGGGAATAGGCATCTACAATCAGGTGGTCTTCACCATCGAGAACTCCCGTCGATTCGAGCTCGCCAAGCTTCGGCTTGATTTGAAGAGCATCGGAGTGGATCCGTACTATACCTTCAACATGAAAGGCAAAGAGGAAACACAGCGATACATGGTACCCATCGCCAGGATCCTCCAGGAACGGAAAGAGGAGGCGCGTCTCCTTCCAGGCCTCGATCGTACCGACGAACCCGTCTTCAATGTGCCAAAACTAGGAAAAAACCATCTCCGGGCATGGCAGGATCATCGGCTCGTGATGATCCGCCCCGACGGTCGCCGCGTATATGAGTTCCATCCCTGGGAGAAGAATATGACTGCTGTGCCTCCCTATAACTACGTCGACGTCCCTATCTATGACTACTTGGAGGAACTCGCCGCGCGCGGAGAGAGTATTCGAGATTATCGAACGATCTGGTACTACTACTGATCGAGAGTATATTTCCACAGGTTTTCTCCATTCTTGCGATATAGGATGCGTAGTCCGGGCTAAGACACGAGAGGTTGTTTCATATGGACCCCATGACTCATGTACTGTCAGGCGTCATCGTCGGTAGCCTGCTCGGCGGAGACGGCGTCGAAACCGCAGTCGCGGTGGGAGCTGCCGTCGCGCCTGATGCGGAATTCCTGACTCGCAAGATCCCACGCACTGCATTCCTGGACTATCACCACGGTATTACACACACCATCGCGGGTGGCGCCATCCTATCCATAGGGTGGGCGGTGTTGGCCGGCATGGTCTTCGGGCGTTCCTGGGTTTCTTTGCTACCGGTGTCTATTGGCGGTGTGCTGATGCACATCTTGCTGGATCTGTTGATGCACAACAACGGTGTGGCCCTGCTGGCGCCCTTTTCGAGGAAACGTTATGCGTGCCCGGTGGTGCTTGGCCTGAACCCAAACACCGCTTCCAAGAAATGCAAGGAGGGGTGCTATGGGACATGTTTTGTGTGTCAAGCTCACGGCTCTTTGTTCAACCCGTTCATGTGGGTCTTTCTTGGGGCCTCTTCCCTGGCGCTGGCTTCTGCGTCATTGGGTCGCCCCGTAGCGCTAGTCTCGTGTCTACTTCTTCTCGGTTATGTTTTTTTTGCGCAGAATCGCAAGAGAACTGCCATCCGGATAGCTTCGGATGAGGACAATCCAGGCGTGCGTCAGCTTGCATTCCCTGCGTCCCCCGGGCCGTACTTGTGGCTCATCGTCAAGGAGCAACCAGCGCGGTTCAGGGCCGTGCTTGTTGACACGAAGCGCAAGCTGAAACTCTGGACAGAGGATCTGTCCAAGCCACCTGTTCCAGCAGCGGTCAAGGCCACCGAATCCCTCATTTCCGTGAGGGGGTTCAAGAACAGCGTTATCTTCCCTTTCTGGAGTTATAAGAGGGAAGGGGACGTAGATCATGTGGTGTGGCACGACTTGAGCTATCTCTTTTCTTCGGATGTTGAGCTGTACACACTTCACATCAGGCGCGACCAATATGGAGAGATCCTTCAGAACGAGTTCCACGAAAGATGGTAGCGATGAGAAGTGTGGAGTAGCCCGCATTTCTCATCGGCTTTCGTCGCGAGACGGGAGAAATGGTTGTGGCTGCAAGGCTTGCGACCGAGGCTCCCGCAGGCGTATCCTCTGCGATACGGTGAGGAAGCCGACGGAGCGTAACGCAGTCCCGCGGCGGACGCGGGATCGTAGCAGGAAGCTGGTGAGAACTGCGGGCTAACCTACTGCTCTCTTCCCCATGAGAAACCTTCGCGGCAATCTGCGGCGGTATCAGGTATTCTCTGCCCTCGCCCATACCCCCTTCATGCTCCCGGTCATCGTGCTCTTCTGGAAAGAGAACAGTCTGGACCTTCTTGATATCTATCTGCTGCAGGGCATCTTTGCCTTGGCCATGGTGCTCCTTGAAGTGCCCACCGGTATGGTGGCGGATCGACTGGGAAAACGAGCAAGCCTTGTCGCATCTACGGCATTGATGTGTGCGGGCTTCCTCATCTACACCGCTGGAAGCTCTTTCGGGATTTTCTTGGCGGCTGAGCTTGTGCTTGCGGTAGGGGGCTCGCTGCTCTCTGGTGCTGACTCCGCCCTGCTCTACGACACACTCAGGCAGCTTGGACGTCATGATGAATATGCGCGCATAGAGGGCAAGGCCCGCGCCATCCAGATGGTCTCCTTTGCGGTCTGCAATGTGGTGGGTGGGCTTGTCGGGAGCCTGTCGTACCGGGTGACCGTGGGCATGACTGGTATAGGTCCCCTGGTGGCGTTCTTTGTTGCGATGGGATTCGTTGAAGCGAGAAGGTTCCCAGACTCAGACTCCAATGCCGCATCCGACAAAGCGCCGCCTCTTGCGCACGGATCCTATCGCACCCTCATCAATGATTCGATGCGATTCGTCCGAAGGCATCGCCTGGTCAGGTGGCACATTGTCTTCCTTGCCATCCTCTCAGGCAGCAGTACATGGCTGCTCTGGCTATACCAACCCTATATGAAGTGGACCGGTCTGCCGGTATTTGCCTTCGGGTTCGCCTTTGCGTTCTTCAATCTGTTCTCCGCCGCAATGAGCAAACTCGCCCATCGCTTCGACGAAACATTCGGGAGAACCGGCGCGCTCATCGTTTTGATGATCCTCCAGATCGCTCCACTCCCTCTCATGGCCCTCTTCGTGACGCCGGCGAGTTTCCTGTTCATCCTCGGCCATCAAGCAGTACGCGGCATCATGCGCATTGTGATCAGCGATAGAATCCTCCGCTACACCTATGCCGACAAACGAGCAACCGTGCTCTCCCTTGGCTCCATGTTCGGTCGTCTCTTCTTCGCCCTGAGCGCACCATTCGTCGGGCTCGTGGCCAACCGGTACGACATGACGACAAATCTGCTGGTTCAGGGCTCCCTCCTTTTCATCCTCATGGGTATTCTTCTCGTCCTGTACCACCGCATCCCAGCGAAATACTTTGTGGTGAAGGGCTCGGTGCAGATTGAACAGTAGGCCAGATATGTGAAACAACCCGGAATCGGGGAAATGCTGCGATGCTGGAATGGGGTGAAGGAAGCGTTCAGATGGCAGAACGAGGACCAAGGAGAGATTCTTCGCTCCTTGTGGTCGCTCAGAATGACAGTGGCAGTGTGCAGAATATGTGGCACTACGTGTCATTCTGAGGGAGCAGAGCGATGGAAGAATCTGGGAGGAGGGAGGAGGATATGCGAAATGTTGAAATGGGGGATTGGGGAATTGAACATTGAACATCCAACATCCAACATCCAACGTCCAACATCCAACATCGAATGAGAGGCGTGGAATGTTCGGGGGATCATGGATCCATTGCGGCCTAGTTCGTACATCCTATATTCGGGCTCACTTGCATAGCCTTGCTCGGAAGGCCGGATGTTCGGCAACGGGAACCCATTCATGATCTCTTGGAAAGGTTCGGTAGACATACCATGGAAACAATAGAGCGGAAGATCAAGACGCTTCAGGCCGAACGACGAGCGGTCATAATGGCGCACAACTATACCCGCGGGGAAGTGCAAGACATTGCTGACTATGTCGGCGATTCGTTGGAGCTGGCGCGCCTGGCCACCCGCGTAGAAGCAGAGGTCATCGTGTTCTGCGGCGTGCATTTCATGGCCGAGACCGCGGCAATTCTCAATCCGGGCCTTCCCGTGCTCATGCCCGATCTTCACGCGGGCTGCCCAATGGCCAACATGATCACCCCCAAGGAGTTGATCGTATGGAAAGCAGAGCACCCAGACGTCATGGTTGTCGCCTATGTGAATAGTACGGCCGATATCAAAGCTGAAGTTGATGTCTGTTGTACCTCTGCCAACGCCGTAGAAGTCGTCCGATCCCTGGGGGATGCCGAGGTTCTCTTTGTTCCCGACCAGTATCTCGGTCACTATGTTCAGACGCAATTGGGAAAGAAGCTTCACCTCTGGCCGGGCTACTGCCCCACACATCGCCGCATTCTCGAGAAGGATATCGATGAGTCACGCACTGCGCATCCTGATGCCCTCGTGGTCGTGCATCCGGAATGCACTCCTCAAGTCATCCAGCAAGCAGATCATGTAGGCAGCACATCGGGGATACTTCGATTCTGTAATCAGTCATCCGCAGAGGAGTTCATCATTGGCACTGAGATCGGGCTCCTCCATCGACTGAAACGGGAGAACCCCGACAAGATCTTCTACCCGGCCTCGGAGCTGGCCGACTGCCCGGACATGAAGCTTGCCACGCTGGAGAAGATCTACTGGTCTCTCCGCGACATGGAATATGAGGTGTCAGTACCAGAAAAGATTGCCCTGCGGGCCCGCAGGCCCATCGAACGCATGTTGGAGATCTTTGCCTGACGTGTAGGCGTTCATAGGTTTTAGCGTTCAGCGTTCAGCGTTCAGGAAAAAACCTGGTCCATAGCCGCTGATCCCCCTGAACACTCGCACAACCTGAAGCAAGGTATAGGCGTTACTGGAGGGACGCGCTCCGTCGCGTCCGACGTATCAAGCATCAACGACCATGACGGAGCATGGCCCTCCATCATCCTCACTTCGGTGTTGGACGTTCGATGTTGAATGTTCGTTCAATCCCCCAATCCGGCATTCCCCCTTTCCAGCAATCCAGCAATCCAGCATTTCGCATTTCCTCCCTATTCCTCCACCCAGATTCTTCGGTCGCTCCGCTTCCTCAGAATGACACGTGTCGTCACATCCAATACGGGCTCAACAGCTCAACAGCTTATCAGCTTCCCTCTTCGATGTTTGATCGCGACGATGGGCAGGGCTACGGCGCCAAGGCGCCTCTATTGCCACGCGAAGTCGCGGGAATAGCATAGCTTCCCTAATCAAATTGGTTGGTGCGATTCTCACCATAATCGGCTCTTGACAACCATCCGATTTTTGCGTACATTTCCATAACAAGATTCGGAGAGATCTATGTCGTTGGAAATGTGCACCTCGATATACGGAGGACAGTAGCGTGATACTCGTGAATCTCGATAGAAGCAGCAGGACTCCGCTATACATGCAGATTATGAGCCAGGTCAAAACCTTGATCGAGAATGGATCCCTTCCCATAAGCACGATTCTGCCTTCAACGCGATCCTTTGCTCAGCAGCTAGGCGTGAACCGGTCCACGGTATACCGCGCCTATGAAGAGCTCTGGGCTCTTGGTTATATCGATGGCCGCCCGGGCTCGTACTCGCGCGTGAGAGAACGCCCGCACATCAAAATGGAGGGTGAACCGGAGACTCAAGGATTGATCGACTGGGGTGCCGTAGCAGCACCTGCTTGTGAGTCGGTCTTCGAGGCATTTACCCATTACCGACCCGAGGGAGACGGATCGCATGGTGAGAAAATCATAGATCTGAGTCGGCTGGCGATGGATCCCCGGATTCTACCGGTAGAATCCTTCCGCAAGAGTATGAACAGGGTTCTTCATCGAGAAGGACATCGCGTCATGAACTATGCTGAATATGCCGGCTATCGTCCCCTGAGGAAGTACATAGCACAAAGACTCCGCATACACGGTATCGCCGTGTCGGAGGAGGAGATCCTCATTACCAACGGGTCGCAACACGCATTGGACCTGATCATACGGCTACTTGCCATCCCAGGGAGACCGGTTGTAGTGGAATCCCCGACCTATGCGCTGTTACTCCCCCTGCTCAGGTTGCATGGCGCCACCATCATCAGCATCCCCATGCAAAAGGACGGTGTTGATATAGGAATACTGGAGGGCACTCTGGCGAAACACGTACCGGCTTTCGTCTACACCATGCCGAACTTTCACAATCCCACCGGAATCTCGACAACCCAGGCGCACCGAGAGGCTCTCCTCGAGCTCTGCCAGAGACATCGCGTTCCCCTCGTAGAGGATGGGTTTGAAGAAGAAATGAAATATTTCGGCAAGGTGACATTGCCCATCAAATCCATGGATGCGCATCACATGGTCCTCTACCTCGGCACTTTCTCCAAAGTGCTTATGCCTGGTGTCCGGATCGGGTGGATTGCGGCACATCGGTTCTGTATCAGACGATTGCTCTCCATGAAGCGGTTCTCCGACATCTCGTCGAATTCGTTGACCCAAGCCGCGGTGTATGAATTCTGTCGGGAGGGGTGGTACGATCTCCACATCCGCCGAATGCATCGGACCTACCGGAAGCGGATGCAGGCGGCGCTTCAAGCGCTCAAAGACCAGGTATCCCCGAATCATCTCTCCTGGACCGAACCTAATGGCGGGTATCTGATCTGGGGACAGATGCCGGGTCCCCTCATTCCATTGCCCGAGTTCCAGGCTGTGCTCAACAAACATGGCCTTCTCGTATCCCCAGGTGAGTTCTACTTCGCCGAGAAACCGAAGCAGACGTGTTTTCGGCTTTCCATCTCAGCGCTGAGTGAAGACGAGATCACGGAAGGCATGCGACGGCTGGGTAATGCCATGAAGGAATTGTCGGAAAGGGGAAAAGACCACGATGTTGCTTGAACTGAAGGATCAGATCATTTACGGGCCGGTCAGATCGCGGCGGCTGGGGAGATCACTGGGCATAAACGTACTCCCGGCGCGAGAAAAGGTCTGTACGTTCGACTGCCTCTACTGCCAGTACGGTTTGGCCGAGCCGATAGATCTCGAGACAGGTCGACTGAGATTTCCGTCAGTGGACAAAATCATGACCGCCGTGGCGGAGGCCCTTCGGGCACTCTCCCCTCCCCCCGCCTACCTCACCTTCTCGGGGAATGGTGAGCCAACACTCCACCCGCGCTTCCCTGAATTGGTAGATGGTCTGGCTCATCTCCGGAACCAGTACGTGCCACATGCACAGACTGCTGTCTTGTCGAATGCCACCACGGCGCATCTTCCCGAGATACGGGCAGCGCTCTCAAAACTCGACGTCCGGATCATGAAGCTCGATGCAGGAAGCCAGGAAATGCTGGACCAGTATAACAGACCGAGAACAAGGGAATCCTTCCAGACCATTGTCGCCAGCCTGGCCACGCTCCAAGATGTCACCATTCAATCGCTCTTCACAGGAGGCCCACTCGGAAACTTCTCGGAGGAACACGTTGAGGTTTGGATCGAGCAACTCCTTTTGATCAACCCACGACTCGTGCAACTCTATACCCTGGATCGCACCTCGCCCTCCGCAGACATCACACACCTCTCCCAGGAGAATCTGCTCAACCTTCGCAGAAGACTGTCCAACATGGGCATCAACGCCGAAGTCTTCTAGCCCGGACTTCTCACCGGCTTTCGTGGCGAGACAGAA
>JAUXFG010000149.1 GCA_030620115.1 Candidatus Fermentibacterota bacterium
ACTCCCCTCACCCTAACCCTCTCCCGGCGGGAGAGGGAGCATTTGTGCAACCCACATTCCTTCTCTTCCCTCAAATCCCCTCTCCCTCGGGGAGAAGGCTAGGATGAGGGCGTTCCCTCTTCTATATCCATCTTTCTTCCCCTCACCCTAACCCTCTCCCCATGGGAGAGGGGACCATTGGTACATCACACATTCCCGTCTTCTACCCAATCCCTTCTCCCTGAGGGAGAAGGTTAGGATGAGGGGCTCTTTGGACTGCACACGCTGCACGCTCAACGCTCATCGCTTCCTCATCCTCCCCTCGTTCGCCACTTCCGCCTCTTCGATAGCTGATACAGAATCAATAGCGACCTCCTCGGCTCCAGCCTGGACGGATTCTTTGACAGCCTGCGCCGGAATGGATTCGGGTTCTTCTATATGCGGAAGCGCCGGCGTATATGCTCCCTGCTGCCGCCACAATTGCCACGTCGCGTACCCCAATGCTACAGTGGCAAGAAAGAGCGCCACTGCGAGAATGGGGAGAAGGCGACTAGTCCTCCGCTTCGACACCGTCGCGCGCTCTCTTGCAATTTCCGCGGGCATGGCTATTCGATCCGGCCTTCGAGATAACCGTCCGCTCTCCACAAGCGACAAACTGATATTGTCCGTACTGCCGCCATGCCATGCGGCTCGAACCAAGGCTTCCGCTGCATTGTCCAACTTCGGGATCCCGCAAATCAATTCGTGGATATCGTCGTCTTCCAGGCCGTTCTCTAAGCCATCTGAGCATAGGAGAAGGATCTGCCCGGGGTGGAGATGGTAGGCGCCCTGTTCAGGGAATATGTCGACTTCGGGTGGATCGTCAGGATCTCCGAGTACACGTGTCAGCGCATGAGCCATTGGGGCTGATTCTCTGTGCTCCGGCAGTATCGTGCCCCTGTCTATCATCTCCTGCACAGCGGAGTGATCCTTGGATATTTGGGTGATATCCCCTGAGTCAATCAGGTAGGCACGGCTATCCCCGACGTTCGCCACGATGTACCGGTCGCCAAAGAGAAAGATGGAGACCAAGGTGGTCCCCATCCCTTCTTTCTCGATATCTTTTTCAGCCTCGCGCACTACCGCGTCGTGGGCCCGGCGATATGCCCCTTCCAACGCATCGGCAACATCAGAAGCGTCGGGCCGCGCTCCTCCAAGACGTTCATCTACAGCCCGGCAGAACGCCTCCGACGCAACGCTCGACGCCACATCGCCGGCAGCGGCGCCTCCCATGCCATCGGCAACGAGAACCAGGTATCCCTTGCGCCGCCTGCCCAGGCGAATCTCGTGGGCAAGGACTACATCTTGATTATATGGTCGTCTCCCCGGATGAGACCTTGTGGCAGTTGTGATCTTCATACTTTATGTCCAGAAGGAGGAAGGTGGGTTCTAATGCTTTGTACATCCAACATTCGCTCTCTTCTTGATCCCTTCTCCCCCGGGAGAAGGCTAGGATGAGGGGGCTCTTCCCATTTGCATCTGAAATCCTCCCCTCACCCTAACCCTCTCCCGACGGGAGAGGGGACTATTGGTGTATCCCGCGAATCCTTGGGCATCGCAACGGCACGTTATATAGTTTCCGTGTCGAAACCCTGGACGGAGGATAACGAAGCGCGGCAGAGTCGTATGCAAGGCGCCGCGACACAGCCGTATCCCCTGCGATACGGCAAGGAGCGGGAACACCGCAGACGATCCTTGCCCCGCAAGTCAGCCGACGGGAGGGGTTTTGACACGGGAACTACCTAGTGTGATAAACGAGCTCTACTTCTCCCATTCCGATTCGATCGCCTTCTTCCAAGGGATGAGACTCATTGACGCTCATTTCCATTCCGTTGATTTTCGTCGGATTGCTCGCCTCAGGAGCATAGTTGATGAGTGTGTACTTGCCGTTGGAGAAGACCAGCTTTGCTTGCTTGCGCGAAACCGTGGGCAGCTTGAGCTGAATATGCTTGTAGGGCTCGCCCGGCAGCCTTCCGATGGTGGTCTCTATCTCAGTCTGACCGGAAGTCTTGTATAATCTGATCTCCTTGAGTTTCGGATCCCCCGCCACCACCTCGAAGTAGCCAGGCAGGAGCTTCAGAGTTCCAGGCGGCGGCGCGTGCATCTTGATGGTGGCGCCCTCAAGCGTTTCTGCAGGTTCCGGCATCCGGATCGTGGCACCTTCAGGGGCTGCCGGAGCCGCTGTCTCCACCGGAGCCGACACGGGCGGCCTTGGCTCCTCTGCGCGCCCTCTTGCGCTCATCTTCATAATCACAAACACGAAGACCCCAAGAACAATGACCGTCGCGGCGATTAGACCGTAGAGCAAATAGTTCGGCTTGGGGCATCCTGCATTTGAAGCCGGGCCGGGTTCGGTCGGACACCTATCGGCACTGTCAGGCACTCCATCACCATCACTATCTTTGACCGGCGGCTTGGGTTCAATTGCGCCGGCAGAGATCAGAACTGTCCGACCATCCTCTATGATTGAGGGGGTATTCAACTTCGGATCAATGGTCACGGTACCGGATACGCGCAAGCGATCCCCAACGTTGGGGTTGGCTTTGGTGGTGCGTATCATCACCACGCCGGCCCAGTCATCCTTGAGATGATAGACATTCGTGGTTGCCGGATCTTCCCGATACTGGATTACAAATCCCTCAACTGTCACGACATTGTTGATCTCCGATCCAAGATCTGAGACCTTCATAACCTGTGCCTGAGCTGTTCCCACCTGGGATAGGAACAGAAGACAGACTAGCGCGATAGCAACGTTTCGCAGAGGATTCATCCCGTACGCTCCTTCCTGATGCGAATCAAAGACCGGTGATAGATCAGGGCCGAACGCCCTTGCCTATACATCCTCAAATGTTCCATCTTCCCCTCACCCTCTCCCAGCGGGAGAGGGAACTGTTTGGTTGACGCCACATTCACGCCTTCTCCCCAATCCCTTCTCCCTCAGGGAGAAGGATAGGATGAGGGCTCTGCTCATCCACATCCATCCATCTTCCCCTCACCCTCTCCCAATGGGAGAGGGAACTGTTTGGTTGACGCCATGGTGTTTCATTTCGCTCCTTGGCCACGCATTGTCAACGGTTCCGGCTCTGTGACCTCCCCAAAGAAACGTTCCTGGAGCCGCTTTTCTTTGCTTCTAACTCTGATTCAACAGATTCCGTCTTCTCTATTCGCTCCAATCATGGTACTATCGCGAGCGCCCGCCTTTGGATCTACCATCAACTTCCTTCCCCTCACCCTAACCCTCTCCCACCGGGAGAGGGGATTATCCGTGCAATCCACATTCCCCTCCAATCCCTTCTCCCCCAGGGAGAAGGCTAGGATGAGGGCTCTTCTC
This sequence comes from Candidatus Fermentibacterota bacterium, assembly GCA_030620115.1. Lineage (GTDB taxonomy): Bacteria > JAFGKV01 > JAFGKV01 > JAFGKV01 > JAFGKV01 > JAUXFG01. The sequence continues at coordinate 3,350 of JAUXFG010000149.1, forward strand.
CTCCACATCCATCTTCCTTCCCCTCACCCTATCCCTCTCTCACCGGGGAGGGAACCATTCGTACAGCCTACCATGGGAGTAGTCGAGTAGGCTGTCTCCGATTGGCGGGAGCATGGCTCCCGCTCGACAAAGCGCAAGCATCGCACTCCACAGATTCCGCACTCCGGGATCCTGCTTCCTTCGACGCGAAGCATGGCTCACTATCCTTGGAATCAAACGATCTTGATTCTGCATCTACGAGCAGCAGTTGCAATTCGAGGCCAGACCGCGGCTTCTGAGATTTTGTGATCACTCAGCAAAACCAGCGTGGACAGATCGGCCCTATCCGTGAGCACAACATTCTCTGATGACATTTGGCGCCCTCTCCAACGGATACCCACAAGATCAGGAAACTGGCGGTACAATGCGCGCGCCCACTGCTGGGCTATTTCATAATCGGTCGTGATGCAAATCTCTTGATCCAGGCCAAGGTGACGCGGTCCGACGCCGTAGAGGTCCACCACGTCGAGCGGCGCCGAAAGCTTGACCACGCAGATCCGTCTCCCGCAGTCTTGATCAATAATCTTTAGTCTTCCAAAAGACTCGGCAACAGCTCCGATCAATGAACCCGACGCATACCAGATCGATTCTGGATGAGAGTCTCCTTTGGGCGGCGGGTGGTGGTCAAAGCGCTGATCCTCAAGCGGTCCGAAGGAACGCCCGGCAATCCAAGTCTGCCGACATGGATTGTAGAAGCGCACGAGTCTTTTCCCCGGTTGCAGAGTATGGACCTTCGGCTTTGGGAGTAGTCGTGATGGAGTGGGAATACTCACGGCATATGTCCGTGCTCCTCGGCGAGCTCGATGACTTTCCGTATCTGCCCGGTCTTCAGCAACTGAATGGGGGTATGATTCCCGAGGGTTTCGTATGCCTCAGCAAGCCACGCTGCCGAGCCTGCCGGCGAGAGTTGCAAATGAGTCACTACCTCTTCGAGGCCTGGCAGCACTCCGCTTGGTAAATCGGCATCAAATTGCCATCTTGGGTATCGCCAGTGATTCTTCACCCGAAGAGCCAGGAGTTTTCCTTCCCGGCGGAGCTTTTCCAACCGCTGACGTGAGCGGTCTGCTAATTCCGCAGCCTCCTCGACACCAACACAACTCGCGAGAAGTGTCTCACGTCGTTTTCGAGATTCAATCTCGGCTTCCAACTGGCCTTGTAGAACTTCTTCATCCGCCGCTTCATCCACTTCCGCTAGCGGGTCTTCATCGACCAACTGCTCCAGAACATAGATGATGCTCCTTGCAGCTCTCGCGAGCATCTCCTGACGGGATTTACTCTGGTTCAATCGAACCAAGGTCTCCACAACGCCGAAAGCTTCCGATTTGAGACGGGCCGCGGCAACGGCCACCTCGAGCTTGTGAGCAGGAATCGCCAATCGGTATGACGTCTCACGAATGACCCTGGTAGATGCCCTGGACAGCCCAAGCGCCTCGCCGGACTCATCGATATTTTCGAATGAAGAATCCGCCATGGTGTGAGATACAACACGAGTGCTGGTCTTCTTGGCGCGAGCCGTGGCGCTTTTTCGTGTCTTCGTCCCCAGGGCTGCTTTCTTGTTAGCCATGGTTACCCTCCTTATCTTATCTACTGATAAGATAGCACAAGTTGCATCAGCCCGCAAGTTTTTCATTCAATGCAGCATGTGAACTTGCTTGTTCGGCATCGCTCTCGCGCGATCATGTGTCATATTATTCCCAGACTCCAGCCGGTTGGGCGGAGCCGAGGCTAGGATGAGGAGGCTCTTCCCCATTTCACTCCCTTCTCCCTCAGGGAGAAGGTCAGGATGAGGGCGCTCTTCTCCGATGCATCCATCTTTCTTCCCCTCACCCTAACCCTCTCCCAGCGGGAGAGGGAACTATCTGTGCAACCCACATTCCCCTCCAATCCCTCCTTCTCCCACAGGGAGAGAGAACTTTGGGCTTTGGGAGGACTCTTCATCCCATCTCTCCACGGACTTATTGAGAACTCACAGATCGGCTATCATGCTCAGCTAAATCGAAACTTATGCCGAGCTCCCGCTCGAAGCAAGTTATGGTTCTCTGTGATCTATCGCCTTTCGGACCGGGAGTGGCTTGGAAGAGGACAGGCTTGAATCCATGGCTCAGGTAACAGGAGGAAGCTATTTCCATGCACCGGCGCCCCACGATTTGGTGGAGATATACCGCGCCATAGCGTCGGAACTTGAACAGGGTTACGTGGTTCGATTCGATCTCCCCTCAGATCGAGGGCTCGCGCAGAAACAACTTCACATTCTTGCATCCCATCTCTGCCGCATCTGTTTGCCTCACCTCGATCGCGCAATCCTCGACGTAGCTTGGACTACGCCTCCGGTTTCGCTCCCTCGGGGAGGCCAAATCTGCAGCAGCTCTGTGCGCCAGAACTGCGAACTTATTCTTGCGCGAACCCCTAGCTGAGACCGGCATGCATGTGATGGAATTGACCGTTGTTTCGGACGGAGATACGATGATAGGCGCGCAGCTTTTTGATATGATAGGAGATTCCCACGGAGCAAAAGCCACACACACGGATTCCGGCTTATCGGCTGAGACCGAGCCGGAACCGCAGAGCAGAAAAGAGATCCAATGCCCGTTGGTGCCCGTGCTTTATGGTGCCGGGATCGGCCTGGCAATCGGTGCCGTTCTTCTGCTCCTTGTCGGGGGAGGCGAACGGGGCACCCGTCTTCTGTTCGCTTCTCTCATCACGCTTCTCGGGACACTGGCGGGCGCTCTTTACTGGATCAGCGTCTCTTAACCCGGGGACCTCACACCGGCTCTCATCGCCTGTCCTATGGAGGGACGCGCTCCGTCGCGTCCGCGGCATCAGCACCAACGGCGGCCATGAGGGAGTATCGCTCTCCAAATGGAGAGGATATTGACCATAGTGATGCTGATATGGTCGCCCGACAGCCATATGAAGGGGGTAATCGGCTGTAGAAATAGGGTAAGATGAGTACTATGAACGGCTAAGTCTGGTTCGTATAAGCAGTGACTGGGGAGGGTGGCTTAGGTTTTTCCTGGCCGGCATTCGAGACACCGCGCAGCAGGCGGCAGATGCTGCCCAGCGTATCCTCCGGTTGTTTGCAGAAGACCGGGGTAAGATTGAGCAGGTTGGACGGCGAGCAGGGACTGTGCTTCGTGTTCACGAGCTTCTTAGGAGAAAACCGATCCTGAGCGTTCCAGACGCGGCCACGGCTTTGGGGCTGACCCCTCCGACCGTCAGAACGGCCATCCGAGATTTTGAACGATTGGGTATCATCAAAGAAATAACAGGGAAACAACGTGATCGGGTGTATGCGTATGATGGCTACATCAAGATCCTTGACGAAGGAACGGAGCCGATCTAATAGGGCGGGAATCGAACCGCCATGTACGCAAAAAGACAAAGAACGGGCGGAATCTGAACCGCAAAGGGCGCGAAGGACGCCAAGGGTTGCCGTTGGTCGGTGCGGCCACCGCCTCAACCAACGGCAACCGTTCTCCATGCGCCAAGGGCGCAAAGTACAATCCACACATCTCTTCATATAGGATGTGGAACTTGAGGAATTCAATGGAAAAACAACTGGATATGTTTGAAGAAACACCTGAGAAAAGCTGCTTCGACTGCAATAATTTCTTTCCAGCTCTCATCGATGGTCCTACTGCGGATGGGATTTGCCTCAGGGACAAGGAGTTCGAACCATTCATCGATGATTTGCTAGAGCACCAGAACTACGACCGCTGCCTTGACTTGGTGAAGAAAAAAAGTTCGATGGGAATCGGGAGGTTTGCCCGTACTTTGAACAGGCTGAGATTGAAACATTCGAAATCGATGAGAACACCGAATTCGGTCGAGGCCTGGTCGAAGCTGTCGAGAGCGGCGCGGTCGACCACGAGCGCCTCGCGGAGTTGATTTTTGAAGAGCAACTACGGAGCATAGACCACAAGACATCGCCCGTGGATCAGTACCTTCCGGATCTTGCCAGCGAGCATACGTGGACACGGGATACTGCTGCAGAAACCCTTGGCGGGTTGGCGCTGCCCGGGAATGAAGCGGCGTTTCACCACCTATTCTCATTTCTCAAGGAGCTTCCGGCAATAGAAACCATGGACGATGTGCACCTGCGGCTGAAGATCATCAGATCCATGAATAGAGACGAGTACAAGTCGAGCATGATTCCGTTTCTTCTCGATCAGCTCGAGCATACTCCGTCGAACAACACCACACGGCAATGGATCTCGGCGATTCTTCGCTACTTCGGGTCGGTCCCGCTGGAGGAGATACGAGAACCGCTCGAAGCCATGATGAAAAAGGGATGTTTCTCATACAGGTTGAAGCAACGAATTCAGGAGCTCATCAACTACCATGACTATGAGGAGCTGGATTGCTAGCCGGCTTCAATTGGTTGAAAACTTCACAAACGAATCAAGTTTTGCAGTGACATTGCTGTCGACTGGTCTCTGGATGCTGGATGCTGGAAGGAGAACGGAATGATCCGGATTCCATCCGGTATCCAGAGACCAGTAACCAGCAACCAGCTTCGCTAGGACTGGGTGACGAAGTCGGAACCCACGATAGAGGAAGAATGCGGGCGTCCGAATTCATCAATGATCTCGCAACGAGTGGCCGTTATCACTTCGACACGGGGGAGTTCGCGAATGCCGCGAACCTGACTGACGTGGCAGCCCGTGCGGCGTTGAGGAGGTTACGCATATTAGGCCGCATTGCAACCCCTTACCGTGGCTTTCATGTCATAGTACCTCCTGAGCACCGCCGAATGGGTTGCTTGCCGCCCGATCAGTTCATACCCCAGCTCATGACTCATTTGTCTCTTGGGTACTATGTGGGGAGTTTGAGGGTCAGGCATGACTAATTGACATTTCAGCACCCGGATCATTCCTCAGATGAGAACATTCAGAGTCTGCTCCGGGATTGCCGGATCTAGCCCGGATTTCTCACCAATCCCGCGGCGGACGCGGGACTTCGTTCCGCTCTGCCCCGTCTTCGCGAGGCCTACGCCGTGACAAGCAGGCTTCCTCAAAGTATTGCCGTGAATACGTCTCCGGGAATCTTCCCGTGACCACGTTGTCGCGTGGAATGGGGCTCACGTGGCAGCCTGTCCCGCCTGTCCTGAGCATGGTCGAAGGGAGCTCAGTCGAAGGGTCGCGAGCCTCGCATTCAGAACCATCTCGACAATCTCGCTTCGAAAGCCGGTGAGATGGCCGGGCTAATTGAGGGAAGAACTGCAAATGGTAAGGAGGTATAGCCCATTCTTCACAGGGAAATGATCAACGCCTTGAGCAGACATGTGCAGGGCCAGGGATGCTTCAAACTGCCGCTGTCCAACAGCGGCTCAGGTCAATAAATGCTTGCACGCTAGGAAATGCTTGGCATTCTTAGCGTGACGCTGATCGTTCGGACATGGTCATGGGGATCATGCCCAAAACGAAAAGGAGGAAGCCATGAGCGACAACATCAATCCCCTCAGCCCTGAGCAGACCATGAACATGGGTTCGCCGGACCATCTCACTCAGATCAAGCACAAGGGGTCGCGGGTGGACATCGTGGATCATCCTGACCACGGTGCTTTGGGGGGCGATGCGCACATCATCACGGCGGTCAAGCGTTATGTGCAAGATTCTACTGTAATGTCGCAATTCACATTTGCGCAAGTCTCATTATCATCATGAAAGGAGCTACAATGAAACACAAGTCAATTTCAATCATCTCAATTATTGTCTGCCTATGTTCTATGAACGCATTAGCCCAAGAAGATGGTGAGATCATCTTTTCGAAGAAATTGATCAATCCTTCGGATCCGGCCGAATTAGTAACTGAATTCCAATCTAGTGACTACATCTATTCGGTAGCATTTTTCGGAAAAAGCATTTTGGAAATAATCGGAAAGGAGTCGGCAAAAGAAGTTCCGGTAGAGGTGCTTATTTACGAACTAAAGGCACCGCTATACGATTATCAACAACCGAGCGAAATGCAACTAGAGACCAGTACATTATGGATCTCCGGGGACGCTCTTCAAAAGAGTTATCTTCCGATCGATATTATCCCTGCAATAAATGAAACTGGGGTATCTACTTGACTCCAGTAGCCCCAATATGTAGTGTTCCGACATGGAAGACTACCCCCGATCGCAGACGGAGCTTGAAGACCGTTTCGGGAC
>JAUXFG010000219.1 GCA_030620115.1 Candidatus Fermentibacterota bacterium
CTCGAGGCCTTCCCGCAATTCGGGCCGTTGTAGGAACACGGCCTGCGAGAGATCGTTCCTCAGGATCTTTGTCTGCCCTTCCATCAACGCATGCAATTCTGAGAGCGGATCAACGCTAGGCTCGGGAGCTTCAGGTGTCAACCCCAATCGCATCTCCTTGAATATCACTCGGGTGGACAAACCAAAATGCTGCACGACCAGCACAATGTGCATAAATGCGGGCCATTCGACACGCTCGAGACGCTCTCCACGGCCACGCCCACGGGCAAGGCCCCCCGCCAAGAAGAACGGCACGTCCGACCCGATGCGGGCGGCCAACTTCAGAAGATCTCCCCGCCTCATGGGATACTGTAGGCACCGTTGCAGTATGCGAAGCGCACCTGCCGCATCGCTGGATCCCCCTCCGAGACCAGCCGCAACGGGAACATGTTTCACCAATCTCCATCGCCCATTGACCTCGCAGCCAACCGCCTTGCCATACTCTCTCGCCGCCTTGATCACCAGATTATCGTCGGCGCAGCAGCCCTCCAGCCCAGGGCTCACCTCGATGTCAGAGAATTCTCCGCCGGGAAAAAATTCCAGACGGTCTGCCAGCTGGAACTGACAAAAAACGGTGTCGAGATCATGATAGCCATCATCACGACGCCCCTTCACCCGAAGACCAAGATTGATCTTACCCGGGCAATGAGTCCAAAGAATCCGGGGCATTAGACACCTTCTGTTTTGGAGCTCACCGAATCACAGTCTGGATATTCCATGCACATCAATGATAACTTCGGCATTGGAATCCAGATCGTTGTCGCCATCGAGATCGGCCACATCGTTGCTCTCCGTTCCATGAGACATACAGATTCTCCTGATTGAGGGCCATGTGATCATTCCCTAATTCGATGGCGATGGTCGGATCCCGATTCCGATAGCGATTCCGATGGGGGTGGCGATGATGTCCATTCCCTCATTTCGCTTCTTTCTCCCCCCTCCACCCAGATTCTTCGATCGCTGTGCTCCCTCAGAATGACACGGGTTGTCATGTCCATATGTCCGGAATGTCGGGTTACGCTGTGCTAACCCGACCTACATTGCTGACTGATCGGGAGTTATGTGATCATTCCTCAATTCGATCCCGATTCCGACAGCGATGCCGATTCCGATGGCGATGCCGATTCCGATGGCGCTGCACTGATGTCTATTCCCTCACTTCGCATCTTTCTCCCTTACCCCGCCCAGATTCTTCGGTCGCTTCGCTTTCTCAGAATGACACGTGTTGTCAGGTCCACATAACCGGAATGTCGGGTTACGCTGTGCTAACCCGACCTACATTGCTGACAAGCTGATGAGAGAGATAGTTGAGGATTCGCCTCCGGTGGGCATGGCATGCCATGCCCCTACATGGGGGAGATCAATGCTACGGCTCACGAGAGGAATACAATATGCCGTAGAGAAATCCCGGAACCATGGCACCACCTTCAGTCATTGCGAGGAGCGTAGCGACGAAGCAATCTCATCCGCTCACCGAAATCGCCGTGCTGTCGCTCGCGATGACCCCGGGCCTCAGTCATTGCAAGTAGGGTTCCGAAAGGGTAAAGCACTTCCCGGCCTGTCCTGAAACATCCCCAAATCTGTGCGGCAAGACTGCAAACTTATTTCTGTGCGAACCCTAATCCGGTAACAGATAGCGATTGCCGGTGCTGAACCACTCGATGGTTCGCCTGAGTCCTTCCTCCACCTCGACTTCGGGCTCCCAACCGAGCAGTGTCTTGGCCTTGGAGATATCAGGCTGCCGAACCTTGGGGTCATCAACTGGAAGCGGCTCGAAATGCAGCTCCGGAGTCTTGCCCGCGACTCGCCCCATGACTTCAGCGAATTCACGGATGGTCAACTCCGTGGGATTGCCGATGTTCACCGGATCGGTGACATTGCTATGAATCAGGCTGTCCAATCCCCGAATGAGATCATCAACATAACAAAAGCTCCTCGTCTGGCTTCCATCGCCGAATACGGTCAGCGGCTCGCCGGACAGGATTTGTCGCACGAATGTCGGGACCACGCGCCCGTCCTGCATTCTCATCCTCGGCCCGTAGGTGTTGAAGATCCGAACGATCCGTGTATCGAGGCCATGATACCGATGATATGCAGTAGTCATGGCCTCGGCGAAGCGTTTCGCCTCGTCGTACACGCCTCGGGGGCCGATAGGATTCACGTTTCCCCAGTAGGTCTCTTTCTGCGGGTGCTCCAAAGGATCACCGTACACTTCCGATGTAGAAGCCAGCAAGAATGTCGCTCCTTTGGCCATTGCAAGCCCAAGAGCCTTGTGTGTCCCGAGCCCGCCGACCTTCAGCGTCTGGATCGGGTACTTCAGGTAATCAATGGGGCTCGCAGGACTGGCCAGGTGAAGAACAAAATCCACCTGCCCTTCCACAAAAAGATAGTTCGTGACGTCGAGCTTTATGAATCTGAACCGATCATTCCCGGCCAACTGTTCTATGTTCCTCGTTCGCCCGGTAATCAAGTTATCCAAACAGATGACCCTATTGCCCTTGGCAATGAGATAATCACAAAGATGAGAGCCTATGAAACCAGCGCCGCCGGTAATGACATAATTCGCCACTCCTACCTCCTATCTACTCGCGGGATGAGTCCCGCTTCTTGCCCAAATCCGAGAGGGATAGCCCCTCAAGCCAGAGGAATATTAGACCAACAATAATGATGGGAACCATGTTCAATGCATGAAGCGCAAAGGAGAATACGCGACTCGCATTGGGATCCGCCCCGGGCGCCAACATGAGGATCCCCGCCACGCATGCCGCATGGAACGTGCCCGCGTAGCCGGGCGCAGCCGGAAGCATAACTCCCAGCGCCACCACCGGCGTGATGACATAAGGGGCATACCATGGCAGCGTGGTCCCCAAATCGAAACCTGCGAGAAGCGGGTGAAGCACCGCCATGGCGGTGACCCAGACCGCAAACGTCCATCCTGCGATCGCCAACAGATGTCGCGCGGAGCCAAGCACTGCCAATCCAGACGCAAATCGCGCCAATGAATCCATTAGCCTCTCTCGCCAGGGAAACCAATGAAGCATCCGATCGACAAAGGCCAATGTTCGCTCCTGTTTGTGGTGAAGGAACAGCATCCCTACCAGAGCGACATTGTATACCACGAGGGAGACCAGGATTCCCGTTCTGAGAAACTGACCTCCTGTCCCAGCCAACGGCGCCAGAAAAAGCGATGCGAGCAGAAACAGGAGAAGCATGTAGCCATCAAAGAGGCGCTCGATCACAATGGTGGCAAAGACCGCCTCTACCTTGAGCCCATCGCGCCTCGTAAGAACAAATGCCCGCACAAACTCACCCATCCGGGCGGGCAGCACGCTGTTGGCCATGAAACCGATCATGGTTGCGCGGAATGAGCTCGAGAAGCTGACCCGCCCCACCGGCGCGAGCAGAACGCGCCATCTGATGGCCCTGAGCACAAAACTCCCCAAGAGAATAAGAACCGCTGGTATCGCATAGAGCCAGTTCGCTTGTCTGAGGCTCTCCACCGCTTCATGAATATCCACATTCCTCAATATGAGCCAGAAGAAAAAGGCACTTACCGCCGTGCCGATAAGGAGTTTTTTCAGCATCTCTTTCCCTCAGGGCCCGCACAGAAATACCTTCTGCGCCTCCGGTGGGCACGGCATGCCGTGCCCCTACAGGGGGAGACCAATTCTGCGGCAAATCTGTGCGCCAAGAATGCAACGAGAGCCGGTGAGAAGTGCGGGCTAGTATGCATTCTCACCCTTGAGCGACGCTGACACTGTGCGTGCAAGAATCTTCAGATCAAACCACAACGACCAATTCTCCACATAATAGTTGTCATATCGAGTGCGCTCCTCGATACTGGTGTTTCCGCGCAGCCCATTGATCTGAGCCCACCCGGTCATTCCTGCCTTGACCCGATGTCGCTCGAGATAACGCGGTACTTCATCTCGGAATCTCTCCACAAAATGCGGACGCTCAGGACGGGGGCCCACCAGGCTCATCTGCCCCTTCAATACATTCCAGAGCTGCGGGAGCTCATCCAGATTCGTGCGTCGCAAGAAGACACCGAGACGTGTCCTCCGAGGATCATCCGGTGTCGCCCACACAGGCCCTGAGGTCTGTTCCGCATCGGCTTTCATGGTTCGGAACTTATTCATAGTGAAGAGCCTGTTATCCAGCCCGATCCGCTTCTGACGGTAAAGGACTGGTCGCCCTGAATCACGGACGATCATGCCCGAAATAATGGCAAGTAACGGCCCGAGCACCACAAGGCCCAGGGCGCTAATCACGATGTCGGTCACCCGTTTCGCAACCGCACCCCATCCATCGATGGGCCGAGCTCGAAAAACGAGCAGAGGAACTCCTCCCACATCGGTGACCTGAAGCCCACTGGTCAGCATGCCAAACAGATCAGGTACGATGTCGTATCGAAGTTTGTACCGTGCACACTCTTTCAACACCGAAAGGATATTGCGATGATCCGCGAAAGGAATGGTTATGATGAGCCGGTCCAATCGATGTTTCACTACCAGATGTCCAAGCGCATCGATGTCCCCGAGATATGTCACCGGGATGGAAGTCGGCTCATCTTCCTCCAACTGTGAACCGATAGTGCCAACCAGCTCGATTCCCGGAGGTGGACGATACGAGATATTCCCGACGATATCCTTTGTCTGGGGTCCGTTTCCGACTACCGCCACACGGCTTCCCCCCATACCCTTGGCGGCAAGCCATCTCGACACTGACCTTATGACAAGGGCTCTATTCACCGCGAGAAGCAGAAGCGTAAGAATCCACGACAACGCGATCATGAGCCGAGAATATGATTCGTCACGGTAGAAAAACGCCGCTGCAAGGAAGAGCAAGAAGCTCAAGGCTCCAACCTTTAAGATAGCCGCCAGTTGATCACTCAGACACCTCATTTGCGCCATCTGATAGAGCCCGCTTCTGGCGAGGAGCAGAAGCCAGATAGCGAGGGCGGCCAAGAATCCAAAGACATAGGAACTGAGACTGGGCAAATCCTTGGTGATGGGAACTACTTCAACAGTGAATCGGAGCCAATAGGCCGCCCAGAAGGCAACAGTGACCCAGAACGCATCCGTCAACAGTGCGAGAATTGGGAATACGGCAAGGTGCATCGGCGAGCGAGTCTCTTTCGTCTGAGCCAATGTGATAGCTTTCTCGTCTGACATCGATTCCTTCGTTCTCCTCTGCCGGCGAGGTCAGAGTTCTGTTGTCTTCAACGAATGGCTTGTTGTGTGGTAGCCGTTCACGGGTTCAGGGTTCACCGTTCAGGGTTGCCTGAAGTCAGCTTGGGCTATGTGTAGGCGTTCACAGGTTCAGAGTTTCCCGCTGGAAGCGGGATTCAAGGCTACCTTTCAGATCCCACGAATCAACGGTTCGGATTTCCGGTGAACCC
>JAUXFG010000011.1 GCA_030620115.1 Candidatus Fermentibacterota bacterium
CGCATCGCCACAGAACAGTGCCAGACACTTCATCAAGAAGACGTTTTCTTCCGCGTCAGAAAGGGAAGACTCAAGCTGCGAATCTTCTCGGACAGTTCCGGTGAGCTGATACAGTATGAACGTCCAAATACCAGTGGAGCCAAACAGTCGGATTACCAGATTTACGGCACTTCCAAGCCGCTGGAGTTGCGGAAATTGCTGGCGGGTGCTCTGGGCGAGACTGTTACAGTGAAGAAGAAGAGAGAGGTCTACATGGTGGGGCAGACCAGGATTCATCTGGATGAGGTCGATGGATTGGGGATTTTCATGGAACTGGAGGTAGTCTTGAGCCCCGACCAGACCCCAGAGGAGGGGCGCAGCATTGTTTCCGATCTCATGGAGAAGTTGGGCATCCAAGAGTCTGACTTGGTTCCTTGTGCCTATGCGGACCTCCTACAAAACAAGGCCGAATAAGGGGTTAGAGACTGACTGTAGCTTCGGCACAGCAGCTCAACCTCGCCGTTCAGATATCGGATGCCCCTACATGGGGGAGACCCAATCTATGGCAAATCCTTGCGCCAAGAAAACGAATCCCGCGCAGTACGCGGGACTCTCGATATAGCCTATTTTTGCGCGAACCCTAAATCATTTGGGAGAGAGAGCTTTCTATGTTAGTTTTGGGAGATCATCAAGATCGACGACTGCATACGAAGGAGAGGATTGTGGTGACCTCGGGCGACCAGAATCCTCTTATCGCCCAACATTCTTTGTCCGAGACTTGGAGGATGTCATGACACCGTCAGAGAGAACCTCTCATGAAGAGACCATCCTCATCGTAGATGACGATCGGAATATCAGGCTTGCCACGCGTGAGATCTTGAGGCGAGGTGGGTATGAGGATGTGCTTTCCGCGTCTACAAGCGCCGCGGCTCTCGAACTCCTCGAGGAGAAGGGCGGAGCGATCTCTGTTGTCATTCTCGATGTGAGGATGCCCGACATGGACGGAATGGCCGTTATGGAGCATTTGGTCAAGGTCCATGCATTCCCCTTGGGCGTCATCATGATCACGGCCTTTGGAATCAAGGAAAAGGCTGCTTTCTATGAGCTTGGCTCTGATATCGTTTTTCCGGCAGGATACGTGGAGAAGCCATTCGATCACGCTCTCTTGCTTTCTGAAGTCACCAAGGCCATGGAGCAGGCGCGGACCAAACGATCCGAGCAAATCGATACGCCCTAAGGGTTCGCTCAGAATTGAGTCCGCAGTCTTGGACAGGTGCTCGCACTGCATGGCAAGATACTACCACTGTCATTCTGAGCGACTGAGAAGTGCGAAGAATCTCTCCGGGATTACCCAGAACTGGGCCTTCATGAGGGATTCTTCGACAGTTCAGATCCATCGCCGCTGTCCGGATCGCCAATTCGTGACGCAGTCATAGTTCCGATAGTCGGAGTCAGTCAACAGGAGGCTCTTTTGAACTATTTAAGTATATGCGCAGAAACTTAATCAAATTCCACAGAGATTGGAGATGTTTCAGGACAGGCCGGGAAGTGGTTTTCGCTTTCGGAATCCTCCTTGCAATGACTGAGGCCCCGGGGGTCATCGCGAGCGGTAGCGCGGCGATCTCAATGAGCGGATGAGATTGCTTCGTCGCTACCCTCCTCGCAATGACAGGCGGAGGAGCTGGTCATCGCGAGCGGTAGCGCGGCGATCTTAATGAGCGGATGAGATTGCTTCGTCGCTATCCTCCTCGCAATGACAGGCGGAGGAGCTGGTCATCGCGAGCGGTAGCGCGGCGATCTCAATGAGCGGATGAGATTGCTTCGTTGCTATCCTCCTCGCAATGACAGGCGGAGGAGCTGGTCATCGCGAGCGACAGCGCGGCGATCTCAATTGAGGGCGGATGAGATTGCTTCGTTGCTACCCTCCTCGCAATGACTGCGGGTGGCACCACGGTTCCGGGATCTCTCTACGGGATCTTCTATTCCTATCATGAGCCCTAGCGTTAAGCCGAGACCGTAAAACGAGAGAATGAAACATCCCAAAGATTCGACCCATTATGCAGTGCGTGGATCAGACTTGCCTCGCTCGATTCCAAGTGATATCCTTGGATCGACATATGAGGTGCGTATGAGGCATCCACGGAATTATCAGGTGCGCAGAGGCAGCCCTTGGTCAGGATTATTGGCGGGAAAGCTGAGGCGTTTGGATTCGGCATGTTGATGATGACGCCGATTGCTTTGGGCAGAGAAAGATGATCCACAAAGCGATAGAGAATGGGAAGCAGAACACTTCCGCTATAAGGCCGGAAGTCATTGACCGGGTTGTTGATACTATCGTGCACAAATGCCGGCCGGAAAAAATCGTAATCTTCGGATCGGCAGTCACGGGGCGGATGCATCCTGGGAGCGATGTGGATCTATTTGTCGTGATGAACACGTCATTGCCGAGATACAAACGCTCGGCGCCGATCCGTCTCCTGTTCGATCCATATCCCTGTCCCATGGATATTCTCGTATACACACCTGAAGAAGTCCGGAAGTGGAATGGTGTCACAAATCACATCGTCACTGAAGTATTATCAAAAGGAGAAGTAGTATATGAGAGAACGTGACATCGAATTCGTCTTTCAATGGCTGAAGAAGGCTGAATTCGATCTGATAACGGCTCGTCAAGTGCTCAAACTCTCCGATGGCCCCGCCGACACGCCGTGCTTTCATGCGCAATAGGCGGTAGAAATCCTTGAAGGGCTCGCTGACTTGTTCGATGCTCGTGTGGAAGATATCCTTCAACCCGGTGAATCACCTCTGAGATCACAAGCACGAAGCGTTTTCTGCTATTGGGCGGTCCGTGAGCTCGAGCACACAGCGAGCTCAATCGCCCTCTATCTGGGATTGACCCAGCCGGCGATCAGCAAGGCGGTTGCCTGCGGAGAGCGGTTGATCCGGGAGTTCAGCTTTCAGCTTGAACATCGAAAGGAATAATCTCATGAACGACACAAACCAAGGCCCCATGAAATTCCTGACAGGGGAAGTAATGGGTCGAGGCGGGGGTGAACGGAGGAATGCGTGCCTAACATGATGGTTGTCTTGATGCTCTTCTGTGGGTTGCTCGCCACCGGTCAGAGTGCTGGCGCCGAAATCGACGCCCTTATCGATTCCCTGCGTGTCACCCAGGGTGAGCAACGCGTGGACTTGCTGAATGCCATAGCGTCTCGCTACATAGGCACTGATCTACAGCTGAGCGCCGAATATGGCACAGAAGCCCGACAGTTGGCCAGCGACATCGGCTATATTTGCGGCGAGGCAGAAGCTGTTCGCATCCTAGGGGAAGCGCACTTTGCTGAGAGCAACTACACCATCGCCCTGCCATATTTCCAGGAGCTCCGGGGTCTTTACGCCAAATGCGGCGATCGCACTCTTCCGCCCATATCGCCGAGAAGAGTTGGTGATTGTTATTACCACCTCGGCAACTACGATGAGGGACTAAAGCGCTATTTCGAAAGTTTGAGAGAGCTCGAGGGTCTCCTTGAGCAGGGCTGTGAAGAG
The DNA here is from genome assembly GCA_030620115.1 of Candidatus Fermentibacterota bacterium. GTDB lineage: Bacteria > JAFGKV01 > JAFGKV01 > JAFGKV01 > JAFGKV01 > JAUXFG01. Next base: position 3,526 of record JAUXFG010000011.1, read on the forward strand.
GACATGCGACTTCGCATTGGCCACCAGTATGGCGCTATAGGCAATGCGTATCGTTTCACAGGGGAAGCTAAAAAGGCTCTGGAATACTACCACAAGTCGTTGGATTTGTATGAACAAGAGGGCTACACCATTGGGATCGCCGGAATGAATTGCAATATGGGAAACATCTATCAAGAACGGCAGGAGTATGACAAGGCACTCGATCATTTCTTTCGAGCCAAGACCGTGGCAGAGGAATTGTCAGACAACTACCTACTGACGATGGCAATGACAAACATTGGATCGGCATATCTGGATTTAGGAAATCCCGACGAATCATTGGGCTATTTCATGGAGTCGTACGAGATATGTGAAGGTGGTAATCGACGGAGAGGAATCCTTCATAATCTGACGAGAATAGGGGACGTCTATTACAAGAAAGGTGACTATGAAGAGGCCAACAGAAATTACGTGAATGCTCTTTCCATAGCAAAGGAATTAGACGATAATAACATGTTGAGCTCCCTCAATAGAAGTCTATCTAAGAACTATGAAGCAGTCCACGACTATAACTCGGCTCTCACACATTACAAGATACATTCCTCGATCAAGGATAGCCTTCTCAATGTAGACAAGATCAAGCGGCTCAGCGAGCTGCAGATAGCATACGAGACCGAGAAAAAGGAGAAGGAAATCGAAATCCTGAAGAAGGACAAGGCCGCTCAGGATGCCATGAGACGATTGCTGATTCTGGCGTTCTGTCTAGCCTTGGTTGCAATTCTGCTTCTCGCAAGCAGATACCGACTCAAAGTCCGCACAAGCATTGAGATCGAGAAGAAGAACGATGATCTCACCATTGCGCGAGAGAAGGCAGAACGCCTCTCAAGAACGGATGATTTGACGAAGCTGCCGAACAGGCGCGATATTACTGAGAGGATAGAGCAGGAGCAGATCCGTTGTCAGAGAAGCGGGAACCCATTCGTCCTGGTACTAATCGACATAGATGATTTCAAATCCTTTAACGATCGATTTGGGCACGACTGCGGGGACTTGGTTCTGATTACCCTCGCGCGCCTTCTTCTATCACTCTTGCGTGAGCAGGACTGCGTGGGGCGGTGGGGTGGAGAGGAGTTCTTGCTGCTCTGCCCCGAGACTACGTTGCACGGCGGCCAAATACTCGCAGAAAAGATCAGGAAGTCGATTCAAGAGGAGCGCATCAATTGCCAGCAGATCGATCTTTCCGTCACCATGACATTGGGTGTGAGCGAGTTCGCTCGGGGAATGAGCATTGACGAATGTATCAAGAGGGCGGATCAAGCATTGTACGAGGGCAAGGAAACCGGCAAGAACCGCGTGGTTCTTGCCGGGTAGTCATGGGCCCGTGAGGAATCCGGGCTAGTTCAGCTGAAATGTGGCGGCACCCACGTAGTTGGATGGATCACTCTCATTCCACGCGGCATCACGAGCCACAACCGTGTAGAATACGCTGACCGAAGGGTCGCCCGCTGCTCCGGGATCGGTCCAGGCAGGAGCCGCAGTTGTTGCCACATGATTGCCGGTCTCAGGACTGAAGAAAGCCTCGTTCGAACGATACACCCTATACTCCACCACTGCCACGTTATCCTCTGGGTCGTTCCAGGAAAGGACCACGTCGTTTCCCATCGCCTCGATGGACAGGTCGCTCACCGCGTTTGGTGGTTCTGTGTCCCTGTGGAACAATTCGTCCCAAGAGTAATAGTGCTTTGGTCTTGCGTGCGCACCCGATGTCATGGTGGCGTAGCTGATGGCGATGCAGGGCCATGAGGAGTGATATACAAGGACATTCGGCCTGATGGCCATCTGATGGACCGTGCCGGTCAGATTCATTGGAATCCACCACGCAACCGCGTTTTCTATGGCCAGTGCTCGTTTTGTATCAAGATGGAAGTCCATGTTCAGCGAATCCGCCATCCTCTGGTACCTGATACATGCTATCGGTGGGTAGAGAACCCGATGGTGATTGGTCACCACGAGATTCCACGCCGAGAGGATCGCCGGCGCGAGGCTGTTGTCGGAAACGAATCGAAGAGAGTCTCCCACGTTGTTGATCTCGAGAATGGCCGCAGGGATGGCATGGTCGAGGTCGTTGGGTGAGAAGAGATGGACATCATATGTGTATCGAGACGCAGAATGCTCGATGCTATAGTCTATATCAAAGATGTCATTGATGCCATTGTTGTCCGGGTCCACGGTCTCGATGGCGTTCCTGAGCGAGAAATTGAATGGTATCAGAGAACCGGGTGTAATGCCCCCCATGTCGGCATGATTGCCGTTGTCGATACAGCAGCCCAACCCGTTGCAGTTGATCCCCGACGCACACCCAATGTACCCAGCAAACGTCACCGTGAAGAATTCCTGTTCATCCGCCGAATCGGGGGAGAAGGCGGCGATCAAGGAGGTATTCGCCAGGGAGGCATGTTGGCCGGTAGGGAACTCGAAGTTCCTGGCGATGACGAGCCCGCCAGACAAGGTGTCGTCATCCGCCGTCGATTCTCCCCAACCGGACACGCTGGAGCAGTTGAACCCTTGGAAATCCCCGACTGCATTGACGCAGAGAATATCCTCCACCGTGATGTCTCTTCCGAGCTCTGAATGGTGAGAGTCAACACCCTTGGCCATTATTCCGTCGTAGAGGCCCGTGGCTTCATCCATATACTGCGGGGGAACGGTGTAGTAGGTCCTGAAGTAGGGGAGTATGTCGTTCTCGTACTCGTCTGGTGTCCACCAATGGAACGATGTAGAGCCAATGGCGAATCGTTCAAGATTGGCTTTCGATTCCTCGCCGAGCAGATAGCCATGAGCATAGCCCATCTCGTAATGGCTACCCCACACATGCAGATATTTCTGATCGGGGTCTGTCTTTGTTCGGAGCAATCCCTTGCAGATGACCGGCTGATCCGTGGCCGGGGGGAGTGTGATATCGTCAAGATAGAACGTTGCGCCCGCAGGAACAGATCGAATCCGGAAAGCGAGGAAGACCGGCGTTCCACTGTGGGGACCAAGAGTTACGGCTTGTTCCGTCCAGGATGTCTGCGTTACCTCGACCTCGGCGAGTAGACCGAACGAAGGGAGAGAAGGGGGCGACGAGGTCGAGGACAGGATATCGAGGGTACAGGGAGTACTGCTTGAAGATCTGAACCAGAATCGGACCAGTGTGTCACCTGTCGAGGACTCGGGTAGTACCTGGGGAGTGATCAGGTAGTCTCTGTTCGAGGCAAGGCCATCCAGGTCGGCGGCACACGAGGCGGATGCAGAGCCGGAATGCGCATCAAGATTGGACCGGACGAAGAATGCGTTGTATGCGTCGCTGTTTGTGATCATCCAGTGATCCGGGGGAAAGCAGTCCTGGGTCTCGAAGCCTTCGGTCCAGGCTAGCTGTAGTACGGTAGTGAGGATCAAAACTGCAGTCATGATTATCTCCTTTTCTCCAAGAGCTCGGTGCATTCATTGAATGCCGAAAATGTCCCTATCGACCAGGTTCTGCAACAGTTGACCATCCTCCGGCTGCCCCGGTTTCATCCCGACCCCGAGGCGCACGAATCAGGTTGGATCCGAGGCATACCCAATGGAATCGTCATTGCAATGACTGAGGCCCGGGGTCATCGCGAGCACTTCGATTTTGCTCCCTCTGGGGCGTAGGCCCAACGGGCCGGAGGCAGCATAAACTCCGCGCGGCGATCTCAATTGAGCGGATGAGATTGCTTCGTCGCTACGCTCCTCGCAATGACAGGGCGTGGAGCTGGTCATCGCGAGCGGGAGCGCGGCGATCTCAATTGAGCGCATGAGATTGCTTCGTCGCTATTCTCCTCGCAATGACAGGTGGTGGAGCTGGTCATCGCGAGCGGGAGCGCGGCGATCTCAATGGGCGCATGAGATTGCTTCGTCGCTACGCTCCTCGCAATGACAGGGCGTGGGACCACGGTTCCGGGATCTCTCTACGGGATACTGTATTCCTATCGTGAGCCGTTGCGCGAGACCGAGACCGTAAAACGAGAGAATGAAACATCCCGGATTTGCTAGAGATTTATTCCGAGCGGTGAAAAGCTCGGAATGGGTGCACGGGCTATGGGGCAGGCTCCTCGCGGCGTCTCGAATCGATGTGGCTCCATTCCTCACGAACTATGCTCATCAACTGGGAGGGTTCAATCGGTTTCTCCAGAATCCTGTCCACACCACAGTCGGACATCTCTCCTCGATCCTCAGAAAGATGGCCGTGACCCGTCAATAGGATGAATAGTGGACGCATGGTTTTTCGATCGGAGCAGATCGATTGGATAGATCTCGCCACTTCCCAGCCATCCATCTCGCTCATCACGAGATCACAGACTACCACATCGATGTGTCTGTTCATGAAGATCTCGATACCGTCTCGCCCGCAGAGGGCCGTAGCAACGGACTCTGCATACGCGCTCAATCCATCCTGGAGTGCTGTCAGGACTTCCCTTGTGTCGTCGATCAGCAGAATAGAGAATTCTCTGTCTTTGGGCCTCTTCGGAACCCTCTCCGACTCTTGCGCTGGTTTGCGGAAAAGGGGAAATCTAATCGTAAAGCAGGAACCCTCTCCCGGGCTGCTGTCGATCGAGATGTCGCCATTGTAGCTCTTGACAATACCATAGCTACTGGCAAGCCCCATGCCAGTACCCTTGCCGCCTTTGGTGGTCCAGAAAGGTTGGAACACCTTTCCGCGGTTCTCCGGGGAGATGCCGACTCCTGTGTCTTTCACTTCCAGAACGACTTCACCGTTCTTCACAGATGTAGCGACTGTTATCCTGCCCCCGCTTGGAAGTGCTTCTACCGCATTCTTGATCAGATTGACTGCGACTTCGAACAGGTCGTTCGAATCAGCCTCAATGAAGCAGCCTGGGTTCACACCTCGAGTGAGAACAATGTGAACACCCTTCTTTCTCGGTTCGATCTTCCACCACTGACTACTCATATCGATCGCCTGCCTCACTGTATCAGAGAGATCAAAAACGGTTCTGTTTGACGTTGCGGTCTGAGAACCGGAACGAGCGAAGTCTTGCAGGCGTTTCACGGTCTGCGCCCCAAGGTGGAGACTCTCTATGATTTTGCCAATGGTCTCCTGTGCTTTGGAAATCAAATTGGATTCGAGCTGAACCGAAGCCACTTGGGCCTTGCCCACAACAATCTGCAGCAGATTATTGAAGTTGTGAGCGACTCCGGAAGCAAGTTCTCCGACTGCCTTGAGACGCTCGCTCTCCAGGAGAAGCTGTTCCGTCTTTTTGCGTTCAGTTATGTCCAGATAGTATTGTATTATCTGGGTGATATCCCCGTTCTGATCGAACAGGGGATATCCATGCACCTCAACGAATCTGGAGGCGCCGCTCTTGTCATGGTGGACATGCTCAACAGTAACGGGCTTCTTCGACTTCTTGATCTCCATAAGCGGGCATAGGTAATCCGAAATCCCGCAAGCGCTATCCCTATTATGGAATAGGTTGTAGCAGGTGACGCCTAATGACAATGCTCCAGCGGCCGCGTTTGCCATTCTTATCGTATAGTCGGCGGCATCGACCACATAGAAAGGATGAGTCAACGAATCAAAAACGTTTTCCAGGAACCTACTCTGGCGCTCGATCTTTTCCTCAGCAAGCTTTCGATCAGTTATATCGTCAATGATTGTTACGAAATGGCCCTTCTTTGGGCTGTAGGCAGAAATAGAGTGCCACTTTTTCAATGGTTCAAGATACTGTTCGAATTTAGTATCTTCACCGGTCAAGGCTACCTTGCCGTACGCGGCAATCCAATCAAATGTCGAATCCCTGATTCCCGGCATTATCTCCGTCACTCTCTTGCCGATTATCTGCTTTCGCTTCAATCTCATCATTCTTAAGAATGCATCGTTCACGTCAAGAAACACATAATCTACAGGCTCACCATTATCATCAAGAATGACCTTGTGATAAGCGAACGCATCGAGCATGCTTGCAAATAGTGACTCGAATTTCTCCTTGCTCTTTCTGAGCGCTTCGCCAATTGTTTCCTGCTCAGTGATGTCCACACAGGTCATTATGGTTTCACCCGCATCCAATAGTACAGACCTGAAATTGACTATCTTGTTTGAACCATCCTTGCAGGTTACGATAAAGATCCTTGATGTCTCATCGCCAGGAGCTGAATCATGCAGATCCTTTGTCCAGCATGATATTACTTCATCTCTGCGCTTTCGGTCAGGATAAGCTTTTCTGAACCACTCATTAGTATCAGGTATATCAGACAAGTTGTAGCCGAATATCTCCATGAATTTGGGGTTTATGTATTCAAATGCTCCTCTGTTGCTGATCATCACCATTCCGAACGGTGCCTGCTCCGAGAGCCCTTGGAGACGTTCCTTCTCGATACGAAGAGCATTTTCCGCATCTCTTCTGTCGGAGATCTCCTGCGTCAGCTTCTCATTTGTTACGGTCAGATCCAGGATTCGTTCTCGCTCACCCCTGGTGAGTGCGTCACGGATCTTGGCCAGCTCCTCCTGTGCTTGTTTCCGATTGATCTCCACTGCTGCCAGATTTGCGAGCAGAGAGAGCGTATCCAAAGCCGACTGAGGAAACGAACAGTGGTATCGGTTGAAGACACATAGCATACCGATATTCACGCCATCGATTTGAAGGGGGGCCAGAATTCCAGAGACGAGCCCTTCGTCTGCAGCGACCGCATGGTATTGCTTCTCGATTTCTTGAGCGAAATCTTCGACAGAGCAGATCTTTCCATCCCTTGTGACCTTGTTCTTAAGTGCTTTTCTGAATGGCAACCTTAAGTGTTCGAATGGTTTTGTCTTGATGCCTGACGTAACAGAGATGTAGGCATCACCAGCGGGCAAATCACCAAGGGCAATGAATGCCGTGTCTGTGGCCAACAGAGCTCTGGCTCTCTTGAGAAGCAAGGAGAGACATTCGTCCAGGTTGTGCTCGGCGGTCATGGATGCCGAGAGCTCGCACAAGGCCTTGAATCCCTCTCCACCAATGGCCGGAAGAGATACATCGGGTTTTTCGCGGCGTTTCCCTGAGCCTCTCGGTTCAGTTTCTGATCGGGCCGTTCTTTTTGTACGAGAGGATTTGCTGCCTGACACCGTACTGTTCCCCATGAGAAAGAGAGTTGAGAGAAAGGCTAAACCGGCCAATACTAGAATCCTCCACAACCTAATCCAACTTATCTCACACGAATCTATCGTCAAGCAAGAGTAATCAATTGAACTCCTCGGGCGATGCTTGGGCTAGGCCTCCGGTGGCCACGGTTATAGGTTGACTTGCGCTCAACCGTTCGGCAGATAGTCAGCACTGTCAGTCAAGGCACATATCATCCCCGCCTGGACTTTCGCTGGAAGACTGAACATGCGGACTCCGCTCGTTTGTGCAGGAGCACTTGAGCATGAAACAGGCAGCGAGCATAGTATTGAAACGGAGTATCGGATCCCGAGGAGCGTTGATCATTGAATAGAGAAGTTGGGCCATCATATAAAGATGCGCTATCAGGTCTTCTGAATCGGCGCTACATGGAAGAGATACTAGTAAATGAAATTGAATCGTTCAAGAGAGAGAAGCGTTCATTCTCAATCGCTTTCATGGATATCGATCGTCTCAAGGAAGCAAATGATACATATGGACATCTAGCAGGCGACAGATTGATCAAGCATTTCGCTATGTTCTTGAAATCAACTGTTCGTTCTTGTGATTGCGCCATCAGGTTTGGTGGTGACGAATTCATATGTGTCATGCCTGATACTCACCGTTCTGAAGCGGTGGATATCTGCACGCGTCTTCAGGAACGCTGCCGCCAGACAGAAATTGGTGACATGCCGCTGACCATAAGCATAGGTATCTCTTCCCATCCTGAAGACGGAGATGATCTTGAGGCACTCTTGCATATTGCAGATGAAGCTCTCTACGATGCCAAACGAAGCGGCCGTGATCGTATCGGATCAAGAGGGAGAAGATCATTAGAGATTCCTCTCAAAGCATTCGTCAATCGATTGCCGGAGAAGGAGGAAGTGAGACGTCTTATTCCAGAGACTGCAACTGAGGAGAGGGTGTGTGTAGTGCGAGGAAACGTTGGCATTGGGAAAACGAGGCTTGTGCGGGAAGTATTGAACTCAATTGCAGGACGAGAAATCCTTTGGGCTGACTGTATTCCATTTACCGATAGTATAAGCTATTATCCAATCCGTGAGCTGCTCAAATACAAGATCCGCCGACATGCAGAGGAAATCATGGAAGGAATACCTTTCGTGTACAAGATTGAGATCAGCAAACTGATTCCCGAGATGATTAGCGGAAATGAAGAGATAGAACACGCTACCAATATTGTATTGGACAGATATCGCCTCTATGAGGGAGTTCGTTATCTGATATGTGCAGGCGATAGGCAGAGAATCATCATTCTCGATAACGCGCAATGGATTGATCGGGAATCCATAGAGGTGCTGAAGTATCTTCTGAGATCAATGGAAAGTATGGATGTTACTTTTATCTTCATTCTTCGTGAAGAGACTAGAAACCAGGAGATGGAAGATCTGATAGCGTACATTGGACGTGAGATTCATGTGAAGGAGATCATGTTGCGTCCGTTCGGCGAGAGCGACATGAGAAGGCTCATCGCTTTGATCCTTGGCCAGGAACCGGAAGAGAAACTGGTAACCTTTCTCGCTCAGGAGAGCGGTGGCAATCCATACTACATTGAAGAGATAACAAGGGAGCTTTTTGGGGGCGGGCAGCTATGCTTGGAGGATGGCCACTGGGATTTCAAGAAACCGATGAAACCCGTGATCCCCAAAAGACTGGAGGACATCAGCCAATGGAAGTATCAGAGTCTTGGCCAGGAAGCGAGGAGGGTACTGGAAGTCGCATCGGTCGTCGGACGATTTGATTTGTCGATTCTACAAGAATTCACAGGATACAATGAAGGACATGTGATCGGGCTGGTCGATGACATCCATAGAATGGGTTTCATAAAGGAAATCGAGCATTCCTTCGTTTTCAACGACGAGGTTACTCGGAAAGCGATATATAAGAAAAATGTTGAGGGTTTCAAGGGGCGGGAACTCCATGAGAAGATGGGGTGCTTACTTGAGGAGCGATATCGGGGGAGAGAAGCTAGTATCATTGAGGAACTTGCATTGCATTTCTATAGGGCGAGAGACAGAGAGAAAGCGGCGAATTATTGTATCATTGCTGGAGAGAAAGCTATGGAGCGATTTGCCGGCCTTGACGCAAGAAGATACTACACTTGGGCAGTAGAGATGATGAAGACGGGAGATGAAGACGAGGATAGCCGCCGAATCAATGCATGTGTATTGAATCTCGGGGACATCCATGAGCTATTTGGAGAACATGAAGATGCAATAGCATGTTATGAGAGGTTTTTTCGACATGCCAAAGATAAGGCCCCGAAGGCGAGGGCAAAAAACAGGATTGCGAAGACATATCAGATCCTCGGTAGATTTGGGGAATCCCTGACCGCGATTGATGAAGCAGAAGATCTCTTGAGCGGCGATTCGGATAGTGAAATGATTGAGAGAATCGAAACTCTGTTATTGAGGAGTCGGGTGTATCAGATCAAGGGAGACATTGAAGAATCAACAAGGCAAGCGAAACTCGCACTCTCAATGTGTGAGGAATTGGATGTTGATGAAAGATCAAAGGCTCGATGGGAGATGGAGGTTCACGGCATTCTGGGGAGGAATTCCCAGAACCGAGGCGAGTACCTTGAGGCGGAGAAGTCATATCGAAGTTGTCTCGAAGCTTCAGAGGCATGCGGGGACAGACAGGGAATGAGCAAGGCATATGCGGGTCTGGGGACGGCATACCTGACGATCGGTCAACATGATGAGGCAAACGGGTTATTCCAATCAGCTTTGAGAATAGCTGAGGAAATAAGTGATATCAAGAACATCAGCAATGTACACAGGTTGTTGGGAACGCTTAATCAGATCAGAGGAGAATTCGAGGCAGCACTCGATTACTATCAGAAATACCATGCCATATCGAGAAAGATAGGAGATACTCATGGAGTGGCAATGGCCAACAACCAGATTGGAACAATACATCTTTATAGAGGCGAATATGACAAGGCGAGTAGTTTCTTCCAGGATTATCTGAATCTATCAAAGGAAATAGATTATCCGCAAGGAGTATTTGAGGCAACGAGCAACCTTGGGTCCATTTCCTTGAAGAAGGGCGATTTTGAGCAAGCCATCCAGCTCTATGAGCGGAGCCTGCCGATTGTTGAGAAGATCGGTGACAAGAGAGTTACGGCGATCATCAAGGTCAATTTGGCCACAGCCTATAATTATCTTGGTGCGTACGATAAGGCAATTGAGTTGAATCAGCAAGTACTGGCTCTATCAGAGGCAATAGGATTAAGATCCATGATAGGTGTTGTCTTGTGCAACTCGGGCGCGATTCAATATGACAAGGGCAATCTGGAGAAAGCAATCGACTTGTATGAGCGGGCATTGGAGATTGCAGAGGAACTTGAGGACAAGCTTGTCTGCGGGGAGGTCTTCTACAATTTCGGACTCCTTCACTTTGAGAAAGGAGAGATAGAACAAGCTGATGAGTTCTTGGGCAGAGCCAGAGATGTGCTCCTTGATGTGGGAGATAAGGAGAAGCTTGTCGATGTCTATCTGCTCATAGCGGAAGCGAGAGCGAGAGATAACGCAGACTGCGGCGAAGTCGAGGAATACCTTCAGAAGGCTTGGGTATTGATTGAGGAATTGGATTCGAAGCAGGGAAGAGCGGCCCATTACTTCGCATCCGGCCGGATCCAGAAACGCCGTGGTGATTTTGCAGAAGCTCGAGCTCATTTGGACAAGGCATTGGAGTGCTTCAAGGAACTGAAGTGGCGAAAAATGGTGGGGCGTGCATGTGCTGAATATGCGGGAGTTCTAAGTATTTCAGGAAAGATGGGAGATGCTATCTCCTATTTTGAGAAGGCACGGAGCATCTTTCAGGATCTTGCCCTTGATAATCTGGTGAAGGAAGTTGATGAAGAGATCGCCGAAATCAGGTCTCCTTTCTGATGAAGTCCGGATAGTCTACTTCGCTCGATGGTTTCCGGGAATTCTAATTGTCGTCGGCCGGGAATTATAGTTGTCGCTGATCGACGAGGCTCCCGATGGAGCTCCCGATGAGGTTCTTGGGAGGAGGGAAACATCGAACATCGAACATTCAACATCGAACGTCCAAGTGAGGATGGGAGGAGGGAGGGGAAGTTCGGGATCCCGCGTCCAACGCGGGATTCGAGACGAAGTTTCAGAGCAGGGCATGTTGGACTTGACAGGCGGGACGCTTCTCCGAAACTAGTCCGCCGCAGATGCCCCATGAACGCAGATGCCCCATGAACGCGTTGCTTGAAGCCTTTTCTTTGGGCGAAGCCCCGGTCACTCTACCACCGGGAAGAGAGCGGCCGAGATTGCTCATGTGCGGGAGCGTGGCTCCCGCCTCCGAAAGCGCAAGCGTGGCTTGCGCACTCCAAAGACGCTTGATCCGCATTTCTCACCGGGTTTGGGTTGCTGTGGGCACGGGGGGGGGATAATTTGATTCGATTTTATTTCTTTTCGGTGTAATGAAGAGGGAATGATGTTTGGTACACTGACCGCACGGCTTGAGGATATATTCAGCAAGCTGCAGGGCAAAGGGAAGCTCGATGAGAAGAGCGTTCGAGAAGCGCTTCGGGAGATACGACTTGCTCTGTTGGAAGCTGATGTCAATTACCGCGTGGTGAAGGACTTTGTTGCCCGGATACAAGAGAGCGCGGTCGGAGAAGAGGTTCTATCCAGCATCACGCCTGGTCAACAGGTGGTGGGGATCGTTTACAGGGAGCTGGTGAGGCTCCTTGGTGATGAGGCGGAACCTATTCTGTGGAAGGGGCCGATGCCCCTGGTGATCATGCTCGTGGGGCTTCAGGGATCTGGAAAGACCACGACTGCCGCGAAAGTGGCTTCTCTGCTCAAGGCAAGGAATAAGAAGGTCCTTCTGGTGGCTGCTGATGTGTACCGGCCGGCCGCGGTGGATCAGCTCCGGATTCTTGCCGACCAGTTGGAGGTTGGTTTCTATCGGATGGATGATGTTCCGCCCAAGGAGATTTGTACCGGCGCGGTAGAAAGAGCAACAAGAGAGATCGTTGATGTGGTGATTCTTGACACTGCGGGCAGACTCCACATCAATGAGCCCATGATGGAGGAGCTTTCCGGCATTGCGGCCGGCGTGAAGCCGAGGGAGAGACTCCTCGTACTGGATGGGATGACAGGGCAGGATGCAGTCAGAGCTGCGCAGGAATTCGACAAGAGACTCGATCTAACAGGCATCATCATGACCAAGCTTGACGGTGATGCCCGGGGTGGCGCCGCACTTTCGGTCCGCGCAGTGACCGGAAAGCCGATCAAGTTCATTGGCGTTGGTGAGAAGCTGGAAGATCTCGAGCCCTTTCACCCCTCACGCATCGCCTCCAGAATCCTCGGGATGGGCGATGTGGTGACGTTGGTGGAGAAGGCTCAGGAGAAGGTAGATGCCACAAAGGCGGCAACGCTTCAGAAGAAGATGCGGAAAGGGGAACTCACCCTTGAGGACTTCTTGGACCAGTTGAAGCAGATCAAGACCATGGGATCCATGGATCAGTTGCTCAAGATGATTCCCGGGGCATCGAAACTGGGCTTGAACGCTTCCGCGGCGAACGATCACGAGTTGGTTCGCATGGAGGCAATCATCTCTTCCATGACCAGGGAGGAGCGACGAAAGCCCTATGTCCTCAATGGCAGCAGACGCAAGAGAATCGCCCGGGGGAGCGGGACCAGAGTGCAGGATGTGAATCGGCTTCTCAGGGAGTTCGAGGCAATGAGGAAGATGATGAAACGATTTGGGAGCGGCATGCGTGGCAAAAAGATGCTCCTTGGACAGTTTCATTAGTATACACGTGGCTCAGACCACAGGAGGTAATAGATTTGGTTAGACTTAGGCTCAAAAGAACAGGGAGACGTGGTGCCCCCAGCTACCGGATAGTCGCTGCTGATTCCCGCAGACAGCGCGATGGCAGATTCATCGAGATCGTGGGCCACTACAACCCTAGAACCCAGCCTGAACCAGAGATCGGGATCAAAGAGGACAGGATCCGGTACTGGCTTGGAGTGGGCGCCCAGCCCTCCGAGACAGTGAAAAGCCTTCTGAGAAGGGTCGGCCTTCTGGCGAAGTTCGATCAGGAAAGAAGAGACGCATATCTCAGAGAAGCTCTGGAACGGAGAAGCGTCGAAGAACAGAAGACTTCGTCTGAAATCACGCTCGAGGAAATGGTAGGAGAAGAAGCAGGTGAGTAGCGAACTAGGGGATCTTGTGCTCTATCTGGCACGATCGCTGGTGGACGATCCTGACGCAGTTGAAATCGAAGAAGAGGAGTACGGCCAGAAAGTTCATTTCCGACTGGCTGTCTCTGATGAGGACAAAGGGAAAGTCATTGGCAAGGGCGGGCGCACGGCGAGAGCCTTCCGGCTTCTGATGGGTGCGGCTGCAGCAAAGCAGGGCCTTCGAGCGGAGCTGGAGATAATCGATAGTTGATCGCCCTTGGCAAGGTCCTGCGTCCTTATGGCCTCAATGGAGAGTTCTTCGTCTCTCTGTTGACCTCGGATCCGGCACGCCTCCAGGAGGTGCGGCGGTTTTTTGTGGGACATGACACGGAAGAAAAGGAGCCCATTGAGTTTTCGCTGGAGGAAATCCGAGTGATGAACACCCGGGTGGTTGTGAAACTCGGCGGCGTTCATACTCCCGAGGCCGTCAAACAACTGGGTGGGCAACTCCTCATGATACCCGATGAGGAAGTAGCTCCGTTACCACCCGGGGAGTTCTACGAGTTCCAGATCGTGGGGTGCCGAGTGGAGTCGCTCGATGGGAGATTTCTTGGGAAGGTCGTGGAAGTCATTCCCATGCACGCACATGATATTTATGTGGTGGAGGATGGAGACAAACGATGGTGGTTGCCAGCGGCCAAGGCCTTTATCCAGGAGATAGACATCTCGACGAAGAGGATCAGAATCGAGCTGATTGATGGGCTCCTCGAAACCGGCCCTCCAGGTTGATGTAGTTACCCTTTTCCCTGAAATGTTCGGCGCGTTGGCCTCGAGCATTCCGGGAAGGGCGCAGCAACGTGGGAATCTTGTCCTTCGGGTGCACACGCCGCGGGACGAGACAGAGGATCTTCATCGGACGGTAGACGATTCCCCTTATGGGGGCGGCGGCGGCATGGTTCTCAAGCCGGAGCCGATTTTCCGTACGGTGGATTGCATACGTGAGAAGCACGGTGAGGGCCATGTGTTGCTGGTTTCTCCGCAGGGTCAGGTACTCACTCAGGCTCTTGTGGAGGAACTAGCGGGTCGGCGCCACTGGATACTCATTTGCGGCCACTACAAGGGTGTGGACGAAAGGATACGGGAACACCTCATTGATCAGGAAGTTTCCCTGGGTGATTACGTGTTGAGCGGTGGTGAGCTTGCGGCCATGGTCCTGATCGATGCCGCTACCAGGCTACTCCCCGATGTGGTGGGCAATCCGGCTACCGTTTGGTCAGATTCATTTACCACAGGGCTTCTTGATTGCGCACACTACACGCGGCCGGCGATATTTCGTGGCTGGCGCGTACCTGATGTGTTGCTCTCGGGCGATCATGGGGCAGTTGCAAGTTGGCGGAGGGAGCAGGCGCTGCTTCGTACATTGCGTCGGCGGCCGGACCTATTGGATATGGTGGAGCTGACGAACCAGGATATTGGGTTCTTGAGAGAACACGGCTGGTCTCGGGATGTGGATAGGGACCATGCCGAAACAAGAAAAAAGAACAACGGTTGCTGGGTTGATGGGTTGATGGGTTGATGGGTTCAGAGGTTGAGAGGTTCAGAGGTTGAGAGGTTCAGAGGTTCAGAGGTTCAGGGTTAGTGAAGGTCAACAAGAGAAGGCTGCCCTGAACCTGGGGACGCCTAGTGATTTCTCGATAAGTCCGTACAATATTGGAGAAATCCCCTCGCCGAGCCATAGGCTCTATGAGCCGGTGGCCTCAATCCCCCTTTTCAAAAGGGGGAGAAGGTTGGATGCACGGACTTATTGAGAAATTACGACGCCTACGGATAATAGTAGACAATAGAGACATCTCCTCGACGGAACGGAGGACAGAAATGGACATTTTGGAAACAGTTGGACGTCCCCAGCTTCGGGATCTGGGAACCATCGACGAATTCAAGGCGGGAGACACCGTACGGGTTCACTTGAGGATCGTTGAAGGAGCCAAGGAGCGACTTCAGGTCTTTCAGGGTGTCGTCATTCAACGACGAAGGGCGGGGATCCATGAGACCTTTACGGTGAGGAAGATGTCGGGAGGCATAGGTGTCGAGCGAATCTTCCCGCTTCATTCTCCCATGGTCCAGAAGCTGGAAGTAATCCGGCGGGCGAAAACCCGGAGGGCACGGGTCTTCTTCCTTCGGCAGCGGCGCGGCAAGGCGGCAAGGTTGAAGGAGAAGCGATAGTTGGGGAAGAATGGGGTGATGGGGTGGTGGGTCGGAAGGATTGGGATCAGGATCATTTCTTCGCTCCATGAATTCATCATTCCGAGATTGGGCGCGATAGGAGCATATTAGAAGCCGTTGTGTGTCAACGAGTTGTCGGTCGAAATGCTCGACGCGAATGCCTTCAGAGGGATGCGTTCTAGGAACAGTGCCCTGGGTCATCGTGTATCCCGTGGTAACTCGCGCCTCGATGTGGGGATCCGGCCGGACCTCTCCTATGAAAGAGGGCTATGGGCTGAGGGCGTGCGTTTTATTGCCGGCATAGATGAAGCCGGGAGGGGATCTCTTGCAGGCCCGGTCGTGGCGGCGGCGGTGGTGCTGGGACCGAATGATGGACTGCATGGGGTCGATGATTCCAAAAGGCTTTCTCCTTCCAAGAGAGAGCATCTGTATCGGGAAATCATGAATCGGGCGGTCTCTGTAGGAGTAGGAATTGCTTCCGCCGGAGAAGTCGATCATCTCAATGTATGGGGGGCCACATGCCTCGCGGCCCGGCGTGCCTTGGGGCGGCTTTCCGTTCCCGTCCAGCACATACTCATGGATGGAATCTTGCGGTTGAAGGGAGTTCCGTTCAACCAGACAATGCTCCCACGTGGTGATCGCATCAGTAATTCCATTGCGGCTGCAAGCATTGTAGCAAAGGTGCGGAGGGACCGTATGATGATGGCGGCGGATAGAATTGCACCGCTCTATCACTTCCGTGATCATAAGGGCTATTGCACTGCTGAGCACAAACGGCTGGTGAAGCTGCTTGGGCCATGCGCGTTCCATCGGCTCACTTTCGCGCCATTGGCACAAGCGGAGATCTGGTGACGGCGGAATACTCGGGACATGTGGGTGCTGTTGCCGAGGATCTGGCGGTGGACTTCCTTCGGTTGAGGAGATATACTATTCTGGCTCGGAATTATCAGCACAGGAAGGCCGAGATCGATATCATAGCTCGGAAAGGAGATACCATCGTTTTTGTGGAGGTGAAACTGAGGAAGGCTGACCCTCAAGGCGCCTCGCCGTTCGAAGCGGTGGATACACGCAAGCAGAAGCATATCGTGAGAGCTGCGCTTCATTATGCCTCAACTCAGTTTGGACATGGAGTCAGTCTTCGATTTGATGTGATCGGGCTTACTCTGGATCAGGACCAAGGCGTGCTCAATATGATGCACCTCGAAAATGCGTTCCAGGTGGATTTGAAGTATTTCTACTAATACCATCTTCATAGGAGGAAGAGATGAAGAAATTCGCCGTGCTATTCCTTGCGGTGGCCATTCTGGCCTGCTCGTCCGGGAAGACAGTCACTCGTATCGATGCCACGACCACTACCGATTTTTCCGAAGGCTGGAACGATACTGACAGCAGGCAGGTCGCCAATGAGATGATTCAGGATTGCCTGAGCCGGCGATGGATTGGCGAACACCGCGCAGCAAGCGGCGGCGGCGATCCTGCGGTCATCGTGGGGCCGATCAGGAACAAGACCATGGAGCACATCGCCATGGATACCTTTGTGAAGGATATCGAGCGAGAGTTCATCAACAGCGGCCTCGTTCGCATGGTGGCCAGCCAGGAAGAGCGGGGGAATATACGCGGGGAACGGGACGATCAAGCCCATTGGGCCAGCGAAGAGACGGCCAAAGCCATGGGCAGAGAGCTTGGGGCCGACTATATGCTCACCGGAGTCATAAGCCAGATCGATGATCCTGGAAGCGGCAAGAAGGCGGTATTCTTCCAGACCGACATGACGCTCATCAGCATCGAAACCAATGAGAAGGTCTGGCTCGGGACCAAGAAGATCAAGAAAGTCGTTGCCAGAGGTCGATATAGTCCATAAGGCGGCCACTGGCCGCAATCCCGCGCAGTACGCGGGATCAGAGGTCAGAAGTCAGAAGTCAGAAGAAGAGAGGAACCGCAAGGCGTAGGAACAAGTCCAGGATTGGATATTGTTCATATTGGTAGATCTGCAAGCTGAAAACCGGATGGCAAGTCGTCGATGTATCGGTGGACCACCATGACTCCATATAGTTGCAGCGAACAGGAATTCTGATATGCTTGGTATACATAGGTCGGCTATTGGGCACAGGAGCATTGTCCGGCTGTTTGGCTCCATAATGGTGGCCGCGCTTTCTATAGGTTGTGCCTCTCATGCCTCCAGGATGGGACCTGTGAGAGATCTGCTTCGACAGGGGCGGACCAGTGTTGCCCTTGAAGAGCTGGACAAGCGCTTTGGCGACAAGAGCGAAGACCTTGTCTACCTCATGGAGCGGGGGCTACTCCTGCGGTATGCGGGCCAGCTTGATCAGTCGAACGAGGTGTTTGAACAGGCCGAGAATCTGGCAGACGACCTCTATACCAAGAGCATCTCCAGGAGCCTTGCCGCACTGATTACGAGCGATACCACGCTTCCCTACGAGGGGGAGGACTTCGAACGGGTCGTCATCAATTACTACCGTGCCATGAACTACCTCGATCTCACACAGACCGAAGATGCGTTGGTGGAGTGCAGAAAGGTTATCAGCAAGCTTCGGCAGTACCGCGAGAAGTATGAAGGTGAAAGCCCCAAGAAATACAAGACAGATCCTTTCATTCATTATTTGACGGGCTTGCTCTACCTGCGAGTACACGAGATCAACGATGCCTATATTTCATTCAAGAAGGCGAATGCGGCGTTTGACGAGGAATCGACTGAGCTCGGGGTTTCTCGCCCGGCAATGCTGGGTGACGACTTGTTGACCGCAGCGACTCAGTTGGGCTTCACCAGCGATATTATCGAGATTGAGAAGGCATACCCCAGGTGTCGAGTCAGGGAGCAACTCAGCCCTGGTCAGGGTGAACTTTTCGTATTCGTGGAGGTCGGGTTCATCCCCATGAAGACCGAGGTGGCGCTCACCGTGCCGATCCTCGAGAGCGAGAAAGACGATGATGATGCGGTGGAGCTTACACATCGTCTTCGCGGCCGAGCCGTTATGAGGCGGACTTGGGATGATGTACACTACTGGTTACGGATTGCGTTACCCAGCTATCCCCCTCCTTTGCCACCATTCTGGGCTACGGTTGATGTCGGCGGCACGCAAGCTACGTTCATGCAGAATCTCGATGTTCTGGCGAGGTCGAGTCTCAGTGATCGGATGCCAAACATCCTCCTTCGTGCGTTGGTTCGGGCCGTCGCAAAATACCTCGCGAGCACAAAGGGTGAGGATGCGGTGGAAGAGAAGCATGGCGAAACCGCGGGCGCCGTGGTGGGCGGTCTGCTCAACCTGATGGCGGCAGCTACCGAGCGGGCTGATCTTCGATCGTGGCTTGGGCTGCCGCGGGAGATATACGTAGCACGTTTGAGGCTTCCCGGAGGTCCAGCCCCTCTGGAGATCACCCTCAAGGATCGGAGTGGACGGTCGCTGGATAGGGGGGTGATGAACGTCACCGTGGCCGCAGGGGAGACGAATTTCGTGGCGTTTCGATTCTTTGAGTGAAGTTCGGGAGAGGATTTCTGTGGGAGGAGAAGTTCGAGACCCGCCTTCGTCGGATGACTTCGGCGTGGCAAGCAAAGTTCGAGACGAAGTTTTTGAACCGTGAGTCAGGTTGAATGGTGTTCAGGTTGCAGGTGCAACTTCTGTGTTTCGTGAAGATAGCTCATGGAGGGACGGGATGGAACGATCGACCATCGTTGCGGTATTGGGAGGCGGGCGGGGCACCAGGCTCTTCCCCCTCACGAAGTTCAGATCAAAACCTGCCGTGCCTCTCGGGGGGAAGTACCGGCTCATCGACATCCCGCTCTCCAATTGCATCAACTCCGGGCTCCGTGAGATCTATGTGCTTACCCAGTTCAATGCAGGATCTCTCACAAGGCATATCAGCCGAACCTACAAGTTCGATGGATTCACCAAAGGGTTCGTGGATGTGCTTGCCGCTGAGCAGACTCTGAAGCATAGCGACTGGTTTCAGGGAACCGCAGATGCCGTGAGGAAGAACCTCTACCGTTTTCTCGGCGGGGGGCATGAGGATATCCTTATCCTGGCGGCGGATCATCTCTACAGGATGGACTTCACAGAGATGTTGAGGACACATGTCCAGCAGGGAGCCGATATCACGCTTTCGTTGATTCCCGTGGTTCCGCAAGATGCCTCCCGATTCGGTCTCATGCGTCTTGACGATAATCATCGAGTGGTGGGGTTTGTCGAGAAGCCAAAGAACCCACATCTCCTGGACGGTTTCTCCGTGACGAGAGGAGGGAACGAGGTCTTCCTGGCCTCCATGGGCATCTATGTGTTTCGTCTTGGTGTTCTTGAGGAGATGCTGGAGGGAGGCACGGAGGTCGACTTCGGCAAGGAGGTCATACCCAAAGCAATCGGCGGCCATAAAGTGGTGGCTCATACTTTTGATGGCTATTGGGAGGATATTGGAACCATTGAAGCGTTTCACCGGGCGAACCTTGCGCTCGCACATCTTGAACCGCAGTTCAGGCTCTACAGCCAAGGCAATCCCATGTTTACACGCGCCCGATTCTTGCCGGGCACCGTGATTGATGGGTGCAGGATTCAGCAGTCCATGATAGCTGATGGTTGTATAATGCTCGGTAAAAGCATCATCAATTCCATCATCGGCATTCGCGCGAAGGTAGGGCTCGGGACGGTCATCGAAGACAGCTACATCATGGGGGCCGACTTCTACGAGCTTCGAGAACCCGCCGGCCCTCAGATCGATGAGGGAATGCCAAGGATCGGGATCGGGAACAACTGTGTCATCAAAAGCGCAATCATCGACAAGAATGCGCGCATTGGCGACAACTGCAGGATAGAGAACGTCAAGGGTATCGAGGAGGACGAAGGCAGTTATTATGTGATCAAGGACGGGATTGTGGTGGTGGAGAAGAATGCCGTGATTCCCTCAGGGACCATTATCTGACTGCGATCTTCGGGATGTTTCAGGACAGGCCGGGGTCATCGCGAGCGGGAGCGCGGCGATCTCAATTGGGGGCGGATGAGATTGCTTCGTTGCTACCCTCCTCGCAATGACTGAGGGTGGCGCTATGGTTCCGGAATCTCTCTACGGGATTCCATATTCCTATCTTGAGCCGTAGCGCTGGGCCGAAACCGTAAAGCGAGAGAATGAAACATCCCCGATCTTCATCCATAGAGTGAAGCAGGAGGCGGCTTCTGCCGCCTCCTGCTTCATGCTTACTTCACCAGGATGAGAGGCTTGCTCGCGTTGAGGAGTAGGTCGTCGTTCCTGAACACGAGGCGGCAGACGTATCTGCCGGATGCAATATCATTACCAGTTGGTGTCCACGACAGCTCATGCCAGCCTGCAGCTATCTGCTGATCTTTGGTCATTGAGGCGACCTTCCGCCCCGCTAGATCGTAGAGGCTCAGTGACACGGCGCCGTTCTGTGGCACATAGTAGGAGAGAGTTGTGGGTCCTCTGGTGGGTGTGGGTTTAGGCTGCAGGAGCCATACCGTATTCGGCGTGCCCACGGCTGTGATTTCCACCGGGCCGAACAGCGTTCCTACGCCGGTGGGTGCAACGGCTTCGATCCAGTAGAAGTAGGTCTCTCCAGGCTGTACCTCGCCGTCCTTGAACATTGTGCCCCGGATGGCGGCCTGATTGATTATTCGCCAATCCCGGGTTTCTGAAACCGTATTCCTGTAAAGATCGAACCCGCTCACCTCCCCGTCGAAATGAGGCTCCCACGTGAGGACAATTGCCCCTTCCTCTGGGCTGGCTGAGAAGCCGACCAACTCGATCTCTTCTTCGACACCCACACCTGTGGACACGATCGCTCTCATGAAATAGGTCTCATTCCATGGGCTCCACTCGCCATTCACGTAGTCCCAAGAACGTTGATTGTCCACAGGGTCATAGCCGAAAGCGGGTGTGTTGATGCCATCGTAGATCATGGCCACGATGAACTCGCGGTTCACTTCCACGTTCTGGGAGGAGACATCAACATCGAACCAGCCAGTGCCAGCGGGTGTCACGGTGACGGGCGTGGTGATCTCGTTGCCTGTTCCCGTGTCGAACACACGTGCGCTGAACGTTCCGTTCCCGCTGCCACCGGCTGCGAGGTTGGTAATGTAGTAGCGCAGCTTCTCTATGGTGGCGGGATATTGCGGCGGCGTCATGGTCACACCTGAGCCGTTGCCCGCGCCATTCCAGTAGTAGCCGCTGTAAGGATCGCCGTCGTCATAGATCAGCTCGACTGTTTCTCCGCCGCCGCCACCTGCTGCGTCAACGGCTGCTTGTGCATCGAGTTTTCCCCATCCGAAGGCGCCGCTCCAGCCCTGGCCGGTAAATTGATCATGCCGGGCGGTTTGCTGGAGGATCTGCTTGATCTGCTGATATCCCAGGTTGGGATTCTTGTCCAACATGAGCGCCACCGTGCCGGCCACATGGGGTGTGGCCATGCTCGTGCCCTGGAAGAGCAGATGGACGCCGTCCGGAGTCACGATGCTCCGCTGGTTCGAGAGGTACTCGGGAGCCGCGCCGCTGGAGAGCACCGACGCGATGATCTGTCCCGGTGCCGATAGGTCGGGTTTCTGCCGCCCGTCCGCAGTGGGGCCGTTACTGCTGAATCCCGCAATATTGCCCAGAGTTTCCCCAATGGTCCACCCATTCCCATCGATGTCGGTCCACTGGAGCTTGGTGTTGTACGCGCCAACGGTGATGGACTTCTTGGAGGAGCCTGGCATGCCTACGATGGCTTCCAGGGAGACATGGTCCAAGAAATGTACGGTGTACTGGTTGCGTTCCGCCCACAGGTCGGCACCGCCGCCTTGGGGGAGGGAATTGGCAGCGCTCAATCTGACTGTCCAGGTGCCTTGAGTGACGCCATAGAACCGGTTCCACAGATCCACGAGGAAGTATCCCTTATGACTGATGGGATGATTGCTGGTAGAGTAGACCCACACGGTGTCGCCAGTGGAGACGATGTAACCAGGCCATCCCGTCTCATCTGGTCCGAATACGTTCGTGGCGCCTCCGAATGGGTCAATCACCTCTCTAGGTTCAGCAGATCACCCTGTTTGTACCAGATCTCGAACTTCACATTGCCTGTGGGCGGATCCTGGCCGAAGATACCTGTAGTCATTGAGATCTGGAGAGGGGAGGAGGTGGATACTGTGCCTCTTGCGTGCCAATCCTGTTGCTGGTCGTTGCCCGCAGCGATAACGACTGCGACATCATTGGTCGTGATGAAGTTATCGACACCCTGCTCGAACAGGGTGGATCCGTCGTGGGGGCCCATGGTGACGCCCTGGCTCCAGCTTACGATGAGCGGTTCACCCAACTGTTGACTTTTGCTGTGGATGAAGGCCAGGCCATCCATGGATCCTACCGTGCTCGGGGAGCCATACCATGGGGGCGCGTATCCATAGTAGAACATGTCGTCACTACGATTAGCCACCATGATGATGTCCGAGCGCGGCGCCATGCCGACGTATCCGGCCGTGGAGCCGCTACCGTCTCCGGAAGTGGTTCCGGCACAATGAGAGCCGTGTGCGCCGGGATCATTCATGGTGCATTGACCAGCGTCGATCTGGGCTTTTGTCCACTCCCGGCCATAACTATAGCCAGACGGAGCCGGACCGCTTTGTGATAACTGATCCCAGATGAACTGGACCCTCGCATTGCCACTCTGATCGAGGAAGTCCGCATGATAGGGATCAATGCCTGTGTCCAGCAATCCAACCACTACACCATCTCCATGGTAGGAGGGTGAACCGTTATGCACGGATGTGCCGCCGCATTCGGGAACGCTGACATCCATCACGTTGTGAAGCTTGTACGAGGCCTCGATGGCCTCAACATCGGCCAGGAGCGCGAGCTGTTCCAGCTTATCTAAGGGTATCCTCGCCGCCACAATGTCTCCGTGCCGCGATCCCACAATCGCCCCGGCCTGTTCTATCCGTGATCTCGAGGCCGTGGTTTTGATGAGCACAGGAAGGAGCATTTCGTCCAGCGAGGGACCCTGGATGTTGATCGTCTTGCCCATGGACCGCGCAAATCGGGCAGGATCCTTATGGACGATCACGAGCCTTGGGTCGATCTTGCGCGCTGCTTGAGGCGCCATGGCGGCTGCAGATACGAGATGGACCGAGACGAAAAGGATCAAAAGGCATGCAATGAAGAATCGTCGCACACGAACCTCCGTTTCATGGGCCAAAAGGAGCAAAACAACAACAGCCGGCCCAGTTGACTGTTGCATACGGGATCCCCAGCCTGACAATAAACGTAACGCCGCAGATGTGGCTTATCAATCCTACCGCTTGGGGATTGGAGGATTGGGAGATTGAACGCCGAACATCGAACATCCAACGTCCAACATCGAAGTGAGGATGATGTAGGGGCATGCTTCGTCATGGCCGTTCATGCTTGATGCGGAAAGATCGCAGGCGGGGGAAGATCACAGGCAGGGGAAGATCACAGGCAGGGACGCCTGCGCCACTGGGCTGCGCCACGATCCGCCGGCTGGCGGACAGAGGATGATACGCCTGCGGCTTCCAGCTCGTAAAGCCTACGGCTCGGAGAGGGTCCTCAGTCGCAAGCCTCGCAGCCAGAACCATCTCGGCGGCCTCGTTTCGAAACCCGGT
The DNA here is from genome assembly GCA_030620115.1 of Candidatus Fermentibacterota bacterium. Classification (GTDB taxonomy): domain Bacteria; phylum JAFGKV01; class JAFGKV01; order JAFGKV01; family JAFGKV01; genus JAUXFG01. Next base: position 27,670 of record JAUXFG010000011.1, read on the forward strand.
GAGAAGTCCGGGCTAGGGCTGATCCTTGACAGTGGGTGGGGCACGAGACAAAATGGGCAACTCGATATATCCCGATCCAGACGCCTTATGGCTTTGAAGGCGTGAGGAGGTGATACAATGCCTGGGATGCTTGGCATGCAGGAACTGCTCGTCATTCTGCTTGTTGTGCTGCTTCTTTTTGGTGCGAAACGGATCCCCGAGGTGATGAGATCCTTTGGCAGTGGCATAAATGAGTTCAAGAAGGGCCTGAAAGAGATAGAAAAGGAAGTCAAGACGGAAGAGCCGCCGCGGCAGAACGACCGAGACGCGGGATAGTTTCGCCACGGGCTGGGGCGGGATCATTCCGGATGAGAATTGCCGGTCAGAAGCGAGGAAGTTCGAGATAAAGTTCGAGACAAAGTTATAGATCAGGCAGGCCTGATCTTTTCGGTGGGGTGGTTTGTGTTGAGAAAATTGTTGGCGGTTTTGCTCTTGGGTGGTGTTTTTTCTATTCTTGGCTGCGGATCCAAGGAAGGTCCGGTGGCGCCCTGGTTAGGCGATCGACCAGGGCATGGATCTGATCCCCTCTCCATTTGCGTAGATTCCGTGTCTGCAGAGACCAGCTTTGTCCACGTGGTGACCATGGGCAGTGGCGGTGTGCTCTTCGTAGGCCGGGACGGGGGGTATGAGGCCCGGTCGCTTTTTCGTTTCAACGTATCTGACACATCGATCACCCAGTTCAGGGAAAGCAGGTTGATCCTCAGCCTGAATGCCAGCCAGGAACTCGCCCCGGTTCGATTCCTTCTCTACAGAGTGTCTTCGTTCTGGAACGAAAGTGTGGTGACGTGGGAACGGGCCAGTACTGATTCCACTGGCGATGTGCTATGGGATTGCCCGGGTGGGGACATCTTCACTTTGCCGGTGGCAGAAGCAGGGCCATGCTCCCTCCAGGCCGACACAGTCCGTGTTGTTTTCACCATACCGGCTGAGGTAACGGAAGAGATATTTGCCACGGGCTCGGATGATCGCGGCTTTCTTATCAGCTTGGCGGGCGAGGGGCTCGCGCATGCCCTGTGGCGATTCGAAAGTCGGGAGCAGGCGCTTTCCATGAGACCGCGGTTTGAGGTTGGGTTTGTGGACACGGCGGGTGTGGACACCAGCAAGGTGCTCTACGCTGCCGCAGACGCCTCCATGATCCAGCGGGTCAGCCCGCTGGACGAGGAGAGACTCCTTGTGGGAAGTGGATATGGGTTACGGTCTCTGATCAAGTTTCCCATGCCCGCGGAGCTCGACAGCACGGTAACCATCAACATGGCGAAGCTCTTTGTTTACTGCGATACGACCAAGACATTCCTCGATACCAAGACCATGCAAGTCGAACTGGTTGACAGCATGTGGCAGGGAGATTCCACTGCCGTGGCCGGTGGATATATCGGTCAAGCCCTTGCGGTGCCTGGTCAGGCAAAGATCGAATTCGATGTCTCAACTGCAGTAAGACAATGGGTGACCGGTGCAGCGGAGAATCATGGCCTTCGTCTGCGATTCAGCGTCGAGAACAATGCAGTGACCTATTGCCCCATAATCCCGTGGCAGTATGGAGAGCCGGGCAATCGTCCAAGACTCGAGATTCTGTACACAGTACCGCCATCGCCACCATCAAATCGAGCTCCTCCGGACGAGGATACCAAGCCGACCGCGAAATATCGGCCCCAGAAGACGGAGGTTTCCCATGATTGATCGGCGTTTCGCAGGTCTCTTGGGAATAGCCGTGGTGGTTCTACTGGTGCATTTTGCACCCTCGGCTCGAGCGGGAGGCATATTCTCGGCCATGTACTTTGGGGAAAGCGTGTATTCCCTCTCTGCCAGGGCCCAGGGTATGGGCGGGGCAGGCATCGGCGTGACGGATGGAGCGCCTGACCCGGTGAATCCAGCCAGCTTGACGCGATCTCCCTTGACGTGCTTCGGGGTTATCTACCGTCCACAGATCTGCTGGGCGGAAGATGGCAAGACGACTCAGAGGCTCGTCTCGGGCAGGCTTTCGTCAGCCGTGTTCTCCCTTCCTTTGGGCAAGGGAATCTATATGGGGGCGGGTGTTGAGCAGATCCATTCCGTTCTGTACCGCTCATCACAGAGCGATAGCACGGAAGAGGGTTATGCGTATACGCGGAGTTTTTCCAGAAGCGGAGGCATTTTTGGTGGAGGACTGTCTGCTGCCTACTCGCCTCTTCCTCAGGTATCGTTGGGAATTGGCTATCACTGGTTATTTGGCGGGATCTCCGAGGTCACGAAGCTCGACTTTGATATCTCATCTTTCACTGATACCGAGGATGAATTGACCGAGACTCATAGCGGGGGCTACTTCACCACTGGCATCATGTGCAAGACTGAGGGGATGGGAGTCGGCATCTACTATCGGCCGAAGATCGATGGCCACGGCTCCTATGAACTGCGAACCGCCCATGGCATCGAAACGAGCGAAGATTACGATTTTGTGCTCCCCAAACGTGTAGGCGTCGGCCTCAGCCTAGGGCCGTTTTCTGGGCTTTTGATGGCAGTTGATGTATGGCATGAAGGCTGGAAGAGTGCCCGGTTTGGCACTACGGGTGCCGAGTTCAAAGACTGTACTGCGTTCAACCTGGGGCTGGAGTACGAGCACGTGCGTGAGGGGAAACGGCCCATGCCGCCTTTGCGTCTTGGGTACCGATACCGTCCGGGTTACTACGCGGTGAAGATCGAGGATGGTACATTATCACCGAGTGCCCCTACTGATGAGGCAGTGAGTATTGGTACCTCACTGAGCACTGGTGGCGGGAGGGGAACCCTGGATATTGCGCTGTTGGCGGGGCGCCGTGGTGGATTGCTGCTTCATGGCGCCAAGGAACGATACCTCGAGCTTAACTTCGGTTTCGTTGGCTTTGAACGCTGGGCGAGGAGGAAATTCCCAGGCTAACCCGTAATGTTTGCCCTTGTGGTATCCTTCCGAGGTGACGCGCATCTGCCCCAGCGAGGGTGGGAAATGTTGTAGATACCCAATCGGAGTACGAGCCAGAATGCCTCGCGCACGATATCCTTGGTCATCTTGGAGGTTCCTGAGTGGCGATCCTCGAACACTATGGGAATCTCGCGTATCGCGAATCCGTTGCGGTGGCACCAGTACGTGGTCTCAATCTGAAATGCATACCCGTCAGACCTGATTCGGTCCAACGGCACACAGGCCAGCGCTTCCTTCCGGAAACATTTGAAACCGCCTGTGAGGTCTTTTACCGGCACGCCGGTAATCCTTCGGGCATAGATATTGGCGAAAAAACTGAGCAGAAGGCGCTGCAGCGGCCAATTGACCACGTTCACACCATTGAGATAGCGGGATCCGATGACAAGATCGACAGCGCCGGCCTCCCTGATGAGGCGAGGAACAGTGGATGGTTTGTGGGAGAAATCCGCGTCCATCTGCAGAATAAGGTCCGGCTCCATCTGGAGAGCCTTCCTGAAGCCGGCCACGTATGCGGAGCCCAACCCAAGCTTACCTTCGCGCTGCAGGAGCAAGACGCGCTGATCGGTGGCGCCCATGGCTCGAACCACCTCGCTGGTCCCGTCCGGTGAATTGTCATCCACCACAAGAATCGAAAGATCCTCGCCGAGGCCCAGGAGCTCCGGGATGAGCTGGGAGATATTTGTTCTTTCGTTATACGTCGGGATGACCACGATAGTCTTCATGGTCACTCCTCTTTTGGGGACAGCGTAGCCCCCACTGGCACGGCTTCTCTATCTTTCATCATATGAACCATCATCTCCCCCAATAGACCGATGGAAATGAACTGGAATCCCAGGATTGTCGAGAGCAGCCCGAAAGTCAGCAGAGGTCGGCCGCCGATGGCATGGGTCTGGAACCAGACAATTGCCAAGTAGATATTGATCAATAGACCTAAGAAGAAGAGCCCCAACCCCAAAAGGCCGAACAGATGAAGGGGTCGCCTCCGATACTTCATCAGAAACATAACGGTCATGAAATCGAGCAAACCCGCGGCGAAACGTGAGGCTCCAAACTTCGATCGTCCGTATCGGCGTGCCCGGAGATGCACTTCGATCTCACTGATGCGAAATCCACGCCAGTGTGCGAGCACAGGCAAGAAACGGTGCATCTGACCATAGACCTGCACCTCGTCCACCACTTCCCGGCGGTAGGCTTTTAGCCCACAGTTGAAGTCGTGCAACGGAATGCCGCTGGCCTTACGAGTGGCCCAGTTATAGAGTTTCGATGGCAGCGTTTTGGAGATCGGATCATTCCTTTTGGCCTTCCAGCCCGAGACCAGATGGAAGCCCTCTTCGAGCTTGGACAAGAGACGGGGGATTTCCGCAGGGTCATCCTGCAGATCGCCGTCCATGGTGATGACGACATCACCTCTACATGCCTTGAATCCTTCCGCCAAAGCTGCTGCTTTGCCCATGTTGGTTCGGAATCGGATTACGCCCAGGGCCGGGTACTCCTCGCGAAGCCGTGCGAGGACCTCGAAAGTCCCGTCTCTGCTTCCATCATCCACAAAGATGATCTCGTACTGGGCGATCCGTCCCTTTGTCTTAAGCTCCGCCAGAAGGCCACAAAGCTCCTCCACGAGGGTCGGGATGCTTTCCTGCTCATCGTAGACAGGGCAAACTATGCTCAGGAACGACTTCATGAGGTAGCTCCTGCCGCATTGTCGAGCTGTTCACGCATCAGCCGGGCGGTCTTTTCCCAATCGAAATTGTCCGCCCATTGCAGGGCACCTTCCGAAAGATGTTTCCGCAGCTTCGTATCTCTCATCAGCTTTTCCATAGCTTCCGCCAAGGCGGCACTGTCTCCGTGGGGGACATGGAGGCCGCTCTGACCGTGTTTCACCGAATCGACCAACCCTGGGCTCTTGCTCGCCAAGACGGGAGTGCCGCAGGCATTGGCCTCAATGGCAGTCAATCCCCACCCTTCTTTGGGTGAGGGGACAATCATGGCGTAGGCGTCTTGGAGAAGATTGATCTTTTTCTCCAGACTGACACGGCCGAGGAATCGAACCTGATCGTGAACCGCCAGGGTTGCCGCCTTTTTCTTCAATCTCTCAAGATCGTCGCCTTCCCCTGCCACCGCCACCATTAACTGAGGGTGCCGGTCCTTGAGAATCGCCGTGGCCTCGAGCAGTGTATCGATATTCTTGTAGCGTTTCAGGCGCCCCAAGTAAACGAAAGCCGGGCTCGAGCTCTGATGCTTGAGAGGTGCGGGTCTATAAACCTGGTGGTCGATACCACACTGCACCACAGTAATACGCTCGGAATCCAGGCCTCGTTCCACCAGATCGCGTTTCGTGCTGGCGGAGATGGCGACCACGGGTGTGCGTGCATAGACCAAGGGCACTGCCCGTTCCCACAGGAAGACATAGGCAGCCTGTGGGAAGGAGACCTCGGAGAAGACGGTCGTTCCAAAAAGATGTGGTACCAGCATGAGGATGGGCCGCCTGACGTAGAGAGGCGTGTAGAAGGGAATCTTGTTCACGTCGTCAACAACTATATCCCATGGGATCTTTCTCAGTCTTCGCAGATAGTAGCCGGCCGCCACAAGATTGAAGTTCTTCCAGTTGCCAACGCGGATCGTGTTGATGCCATCCACGACCTCGTGCTGTTTCTGGCCTAATGCTCTGCTTGAAAGTAAGGTGACATGATCGCCACTTGCCGCCAAGCGCTGAAAGATTTCATGCACGTGGACCTCTGCACCGCCCGCCTGTGGATGACGGATATCGCGCCAGTTGATGATCAGGATCCGCATGATCTCTTACACGCCAACACGCCTACCACGTAGCCCGTCCATAGTTCGATCTTCCCTTTGAACAGGGTGACATCAAGCTTGCGCCATAAACCGATGAGACCACGCCACTTGGGATACAACGGGAGATGCCAGAGCGAGCTCCTTCTGCCCACTTCACGGACGAGCCGATAGACCAAGGAAGGGTGCATCCACTCTCCATATTCAGTCATCACCTCAAGGCCTGCCGACTCCATCAATCTTCTGAGAGCCACGGGCGTGAACTGGGTCTCCGGGCCGCCGAACCAAAGCCCCAATGGAATGAGGATATGTTTGAGCACGGTCCACGCGTGAAAGGTTTGCGGTACGTCAATGAGGAGAAGGCCGTCGGGGCGGAGCACGCGGACGTTTTCATTCACGAGATCCGTGGGATGATCGAAATGCTCCAGCACTCCTTGATGAAAGACCGCTCCAAAGACGCTGTCTCGAAAAGGAAGCGCCCGCGCGTCACCACGAATCAGTCCGATCTGAACGTCTCTCTCAGCCGCCAGCCCTTGGGCCATCTTGAGCGCACTCTCGGCGAGATCGAGCACTACTATGGTTCTCCCCCGGCGGGCGAGACGGATACTGTCCCTGGAGCTGCCTCCTCCAACCTCGAGCACGGGATCAGAGCCACGGTTCTGGAGGATAAGATTCACCAGACGCGGCGAATTGGGATAGATTTCTTCAGGCGAGGAGCGCCGAGAATCCCAGAATTCCTGCCACGCTTCCTGGACTTTCTTGTCCTTGGCTTTCATGGGTCAAGATCTATAGGGGAATGGGGAATCTGTCAATCTGGAATCTATAATCTGGCAATCTGTGGGAATGGGATGGGTGGATGAGATGGGGGAATGAACATTCAACATCGAACGTCCAACGTCCAATGTCGAATTGGGAGATTTGGAAGGGAAGCGAGATGGGTGGAATGTGGAATCTGGGGTTTCGCAGTGCATGGTTGAGGGCTTGGGCTTGCAATGAGATCAGGTCGCCATGTATCGGGCTAGTAGCCCCAAGCCAACCTTTGTGCGAGGAATTCGGGAAGCCCGGGCTCTGATTGTATCTTGGCCATGGCGCGTCCCACCGGATATGCAACCCGGATCAGCTGGAGAGAACACGCCTCAATGTCCAGCAAGGCGCATGATGCGTGGATATTGCCATCGCGCGGCTGCCCCACGCTGCCCACGTTGACAAGGTATGTCCACCCAGGCTCCAACTCATAGCTCCCTGCATCCTGAGAGAACCGTTCCCGGATTTCGGAAACGCCGTAGAAGAATGGTACGTGGCTGTGGCCTACAAAACAGATTCTATGCTTCGTCGATCCAACGGCACTCCGTGCATCGTTTTTATCAACGAGATAGTCCCACTCTTCCGGTCTGACTGGCGATGCGTGCACCAATAGCAAATCATGGGTTTCGTGCAGCAATGGCAAGTTATCGAGATACGTATGATCCGCGGGGGACAGTTGTTCAGCCGTCCATCTCACTGCATCGAGGGCCACCTGATTGAATGATGACACGTCGATTTTCCCGCTAACCGCCCAGTCATGGTTGCCCGCCACGATGAGGGGATGCGCTTCCCGCACACGGGAAAGGCATGCCGCGGGGTCGGCTCCATAACCCACCACGTCACCAACTACTGCCAGCTGGTCAATTCCCCGCTTTTTCAGTGCATCCAAACAGGCCTCCAGAGCCTCTAAATTGCCGTGGATGTCAGAGATGAGGCCGAGTCTCAAGAAGCGTTTCCTGCGCTCTTGCTGCCTTGTGTCACTGCCAGCGCGTCGATGACGCCGTTGACGAAACGGGCGGATTCATCCCCGGAGAACTCCTTGGCCAGTCGAACCGCTTCGTCGATGGCCACCTCGAGCGGCACGTCGGGACATGCAGTTATCTCGTGCAAAGAGAGATAGATGATGGCCTGCTCAACAACACCCACACGCTCCAATGACCAGTGTTCCAGGGATGTGGAGAGCGCCTTCTCCAGCGCCGGCTGGTTTTCCACAATTGCCGAGAGGAGACCACGGCCTCTGGCAATGTCCTCTTCGGCAACCTCGAAAAAAGCACACGCGCTGTCCAGCACTTCCCATGGAGAGTCACTTTCCATAAGCCAGGCATACAAGGCCTGAATCAAGGCCTTTCGCATGCGGTGGCGGGTTCCTTTCATCCTGACCCCTTAGGCCTTGAGCGTTTCCATTTTCCGAAGCAGCTGCGCCATCTCGATAGCGTTGAGCACGGCAGTCCATCCCTTGTTTCCCGCCTTGGTCCCTGCCCGTTCAATAGCCTGTTCAATGGTATCCGTGGTGAGTACGCCGAAGATGACGGGGATATCACCGTCCAGCGCCACCTTGGCAATACCCTTGGCTGCTTCGGCGGCTACATAGTCGAAGTGTGGCGTACTGCCACGGATGACTGCCGCGAGGCAGACCACCGCGTCGCATGTCTTTGCTGTGGCCAATCTCTTGGCAACAAAGGGAAGCTCGAAAGCGCCGGGAACCCATGTAACGGTCGTGTGATCGGTGCTTCCGCCATGTCTAGTCCAGCAATCCATCGCGCCGTCCATCAGGTTCTTCGTGATGAAATCATTGAATCTGCTCACCACAATGCCAAGCCGAAGTCCGGTGGCGTCCAGTCGACCGTGAAGCTCTTTCATCCTTGTTTCTCCTTCCGATACCACGGGCTGTTCTTGTTGCGTAGATGCTCCTCCATGATCTTATCCGGCACGGGATCGTCAAACATTGGCCCTCTTCCCAAAAGGTGGCCCAGCTTGCTCCGCTTTGTGGCCAGATACTTTTCATTGATGGGGTTTGGGCGGACCTCCACGGGAATGCGTTCCACTACGTGGAGCCCGTAGCCATCCAGCCCCACCACTTTTCTGGGATTGTTGGTAATCAATCGAATGGTTGAGAGGCCCAGATCGGCAAGGATCTGAGCCCCGATCCCATAGTCCCTCAAGTCAGGATCGAAGCCGAGCTCGATATTGGCCTCCACGGTATCCAGACCCTTCTCCTGGAGTCGGTAGGCTCTGAGCTTGTTGGCCAGTCCGATGTTGCGCCCCTCCTGGCGCATGTACAGGAGTACGCCTTGATCCGCGTCAGCGATCATCTGCATGGCATGCGTCAGCTGGGGACCGCAGTCGCACCGCAAAGATCCAAAGACGTCACCGGTGAGGCACTGGGAATGTACGCGAACCAGCACATCTTGCTTGCCGGCCACGTTGCCTCTCACCAGGGCAACGTGGTGATCTTTTTCAATCAGACTCTCGTACAGGTGAAGCTTGAAGGCGCCGTGCCGAGTTGGAAGATCAATCTCCGTGATCTTCTCGATCAGCTTCTCGCTCCTGGTCCTGTATCGTATGAGTTCCTCAATGGTCAGTATTCTCAGGCCATGTCTCTGGGCGAATTTCTTGAGCGCCGGTATGCGAGCCATGTGGCCATCGTCGTCCATAATCTCACAAAGTACACCTGCAGGATGAAGCCCTGCCATCCTGGCGAGATCAACCGCGGCTTCTGTGTGGCCGGCTCTACGGAGTACGCCACCGGGGTGTGCGATGAGGGGAAACACGTGCCCCGGCCTGACAAGCTCTTCCGGTGAGGTATCCGCAGAAGCCAACGCGCGTATTGTTGCCGCGCGGTCATAGGCCGATATGCCCGTGGTGGTACCCTTCGCATAGTCCACGCTCACGGTGAATTGGGTAGCGAATGGCGCGGTGTTCTGTTCCACCATGGGGCTCAAATTGAGTGCCTTTGCCCGTTCCCCGGTTATGGCGACACAGATCAGGCCTCGCGCCTCTTTCGCAAGGAAATTGATATCCTCAGGATCGGCCTTCTCGGCAACCAAAATGAGGTCTCCCTCGTTTTCCCGTCGTTCGTCGTCAACCACCACCGCCATCCGTCCCTGGCGGAGCTCGTCGAGCACCTCCTCAACCGAACTAAACCCACTCATTGCCTTCCCTCCTCCGGGAATCCTCCCTATGCCCTGCTGCAAGAAGACGGGCGACATATCGGGCTAGGATATCCACCTCGAGGTTAAGGTAGTCTCCCTGTCTTCGATGGCCAAGTGTTGTGTTCTGTAATGTATGTGGCACCAATGACACGGAAAAAAGCTCCTCTCGTACCGATGCCACGGTCAGGCTCACGCCGTCCAGTGTGACACTGCCCTGTGGCGCAATGAAGCGTGCCAGGTCCGGTGGCGGCAAGAGGTCAAACCAAACACCGCTGCCTTCTTCCTTTCTTCGAATCAGCCGGGCGGTGCCATCCGTATGCCCGGACACGAGGTGGCCATCCAACCGGCCGTCCACTTCCAGAGCTCGCTCGAGGTTCACCTCTCGTGGGCCTGTCCATGTGGCGAGAGTCGTCCGTCGGAGCGTCTCCCCTGTGGCCTCTACCTGGAAGGTGCCGGATCTCGCCTCGACAACGGTCTGGCATACGCCATCTATACATATGCTGTCACCTATCTGTAGGTTTCCAGCCATATGCGCCCGCAGGGAGAGCCTATGGACGCGTCCCCTTCGATCAGAAGATAGAAGCGTTCCGATCTCTTCGATGAGGCCGGTGAACATTCTAGACCCTTTCCACCAACTCGAATTCCAGCAGCATATCCTTGCCGATCCGCCGGTATGCGAGCCAACGACCACGAATGGCCTCGGCTAAAGTTCCAATGCCCAGATCCTTCAATAGAGGAACGGCTTTCTCGCCAAGAAACATTGGTGAGACGATCAACGAAACCCTGTCGACAAGCCCGGCTTTGAGAAACGAAGCGGCAACAGTGGCTCCTCCCTCTATCAGGATACTCCTCACGCCGCGGCCCCAGAGGATCGCCAATGTCTCTCCGAGTGACACGTGGGAATCATCAGTAGCGACGGTATACACGTCAACTCCTGCGCGGGAAAGCGCTCCGGTCCGCCGGTGGGGTGCATTCTCCAAACAGATCAACACCGTGTCTCGACCGCTTGGTTTCTGCCTGACAAGTTTCGAAGACAAGGGTAGTCTGGCCTGACTATCCAAGATCACAGGAAGAGGTTGGGAGGCAGGAGTTTTTCCAAACCGAACATCGAGGCCCGGATCGTCCTTCAGTACGGTGCCGATGCCTACGAGCACGGCATCGTATCTCCTCCTGAGTCGATGGCCAAACCTTCGAGCGGGGAGCCCTGTGAGCCACCGAGCAGGGCCGGAGGCTGGGGCGATCCGCCCGTCAGCGGAGAGCGCCAGTTTGAGATGCACAAGCGGTCTCTTCTTGGTGCTGTTGACGAAGTGAGGGAGTATTAGCTCGCCGCATGTGCCGGCAAGGACACCGGTGGTGACCTCAATTCCTGCCGCCCTCAGCGCGGCGAAACCCTTGCCATGTACTTCCGGATTGGGATCAACGATCCCACCGACGACCCTCCGAATCCCTGCCTCTATGATGGCGCGGACACAGGGTGGTGTTCTTCCGAGGTGAGAGCAAGGCTCCAGGGTGACATACATCACGGCGCCTCTTGCCGCATTTCCTGCCTTCTCCAGTGCATTCCTTTCGGCATGGGGTAGACCTGCCTTGGCGTGGTATCCATGTCCCACCGATTTGGCGCCGCGCACGATTATTGCGCCTACCAGGGGATTGGGGGATGTCCACCCTTCGGCTTTCCGTGCCAGGGCGGCCGCACGCTTCATCCAGAAAGTATCGATTGTTTCTTGCCGCATGTCGTGGGTTCCCATTCTCGTTTCTCCGAGAGGTTTAGCCCGAACTTCTCACCGGCTTTCGGCTATAACCGCCGATATGGCTCCGCCTGCTTCGTTACGCTCCATCAGCCTTCTCGGCGTATCGCAGAGGATACGCCTGCGAGGTCCTCAGTCGCAAGCCTCGCAGCCAGAACCATCTCGGCCGCTTCGCTTCGAAAGCCGGTGAGAAGTCCGGGCTAATGAAACGGGGGTCTTGCAGAATTAGGGCAGAAAGATAACAGGTGACGTATCGAGAATCCTACCACTCCATGCCACGCAACGTCTTTTTTGCTGACTCATGCTTCCAATGCCCCGATATAGCCGTCTTCAAAAGGCTAGGAACTTCACAAACGAGTCAAGTTCTATAACGACATATGTGGGTTGGCTGCGAGGTGATGCTGGTTTCTGGATGCTTGATGCTGGAAGGAGAACGGAACGATTCCGGGGTTCATCCAGTATCCAGAGACCGGCAGCCAATAACCAGCAACCAGTATCGCTGCGCCTCGATCAATGGGCCACGGCATCATCACTCGTCGGTTTGAGGCGCAGCTTCGCTATATTCTTGTTTTGGCACGCATGACGCGTTTGACACCTGGCACCGCCTCGATGGCTTTCCGGATCTTGGCAAGATGGTTGGTATTCCGGACCGCGAGTTGCAGATGGATATGGAGCTCGTCATGTTCGGTCTGAACATGTAAGTTCTTGAATTCCGCGCCGGCTTCTTCCACGACGGGCTCGAGCTCACCCAGGACACGTTTTTTGGGGACAGCCTTGATAAAGAGGCTCGTTGAGAACATCTCGTTCTGCCCTACATCCCATTCCACCTCAAGCCAGCGATCCGGGTTCCCAGTCAATGCATTGGCACATTGACGCCGATGTATGCTTGCCCCACGCCCCCTGGTTATCAAGGCAACGATACGGTCGCCTGGAATCGGGTTACAGCATCGCGCAAACCGGACGGCGAGATCCCGAAGTGCTCCGAGCCGGATCCCACGTGTGGTCTTCCTGCTCTGGACGATAGATTCTCTTTCCGAATCAAGAACCTCATGGGGCTCCTCCTCATCTTTCGCCCCAAGAGCAGCCAAGAGCTGGCTCGTTGAGGCCTTGCCTGCTCCGATGGCGATAAAGAGCTCACCAGAGGTGGGAAATCCCATAGTATGGGCCATATTCTCCCATGCACTAGGAGTCCTCGGCAGGGTGATGGTTGCCTTTCTCAGCTCCTTGACGAGGGTTGCCCGTCCTCTGGCCTGCTGCCGTTGGCGTTCAGCCTGACTCAGGTAACGACGGATTTTCTGCCGGGCATTGCTCGTGGTGACCCGGGTGAGCCAATCCTGGGTGGGATACGCAGTTGATGACGTAAGGATTTCGACTCTGTCGCCACTCTGGAGAAGAAAATCAAGGGGCACGGCCTTGCCATTGACACGGATGCCGTTGCAGCGAAGGCCAAGGTCGGTGTGGAGAAGGAATGCAAAGTCCAATGCGGTGGCGCCGGCCCTCATGGGGAAAAGCTCCCCCTTGGGTGTGAGAACCATGACCTCGTTGCTGATGAGTCCCTGCCGGAATAATCGCAAGATCTCCCGCGGGTCCTTGCTGCTCTCCCCCATGTCCATGAGATCACCAAACCACTCCAGGTGTTCTCGCAGTGAATAACTCTCGCCTTCTTGCTCGAGATGGTAGCGCCAGTGGGCAGCCACGCCGTATTCCGCGATGGCATGCATCTCCTTGGTTCTGATCTGGAGATCGACTACCTGCCCCTCGGGCGTTCGAACCGTGGTGTGGATGCTTCTGTACATGTTCGGTTTCGGGCGAGCGATGTAATCCTTGAAGCGGCCGTCGATGGGGAGCCACGAGGCATGGACGACTCCAAGACTGCGGTAGCATGCATCCACAGAGTCGGTGACCATACGGATCCCGGCAAGATCCCAGATCTCCCTGAATGTCTTGTGTTCCCGGCGGATCTTCCGATATATGCCATAGAAGTGCTTGGCCCTTCCCGTGATCTGGGCCGTGAGATCCTGGGCCGCGAGCATCTCTCGAAGCGTCTCGATGAGTTTGTCGATGGCCTCTTCACGCTCCCTCCGGCGCGCGGAGACGAGTCTCTTGATCTCCTGGTAGGAGAGTGGATCGAGTTCCTTGAATGCAAGGTCCTCCAACTCGGTCCTGAATCGGCGCATGCCCAGGCTATGAGCGAGGGGCGCATAGATCTCCAGCGTTTCGGCTGCGATCCTTTGTCGTTTATCCGGATCCAATGAGGAAAGGGTCTGCATGTTGTGCAGACGATCGGCAAGTTTGATGACTATGACGCAGACATCATCAGCCACTGCCAGAAGAAGACGCCGCAAGTATTCCGCCTGTCGAGCCTCTCGGTGTGGCATCTGCAGGGAGGAGAGCTTGGTGAGACTTGCCACGATGTCCGCAATTCGAGGACCAAAACGGGAAAGGATCGTTTCTAGGTCAACGCTGGTATCCTCCACGCAGTCGTGGAGTAGCGCCGTGGCTACCGCATCGCTCCCTTGACGGAGTTCCGCAACCTGAAGCGCCACGGCAATCGGGTGTGTAATAAAGGGTTCAAGAGAGGCCCTGGTTTGTCCCGCATGGGCGACAGAGGCGAATCGAAAGGCCTCAACAAGAAGCGGGAGGTCGAGATCAGGATCGAATGCCTGCACCCGCTGAATGAAGTCTTGCTCTGAAAGAATCATGAGACGGCCCCATAAGCCGAGTTCTGTTCCCCGGAGGTCCGGGGTGGCGATCATTCATCTGGTCCCGCCGTCACCGGCGGGATCGAGCGGTCTACCCGGAGGTGGTGCGAGTCGGGGCTGCTCATCCCTCCCTATTCGGCCTTGCTCCGGGTGGGGCTTGCCTGGCTCCCGGGGTCGCCCCCGGGACCGGTAAGCTCTTACCTTACCTTTTCACCCTTACCCAGCACTCAAGCCTTGCCAGGGCTTGGCGTGACGCGACCATCACAAAGCTTGAGTGCTGGGCGGTTTATTTTCTGTGGCGCTTTCCGCCGGTCACCCGGCCTTCGCGTTATGAAGCACCCTGCCCCGTGGAGCTCGGACTTTCCTCCCCCTCGCTTTCGCGAAGAGACGATCGCCTGGGGCCGTCCCATGAGAAAGTGAGTTCATGCATAGGCATAGAACTGCGCGAAGCGCGTCGTGAAATATCCACGCGTATCAGCATACAAGAAAGCATGAAAGATCGGCAGGCGTCAAGTCATGGAGATGGGGAGATGGGAAGTGCGGGCTATGCGTTCCAGACGAGTATTCTGCCGCAGTGTTGGCAATTGTGAAGATGATCGAATCTTCGGATCTCGTTGATCAGTTGTGGCGGGAGCGCGCCGCGGCATCCGGAGCAGATCTCTCCTTCGACGGTGGCGACG
>JAUXFG010000107.1 GCA_030620115.1 Candidatus Fermentibacterota bacterium
ATCTCTCCTCATTCCTTGATCCATCATCTGAACGCTGAACGCTTCCTTCTCCCATCCCCCCCAAGATTGTCAGATTCCAGATCCCCCCTCTTCCTCCTCCCATTCGATGTTCGATGTTGGATGTTGAATCCCCATTCTCTCAATCCTTCTCCCAATCTCCTCTCTCAATCTGTGTAATCTGTGGTTCGGAATTCCCCCCCCTCCTCCAACCAGCCTTGAAGCTGTTCCCGGGTATCGAGATCTCGGAGCACGGATGGATCGTCTGTCTCTATCCGGAGCACCTGGCCCGGTATAGCCGCTAGCAGGCTTCGGAGATTGAGACGGCGGTCGCTGAGCATTCGCATCCATGCCTTCCGGGCCAGGATCAATGGATGCCCTCCCTTTCCTTGGTACACGGGTTTGGCGGCCAGTGCGCACGAAAACGCCGTCAGGGATGAAGCCAAAAGAGACAGGGTGCTGCTTTTGACGCCAGGGCAGTCCACCGGGTGAATGAACACGAGCTCGGCTTCAGGGGGAAGGTGCTGGAGGCCGGAACGGACCGAACTCGCCATCCCCCGCCACGGTGCACGGTTTCGGACCGTCATAATCCCCAGCGAACTAGCGTGGCTTTCCACGGCAGGCGCATTGAATCCTGTCACCACGATGGGTGAGATATCGATGCTCTTGTAGGGCTCGCAGACTGCCTCCAACATGGTGATCTGGTTTTTTCTGAGGAGCGGTTTTGATCGCCCCATGCGCGTAGAGGCGCCTGCGGCCAGGATGATGGCGCGGGCCTTTAACATCGCTGACTATCGGACATACATAGCACCATGGGTATTTCCTCTCCTCGATCTCAGCAGGATCATCTTCCTCCTTCGGCGTTCGATGTTGAATGTTCGATGTTCGATGTTGGCTCACTACGGAGATGGCCTCTTCTCTTCACGTCGCTCTGCACATCCTCGGTGTTACGTGTGTCTGCCGCCAGCTTCAGCATCAGGAGCGCCGCACTGCTCTCTGAAGAAGAACCGCCGCGGCATGACGGAGGTACGCGGGATCATATAGCCCTGTCTGGACCGAGGGGAAGATCGTGGTCAAGGCTTCTTCGAGATCGGTGAAATCGCCACTGCTGTCAGAGATTGTCGGCGGCAGGAGGCGTGGCCAGGGGAGTGGGGCGCTCACGGCGATTCTGCGCGCTGGTGGTGTGTGCTTCGACACGGGCGATATTTCCGCAACGGCGAGTGCGATCTCCGGATAGTCGATGCTCGTGCGCCGGGTGAGGACTTCCCATCGGATTCCTCCCTTGGATCCTGAGTTGGGGATGATGACTCGCGAGAGAAGCCCCGGCGCTTGGAGATCGGCAGGTGCGAGGTCTCGTGGGTAAAGCGATTCCAAGGTAATGGTGGTCGGTCCCCGAGAAGTGAGAAACTCGAGTCTGGCATCAGCAGCCAAGAGCACTGCTGCCAGGAGGGAACGTTGGCTGGCGTGACACTCGTCGGCGTCCCCTCCTGCGCGGCATATCGCGCCCCCGGTTCTCAGGCACGCGCCGTGCGCGGACCGCCAAAAAAAAGGTCTGTTGAGAAAACGACATCGTGGCGCTTGCAGCAGATTCCCGCCCAGTGTGGCCGCGGTACGTATGCCGGCGCTTGCTACCCTGAGACATGCCGCTCGCAGCCAAGCAGGGACGGATGGATGGACAGAGAGATCAGCCAATGTTACCGCGCTCCCCAGCGAGAGTGTCTCGCCGTCGCATGCCACCATGGCGATCTCCGGGATCCCGCTGATGTGCACCAGGGATACGCCGTCCAGGAGCCCAAGCGTACATCGTGGGATCAGATCGGTGCCGCCGGCCAGGGGCAGAAAGCCCTCCTCTACCAAACCGACGGCTTCGGCAAGGTCAGTTGCCACCACGAGATTGCCAATGGCCCCGGGTTTCATGGCGAATACATCTCTAAAACCATGTCCGGGAAGAGTGGAATGGAGTCGAGATCAACGCCCAATGCCCTGGATGCGGCATTGGCAATGGCGGGTATCACAGGGAGAAGCGGGCCTTCCCCCACCTCCTTGGCGCCTCGGGGTCCTTCTGGATCAGGAGCTTCCACAATTAGGGGGTGGATGCGCGGCAGGTCACCCACGAGTGGGACGCCATAGTCGATCAGAGCCACGGGATCGGTCACCGAACCCACCAGTCCCGTGCTTTCCAAGAGTGCCTCTCCATAACCCATGATGGCGCACCCGTAGAGTTGTGCAAGAACACTCTTACGATCTATGGCCGTGCCGCAATCGTGGGCCAGCCAAAGATCCAAGACACGGATCAGCCCGAGCTCCTTGTCCACCGATACCCGAGCTACCGCCGCGCTGAAGCTGTATGCGGGGGAAGGCCCCAAGGCGCTCCCCTTATAGTGGGCCGGTTTCATGTCCGGCCTATAGTGGCCAGTGCCCAATACGAGGCCGGCCTGCTCCTCCGCAAGGGCGATCGCCTTCTTCAGGCTGAGGCCTCGGCCCTCATCAGCCTTGGACACGATCCTGCCGGGAATGATATCGAGTTCCTCCACCGGTATCTTCAGCCTGGCGGAAGCGGCACGAAGCAGCTGCTTTCTGACCTCCTGCGCCGCGGCGATGACCGATTTTCCCGCCATGAGTGTAACGCGGCTGGAGTAGGAGCCCAGGTCAACAGGACAGGCGTCGGTATCACCCGCCAAAACCGTTACTCTATGTCTTTCTTGCCCCAGAGTCTCGGCAGCGAGCTGGGCCATAGCATGCTCCGTGCCTTGGCCGATCTCCGCGACGCCTGTGTACAAGGTGAACAGGCCCGATCGATCCGCCCGGAGCATTGCCTGGGAGTGAGGCAAGCGGTTGGGGAAAATGGGGAAGGCGGCGCCCGAGATGTATGCAGAACCGGCCACGCCCAGGGCTTCACCCTCTACGGAGGAGTCAAACCATCCACTGGCGCCGGCCACCCGGTCCAGACAGGCACCGAAGCCCGTGGAGCCGATCTTCAACTCATTCACTGTACTGGCACCGGGTGCAAGCGCAAGCTCCCGGCGCCAGACCAAAGGATCGATGCCCAATGATACTGCAGCTTTGTCTATCAGTCGCTCCATGGCGAAGCGTATCTGCACGGAACCGTGGCCCCTCTTCGGCCCGGCGGGAGGTGCATTGGTGAAGTATCGTCGGCTTCGAAACCGGAGCGCCTTCAGCTTGTATGGAATGGCCAGGAGCTGGCCGGCATAATGGGTGGTTACCACGCCAAGCCCGGCATATGCCCCGCCATCCAGGGAGATATCCGCATCAATGGCCAGTATCTCGTGGTTCGACCCTAGTGCGAGGCGCAGGTCCATAAGCGCATGATGCCGGCCTCGGTGCGTGTAGAATACCTCTTCCCTGGTCAGTATCAGTCGAACGGGGCGATTGAGCATTTTGGAAAGCTGTGCGGTGACGATTTCGTGACTGAAGGTTTCACATTTGCCGCCGAATCCACCGCCCACCTTGGGCTTGAGCACCCTCACGGCGGCAGGATCGAGGTCCAGCGCACATGCGAGGTTGTGTTGGAGATGAAAAGGAGACTGCGTTGAGCTCCAGATCCAGAGCCGCTGCTCCGGCCGCCACCAGGCCACGGCGCCGTGGGTTTCCATGGCCGCGTGAGTGCTGCCGGCATAGGAATAGGATCCGGAAACGATTCGTTGCGCACTAGAGAAGCACTCATCCACCGGGCCGAAGGAGAGCCGTACGTCCCGAAGAATATTGTCCGGCATGGAGGCATGGATGGTCGTGGCCCCGGTAGCTGATGCCTGAATATCAGGGATAAAAGGCAACGAGCGGTAGAGGATCCGTACCCGGTCGGCTCCATGGCGCGCTGCCTCAGGCGTCACGGCCACCACTGCGGCCACGGGTTCGCCCACGTATCGCACCACGTCCAGCGCCAACGGCGGCTCATCGCGGGAAGTGGGGATCATCCCCACCTTGCGATGGAAAACCGCCCCATCCACGGCGGCCAGCACACCCGGCGTGGACAACGCACCGGCAAGGTCTACCTTTTCCAACTGTGCGTAGGCTTTCGTGGATCGGGCCAAGGCGGCGTACAAGAGACCGGGAGGTTGAATATCGGCCACGTACTGATCGAAGCCAAAGGCTGCAGTGCCGGTTGATCGTGCCATCATGGAGCGTTGAGTTTCAGGAGGGCCTCCATCATGAGCGGATAGCCGCCACATCGACAGACATGACCGGAGAGGGCTTGCTCCAGCTGATCAGCAGACGGCTGCGGAGCCCGGGAGAAGAGGGCGAAGAGCTCCACCAGTATGCCCGGGGCGCAGAATCCACATTGAAATGCGTGTTTGTTCTCCAGTGCCGCGGCAATGTCTTGGGCTAAAGGTTCAGCGATAAGGCCGCCGGCAGTAAGTATGTGAGCGCCGCTCAAGGTTGCGGTGAGCCGCAGGCAGCTGGGGGTGGCCCGCCCATCAATGAGTACGGTGCAGGCTCCGCATGCACCCTCACGACAGCCCCATTTCACGTCAGTGAGGCCGAGCCTGTGGCGGAGGGTATCGAGCAGGATCTCGCCTGGATCGACGCAAAGCCGGTGGAGGCGTCCGTTTACGGTAAAATTAGCGTGTGCTGTTCCCATGTCGGGAAAAGTGCGCGGAGAACTCCTCGGGCACAAGTACCACGCCGCTCAACCCTGGGCACTGGATCCGGAGCATCGACCCGCGCTGATTCAATGCCGGAGGGATCCCCACGTGCATCACCGGCTCCCAAAGATTCGCCCTGTTATTGGAGCCAGGGAGATCATTCAATGTAATCTGACGTACCTGGGAAGCGAAGTTCAAGACCACCACACACGGCGCATCGCCGGGGCGCAGATACACAAGCACGCCCTGGGCCGCGTGGAGCCATTGCACGGTGGCGCCCCTGAGCGCGAGGAAAGATCTTCTCAAGTGAATCAGGTTTTCCATGGTCTGAATCGGCAGTTCCTCGGCCCCTTGGGCATGCCCCGGTTGGAGGATCATGGGAGCGCCCGGCCATGTGAAGAGCCATAGTCCCGCCACCGCGCACTGCTCGAGGGAGAATTGTCTCGCCAATGGAGGCGTGTCATGATTCTCCAGGTAGGTCATTCCCACGGATTCCCGCGGATATCTGCTGGTGATTCGTGCCCAATGCGCCGGTATCTCCTCGGTAAGCACGGCGCCTTTGAGGAGGTCGAGCATCAAGCCGTAGAAGTCGGTGTCATAGCTCATGTCGAGGGCCGCATAGTGGAATCTCGGTTCCCGAGGTATTACCTCACCAAGGAGAAGGAAGTCGGGGCGGTGTATTCGTGACTGCTCTCTGAGCTGGTGGATGAACGGCAAAGGAAGCGCCCACGCGAGATCGAGACGATAGCCGTCAAAGCCCATCTGCTGCCAGTAGGCTGCGCACGCCAAGAGATGGTGCCGGGCCGCGGGATTGGTCAGATCGAGATTCACCAATTGATCCCAGTGGAACCAGTGGGCGGGCGATCTCCCTTGACTCCATCGATACCAGCGATGCCATGTGCTGCGTGGGTCGCCGGCGGAGAGATAGCGCGGCGCCTGGTCCGAGGTATGGTTGGCCACGAAATCGAGAATCACTTTCTGGCCGAGACCGTGGGCCTGGTGTATCAATCGCCGGAGATCATCCATGGTGCCCAGTGACGGATCAAGGGAGAAGTGATCGGTTGGGCCATAGCCATGTGGTAAGGGCCCAGGCAGAATAGGGGGGAGCCAGATCGTGTTGACTCCAAACATTGCAAGCGTCGAAAGAGAGGTGATGGTTTTCAGAAACCGTTGGCGTGGCACCCAGCATATGATGGCATCCCGCGCCCACGACGGGGGCTCATGGAGCACCGTAAGGAGCGTCGAATCTCCCTCCGTACGAGATTCGAGGAGAGAAAGAGGCGGAAAGTAGTGAGCGGGATCTCTGGACGACACAAGCATCCTCGTGATCGGTTCTTCCGATGTAGGAAAGGAGAGTGCCGTCGCTGGATCCATCGGGATCGGCTCCATGGAGCCCGGCCAGACGAACACATTCGCCGAGGCTTCCACATTGGAAGGCGTCTCCATCCGCCATCGTCCGTTTGGTTCTTGGATGAAGTCGAACGCTGGTGCGGATCCCACATCACGAACAACAAGGAGGGAGTTTTTTCCTAAAACATGCCTCGCCGCATCCCTGATCCGAAGAGTCCTGTTTATACAGAACTGGTACTCGTGGATGCCTGGATCGGGGGCGAGCCATGCCTCCCATACGCCGTCGGGGCGGCATGTGAGCGGATTCCTGCCCATGCGCCAGCCGTTCCATGAACCAAGCACACAGGCCTCAAGGATCTGCAGGCTGTCCCACGTGGACTCCTCGGGGGCGAGGACAAAATGAACCGGCGTGACGGGGGGGCCGCCGCAGACCAGGAGGAGCGTATCCGGCTCTGACCATAGTTGTCCATCAGAGACGCGAAGCACCAGTCGTGTGGTTCCTGGTTTGGGAACGATTTTGGGATAGGGGGTATCGGCGCCGTCGAGGATCGGCAAAGAGGGGTGTTCCACTACCGTCCACGAGAATTCCTGCAGGGCTTCGCCGTCGGGATCGTAGCTGCCGCCCCCGTCCAACTCAATAGGCCACTTGGGCCGTGCGAAGACCAACCCCGCCGTTCTTGCTTTTGGCGATTGATTCCTGCGATTCACCAAGAGCATGTAGCTCAGGGAGTCGCCATGGCCCGCCATGGAGCGGGCGCTGGCGTGGAGCATGATCTCACCTTCAGGCAACGAATCCACGGTACATCGAAGAAGAGTACCCTGACGGATCGATGGGTGCAGCGCAAAGGTTCTTGCTCCTAAACGCAGCATACACCGTTCGGGATCGGGCGGGGCGCCGTCAGCGCCCGGGGTATACCGCAGAGAGATCCCAAAGGGCTGAACGCGTAACACCTCTCCGGGAATCGGAGAGTCTACCGCGAGGCGCGGGTGGTTCTCATAGCCCACCCTGAGCAAGGAGTTGCTGTGTGAGCCCCCATACCGCGGATTTCGTGGATCCTTGATCCAATGGTGGCCATTGACAAGGAAACGATACTCGTACGTACCGGGGCTGAGCTCCACCTCTGTTTCCCACAAACCGGCGGTGTCAGGGCTTTGCACAAGCGCCTGCGGCGCCCAGCCATTCCAGCTGCCCGCCACGGCGACGCTATCGATATTCGGCTGCATCACGGCCACACGCGTCAGCTCGAAGATCGGGAGGAGCAGGAGCCCGGGATTCATTCTGGATCAACTGGGGTGATGAGGTGATGCTGGATTGCGAAATGAGGGATTGGGAGGAAGAATCTGGAATCTGACAATCTATGATCTGTCAATCTGGAAGAAAGAGAGATTCTTCGCTCATGTGACTCGCTCAGAATGACAGGGGTGATTGGCATTGGATGTAACAATAGGTGTCATTCTGAGGGAGCGGAGCGACCGAAGAATCTGGGTGGGGGGATGGGGGAATGCGAAATGTTGGATTGCTGGATTGCGAAATGGGTGATTGGGGGGAAGAATCTGGAATCTGGAAGAATGGGGAATTGCGAAATGTTGGATTGGGGAATGGGAGAAATGAACATCCAACATCGAACATTCAACATTCAACGTCGAAGTGAGGATGATGGAGGGCCATGCTCCGTCATTGCCGCAGAAGTTCGATACGACTGACGCGATCCGCCAGCTGACGGAAACGTCGAATGGGAGGGTTGGGGTGATGACGTCAATCGGGATCTCATCGTTTTATTTATCCGAGAAGATATTGTTCCGTTCTTCTTCATCCTCCCCCAACCCCCCATCACCCCATTCCTCCAAATGCGGTCTCCGGCCCGGAGGCCGCTGGCGCCGCCAGGCCCCGCGGACCCTAAGAACAGCCGGTGGTGGTCCCGCAGTTGGTGCAGAGATAGCAGCTTCCGTTGCGGGAGGTGATGCAGCCGCAGTTGGGGCAAGGCGGGCTGTCTGATTGGATTCGCGACACCCTGCGTTCCCTATCCTCCACATCGAGCACCGTACCGAACGGAAGCTCGAGCTGCGGTTGCTGGGCGAGAAGCTCAGCCTCGTCAGGAGGGAGGAACTTCATGGAGAGCCAGCGAAAAATGTAGTCGAGGACAGACTTGGCTCGGGGAATATCGCGGTTGGTCGTGGCTCCGGAAGGTTCGAACCGCATGTGGCTGAATTTGTCCACAAGCACACGAAGGGGTACTCCGTACTGAAGCATGATGGAAGTCGCGGTGGCAAAGGAATCCATGAGGCCGGAAACCACGGATCCTTCCTTGGCCATACGCACGAAAATCTCGCCGGGAGAATTATCTTCGTACTTCCCCACCGTGATGTATCCCTCATGGCCACCGATGGAGAACTTGTGGGTGATTGCCTCCCGCTCTTCAGGAAGTCTGCGGCGAACGGGGCGTTTTCGCGCCGGCGCCGCGGGTTGTTTGATAGCGAGTGGCTGGTCGCTCTTGCACCCATCGCGGTAGATGGCAATGGACTTCAAGCCCATGCGCCAAGCCTCCACGAAGATATCAAAAATCTCATCCACCGTGGTGTCATGTGATGCATTCACTGTTTTAGAGATAGCGCCCGAGATGAATGGTTGGACGGCGCCCATCATACGGATGTGTCCTTTGGCGCTGATGCTCCTGCCCCCTGCTTCCGGCGGAAGGGCGCAATCAAACACGGGAAGGTGTTCATCTTTGAGCCTGGGCGCTCCCTCAAGGGATCCGTGGTCTTCCAAGTATGAAAGGATGGCCTCGCGATCATTGGAGGAGTAGTTCAGCTTGGTCAAGGCCTTGTCGATGGATTGGTTGACGATACGTATGGTGCCGCCATCGACCATCTTCTTATATTTGATCAGTCCAAGGTCCGGTTCGATACCCGTGGTATCACAGTCCATCATGAATGAAATGGTTCCTGTGGGCGCCAAGACGGTGACCTGCGCGTTCCTGAAGCCAAACTCCTTGCCCCCCTCTTCCGCCAGCTCCCAGGCATGCTCCACCGCATCGAGAAGTTCTTCAGGCACCAGGTCTTGGTCGATGCCCGGTATGGCCGCGCGGTGCAGACCAATGACGTTGAGCATAGAGTTTCTATTGCAGTCGAATTCAGCAAAGGGACCCAAGGCCGCCGAAAGCTCCGAGGATACGCGATAGGCCTCGCCTGTCATCAGTGCGGTGACGGCGGCCGCCATCGCACGCCCCTCATCGCTGTGGTAGGGATACCCCTGGCACATGATCAGGGCGCCAAGATTGGCATACCCCAATCCCAGGGGCCGATAATCGTGGCTGTTGCGAGTTATGTTTTGGGAGGGATATGCTGCGTTGTCAACAATAATATCTTGTGCTATTATCATGATTCCGACGACATGGCGGAATGTATCTACATCAAGCGATCCATCTTTATTAAGGAATTTCAGAAGATTTATTGATGCGAGATTACATGCTGAGTTGTCAATGAACATATATTCGCTGCATGGATTGCTCGCGTTTATTATTGTGCTGTCAGAACATGTATGCCAACGGTTGATAGTGGTATCAAACTGCAGACCCGGATCGCCGCATTCGTGGGTTGATTCCGTGATGAGTCGAAGGAGATCCCGCGCATTCTTGCGCTCGATGACTTCTCCTGTGGTCACCGCGCATAGCTCGATCACCTGGTTTTTGACCGCCTTCTCCATGAACTCGTCGGATACTCGAACCGAGTTGTTGGAGTTCTGGAAGAAGACAGAAGAGTATGCCTCGCCATTGATATCGCCATCATATCCCGCGGTTATCAGTGCCTTTGCTTTGCGCTCCTCCTTGACCTTGCAGAGCACAAATTCCTCGATATCGGGGTGCTGTGCGTTGAGGATGACCATCTTGGCGGCACGGCGGGTCTTGCCGCCGGATTTGATAACCCCGGCGAAGGCATCGTAGCCACGCATGAAGGAAACCGGACCGGAAGCCCATCCTCCCGATGAAAGATGCTCTTTGCTCGACCGGAGTGAGGACAGGTTTGTTCCCGTACCGCTGCCGTGTTTGAACAGCGTACCCTCGATCTTTGCCAGATCAAGGATAGAGTCCATAGTGTCTTCCACCGAATTGATGAAGCACGCGGAACACTGGGGTTTCTTTTCCACGCCAACATTGAACCAAACCGGGCTGTTGAAAGCGGCGTACTGATGGACCAGCACATGCTTCAGTTCCTGCGAGAATGTGGTGGCCGATTCGCCATCGGCGAAATACCCGTCTTTGATTCCCCACTCGGTAATGGTGTCCACCACGCGGCCGATGAGTTGACGGACACTGTGCTCACGCTCGACGCCGTCCACGGAACCTTTGAAGTACTTGGATGCGACCACATTGGTGGCCGTGGCTGACCAGAAGGACGGCACCTCGACATCTTGTTGCTCAAAAACACTCTTGCCCTCGGCAGAGATGATCGATGCGCTTCTCTTCTCCCATTTCACCTCGGAGAACGGGTCTGATCCTGCTTCTGAGAACCAACGTCGTATCTTCATGGCCCCTGGCCCTTGGGCGAGGCCGATCCTTTCGCTTGGGATCCGCACCTCCTGGCGCAAAGGCTCCTGTGATGTCCAAAGCTTGAGCTGGCCGGGATCCAATATTCCGGGCTCACTGTATCTGGTTGCGCGTTCCATGCTCCATCTCCGCGGCCTCATTCGCCGGATTCAAAGCACGATATCCATGCATTCGCCTACCTTTCGGCGACAACCGGACCACATGCCTTCTGAAAAGGAAAAACACAATATCTTGAGGGCGCGACGAGTATCACCCCAAGGGATTGCGTTGTCAAGGACGGAGCAATGTCGTCTGCCTGGGGGGGCATCTTGACGATAAGGCCGCCGTGCCGCACCTTTGTCCATGATGTTTTTTTTGAAACCGTTCCTGGGTTCGGAGGTTCAGAGGTTCAAGGTTCAGGTAGTGAAGATTCACAAGAGAAGGCAACCCAGAACGCTGAACCTTGAACGGGCAACGCTGAACCCCGAACCCTGAACCCCGGACCTCCGAACGACAATGGAAGTGCAGATGACTGACGAGCAAATCCGGGCCTTTTCGCAACAGATAGCGCGCCTTCCCGCGCTCTCGACCTTGGCCTCTGAGGAATACCGGGACGCATCGAGTATAATAGAAGAGCTCGTGGAGGAAATCAAAAAGAGAACTGCTGAGTCACCATTCGATTTCGCTCTGGCCAAAGCTCTCGTGGAGGACTTGAGAAGAATCGGTGACCCGTCGGCTGCTGAGATCGTGGCCGAACGGGGGGCGGGGATCTGCGAAGAGCTTGGCAGAGAGGTCGAGGCAGTCGATCTTCTCAACTGGGCCGGGGTATCCTGCTTCAATCAATGCGAGTTCTTGGCGGCAACAGAATACTTCCAGCATGCCCTCCGTCTCATCCCCGAAGATGATCAGCGATTCCAGGAAGCCACCGTCTGCAACAACTACGGCATTATGCTCTCTGAGCTCGATCATTTTTCCGAAGCGTCTTCCTTGTATACCCGGGCCCTCAAGCTTCTTCTTTCGGCTCCACGGGATCGTTTTGTTGCTGCCCGCGGTGTGGAGCCGGAGGCGGTGATCGGAACAATCAATAACAACCGTGGCTGGATTTTTCTTCGCAAGGCGAAGATCGAACGGAACGACCCTGACCTGCTGACGCGGGCGATCCAATTCTTGGAACAGACCCTGGAATCGAGCCTGCAACCCAGGACGAGGGTCATTGCCGCGGGGAATCTTGCGGAGGCATACCTCCTGAGGGGAGATGATGAGGTGGCGGAAGAGATCCTTTCCACATTGGAAGAGGAGTGTTTGTCTCTGAAGCTCCAACAACTGCTGACGGAGGTATATCGACGGAAGGGTCAGCTCTGTGCGGCCAGAGAGGAGATGGACCAGGCCATGGTGTGGCTGCGAAAGGCCTTGCAATCGAGTCTTACCTTCACCAATCCCCGGCAGGAGCTCCGCGCAGTAGAAGAATTTTTCCGCATATTGGGCGATCTCATGGCGAGGGACAACGACCGGCTTGCCGTATTGGAGGGAGCGGGTGCATCGGTGCTCAACGAGTTGCTGGATTTGCTGAAGAGCAAGGATATGTACACGGGGCATGATCATTCCCGGCGGGTTGCGAGCCTCTCGAGGAGAATGGCGAGCTTCGCGAAAGCGGAAGGTCGAGGTGGAAGGAGGTGGCTCAAACGGGTCGAGCTCGGGGGGCTGCTCCACGATGTGGGGAAGTTGATGATACCATGGAGTCTCCTCAATAGGATCAGGCCCCTCTCTCCCCGGGAGGTGAAGCAGCTTCAGCGGCATCCGCTTGTAGGGGAGGAGCTTCTCGCCAGGCTGGGCCTTCACGAGTTGGCGATGGTGGTCGGGGAACACCACGAACGACCCGATGGCATGGGCTATCCGCGGGGGAAGGCGGGATTGAGCGACGCAGGAGCCATTGTGGCAGTGGCGGATGCCTACGAGGCCATGACTTCCCCGTCTCGCGCCTATCGACAGCCGAAGCGGCCGCGTCAGGCGATCACGGAAGTACTGACCGGATCAGGCCGGCAGTTCGATCCCAAGGCCGTCGAGGCCCTCTCTCATGCCATCCTCAACGGAGAACTGGGGGTATAGGGGGATGGGAGGGATGGGAGAAGGAAGCGTTCAGCGTTCAGATGACAGAACGAGGAAGAAAGAGAGATTCTTCGCTCCCTGCGGTCGCTCAGAATGACAGTGGTAGTGTGCAAAAGTATGTGGGACTACGTGTCATTCTGAGGGAGCAGTGCGACCGAAGAATCTGGGTGGGGTGATGGGAGGAAGAGAGCGTTCAGCG
>JAUXFG010000171.1 GCA_030620115.1 Candidatus Fermentibacterota bacterium
ACATCCTTCACAGCAGCCGGCAATGTCACCCACCCGCGCCCGTGTCGCAGAATCCGGAGATGTCTCATCATCTCCTAATACCGTCTCATTTTGAATTGCCAAAACAGAGGACAAAACTTCCGAGATGGAGTACTAGCGAGATTCATCCATCCGCCTTCAGACCTTTTTCTACAAAGGATTTCTTCAGCACTTCCGCTGCTTCGTTCAATTCAAAGAGGTTATGATCCATGATCCACTGGAGCATCAACCCATCCATCGCCCCAATGAGGATAGAGGCCGCGATGGTGCTGTTTACAGGTAGAATTATCCCCTTTGCGATTCCCTCCTCTATGATTCTCACCATCATTTCTCGTGATTTATCATACATTTCCTTAAGATCAAATGCCGCAGTATTCTCTTTATGCCTCACGCCCTCAGCCCAAAAATCCATCATTATGGCAGGGAATGCAGTCGGGCTCTGTTGCATCGCTTCAACCCAACCATCAATGATTGCATCGAGTTTCTCGAGAGGGTCATAGATCTTGAGAAGACGCCGCGCGATTACTGTCTCCACCTGGAGCATGAAATAGCGAAAGGATTCGGTGAATATGTCTTCCTTGCTGTTGAAGTACTCGTAGACGGTGCCCTTGCCGATACCCGCAGCTTCCGCCACATCAGCCATCTTGGTTTTTGCCACGCCTTTGCGCGCAAAAACCCTCATCGCTGCTTCGAGTATGTCCTGCTTCTTGGCTTTCTTGTCGACTATCTTCGGGCTCATCATGCTTCTCCTTGGAATATGACTGACGAGTCGGTCAACAATATATTCAAAGGAGACTGCACGTCAAGATCAAGAAAGCCTCGTCGGGAACCTCATTGATTCCCAGATCGCTCTGGACGCTCTACGCTGTACACTCCCAGCCCTTCCTCAAGGACCAATCCTCCTTCCATTTGCCGAATGCATCACCAGCGTGCACATCTTGCATACCGTCCATGCAGATTGTGCACGGTAACTTCTCAAGAACCTCGTGCGATATTGGGAAATCTCCTCACCGAGCCGTAGCTTCTCAATAGGCCCGTACATCCGACCTCCTCCCCCTTTGGCAAAGGGATCAAGGGGGATTTCTCCGATGCTGCACTGACTCATTGAGAAGTCGCCAGGCACGCTCCATGCATGCGAGAAATGCAGACGCTCTATTATTGGAGCTTTTTGGGTCTTTAACTTGGGGGTAAAACGATGCGCTCTGTTTTTGTTTTCCTACTTATCCTTGCCACTCCTGCTCTCTGCCTCGACCACATGCTGGCAGACATAACTGAATCGATTGAATCGCCTTTTGGGACGTACACACCGATCCCTGTCATTGTAGATCCTTCCGTAGAGCCATGGGAAATCGAGCCCGATCTTTCGAACGTGATCAACGTGGAAGACTTCATCTTGAGTGATAGAGAGAAGGAGCTGCTTGCCTCCAACTCATTTGTGATCGTACCCGGACAAGGGAAGGCGGAAGTATACGACTACTACAACGAGAACAGAGACCGTGGGATCCCTTCGTTTGTGACATCTGACGCTCTCCTTCACACCTATCATGTACTATTCGACCATCTCCTGAAAACAGCTGAATTGGAGACCTTCTTCGAGACGTTGAAAACCATGAACAGCACCTTGGTCACGGCCGCCGAGGCGACATTGGCCCAGGCTTCTTCTCCTGCGGAGATCTCCTCTTCCACGAGACTTCTTGCCTTTCACTTAGTTGCCGCATCGCTACTCGATTCCACCTTTGTGCTGAATCCAGTTGTTGCTGACGTTGTTGCCGCGGAGCTATCTCTGATCCTGAACCATACTGGTCAAGACACATCTCCGACCTTCGGCTACTCAGAAGACTATACGCAGTACAAGGTACGAGGCCACTACACCGCCAACGACACTCTGGGATGCTATTTCAGGGCTATGATGTGGTATGGAAGGATGGCCTTCATTCTGGACGGGGGATTCGAGAATCAGCTTCTGGTTCGCGACCTCACATTGACGGCTCTTCTTCTTGTAAGAGACACGGCGATCTATCCTATCACCCAAGATCAGTGGACCACCGTCTATTGGCCGACTGTCTTTTTTGTGGGCCGCTCTGACGACCTCATTCCAGAGATGTATCGCGACCTTGCGCTGCAGGTCTACGGACAGCCGATAGAGCAGCTCTCTGTCGCGGACTTGGCTGACTCCACGATGCTTGAGCTTTTTATCACACAAGCCGCGGGCCACATTCCCACAACCCCAAATTGGGGCCGGAGCACCGCAGGGTCTTAGGTTCATGGGGCAACGATTCATACCGGATTCATACATACTGGACCAAGTAGTGTTTATGCACACAGACCGCTTAATGCCCAAAGGACTGGATGTGATGGCTGCGTTGGGGAGCGACAGAGCCCTCTGGATCCTCGACAACATCTACCATGAGTTCGGCGATCCGCTGTACGTGTCCCAGCTTGAGGCCATGCGGGAATATGTGGTCTCTTTGAGTGATTCGACGTGGGCGGAGAATCTCTATTACAACTGGCTCTACTCGTTGATGCCGTTGCTTTTTGATAAGGACCAAGGCTGGCCGGTCTTCATGACAAACCCTGCGTGGTCAGACCGTGAGCTTTCCACGTCTTTGATGAGCTGGAGCGAGCTCCGTCATGATACGATCTTATATGCAAAACAGTCAGAAACTGAGATTGGAATCCCACCAGGCGGCGCGTTGGTCCAGGGATATGTAGAACCGAACCCTTATCTTTGGGCAAGGCTTGCCGCCCTAGCTGAATACACTGGTGTCGGCCTTCAAGGATTGGATTTGATCTCTCCGATTGATTATGAGCGACTCCAGTTGCTTCGCTCACTCTGCCTCAATCTTCTGGAGATCTCCTTGATCGAACTCCAGGGAGAGCGGCTTTCGCCGGAACAAGACTCATTCATAGCACAGGTAGGTCTGGATCTGAGAATCATCGCTTCGATCGACTCAGACGTGCTTTCCCCGGAATCCCCTGACCCTGCAGACAGTGCCTGCACGGCTGTCGTTGCGGATGTACATACTGACCCAAACACCAGCACGTGCCTAGAAGAGGGGGTTGGATATCCGTGGAACATCCTCGTGGTCGTTCCTCGGGGAAACACCCTTCTGATCACGCGAGGTGCTTTTCTACCCTACTATGAGTTCGTGCTCCCTGTGGACGAACGCATGACCGACGAAGAATGGCGCCGATTTCTCACTGGAACCGAACCTCCGGCCCCTCCCGTGTGGACGTCGATCTTTCGAGACACGACGTCATCTCTTCAAAACCCTTCGCCGGAACCGTACCACTTCGGAAGCAGGGGAATATGCACCTTCTCATACATCCTCTCTCCCGATCCCCCTGATACCGGGATCACCGTGGATATCGAGGTCCTGTTCAGCACGCTCGATGGTTTGACCATAGCCGAACCATCGCTCACAATAGTAACGTCCTCATGCGACAGCATTCAGGTATCGCTCCAGCCCCTTGGCCAAGAGAGATTTCAAGGATCGTTCAATACCGAAGGTTGGGCGCCGGGCGAAACCATTTTCTGGTTCCGGGCCCAGACACCTGGAGGGCAGATACTCCTTGACTGGAGGACGGTTGTCCAAGTGGGTGGAGGAGCAGGTAGCTTCCCTTCGCCAGAGCCAATTGAGTTCAGGATTCTCGGGGTGAGACCCAACCCATTGGTGGATCATGGGCTGATCTCGTTTAGTCTGCCCTCTGCCGGTAGGACGCGGCTATCACTCTGGGATCTGGCCGGAAGAGAACGAACCGTATTGCACGAAGGCTATCTGTCCGCGGGGTCATATTCTCTACCGTGGGTAGTTACTGAGGACTTGATTCCCCAGGGAACGTATATCTTGAGGCTGAGCTGGCATGGACAGTCGCGCAGTAGTCTGGCGGTTATTGCTCGATAGGTGCCAAACAGATAATCCGAAGGATGGATCGATATCGGTGAAATGAGTCAAGCTTAGGGTTCGAGGCTACCGTGCGAGCTGCTCGAGTTCCTGGATGTTATTAAGACTCGGGAAGAACATTCTGTACTGGGCAAGGATCTCTTCTTCCCGCATGTAGCGTCTCTGGGTCTCCAAAGCTCGCTCCAGCGGCTCTTTTGAGAGGTAGAATCGCCTGGTCAGCTCCATCCTCAAATCATGGATCGTCTCGGGCGTCAGGAAGTCGCGTAGCTGACCCACTTGGTGATAGCTGAAGGATTCATCTCGGGCCAGCTCATCGGGTGAGAGACCCGCTTCAACGGCCCAATCGTAGAGCTCCGTCCCCTTGAAGAACCTCACTGCAAAGTACATCACGTAACACAAACCGGGGAACTGGAGAACAAACTCCAACGTGGCCCGGGCTTCCTCTTCGGTCTCAGTCGGGAAGCCGACCATGGAAAAAACGTCAACGATGATTCCCTTGCTGATCGTATACTCTATCGTTGCCGCCAGCTTCTCGAGATTCATATATTTCTTCAAGTACTTCTGCAGTCGAGGGGAACCGGTCTCCGGAGCGTAGACGACCTGTACCGTGCCGGCATCAACCATCGCATCCACAAATTCCCTCGTGACCACATCACCTCTCAAGCCATTGCTGAAGAAGAAGTTGACATCGAGGCCTTTCTGAACGATCAGATCGAAAATCCGAATGCCCCGTCTGATGTCATTGGCAAACGCGTCGTCGATCACCAAGAAGTCCTTGATGCCATGGTGCTGGTTCATATGGGCAATCTCGTCCACAACGTTCTGCGCCGACCGCCTGCGAAATCTTTTTTGCATAATTCGGTGACAGTAGACACACTTGTAGGGACATCCACGGCTCGTATTGAGCAATGCATAGCGCCGATAGAGGGGAGTCTCAGGTAGGAAGTGACGGTAGACATCTATGTCTATCAAGTCGTAGTCAGGATAGGGTAGCTCATCCAGGTTCTCAATCAGTGCAGACGGCCTTATCACGATCCGTCCATCCTTTCCCCGGTAGCAGAGCCCTGCTATCTCTTCCAGTTGGGCGGTTCCAGCATGGATGTGTTCCATGAGCCGGCAGAAGGCCACTTCACCTTCACCCACGACTCCGAAATCAATGTTGCTATCCTCCATTACATCGACTGGGGAGGCGCTTGGGTAGGGACCTCCGGCAACAACGGTGGCAGTGCTGTGTTGCTTCCCAAGACGCGCCGTAGCGTGAAGCTGGTCCTTGGTCGTACTCAAGCCTCGAAGCCCAATTACATCCGGCCGAAACCAAGAGATCTCGTGGGCAACCTCTGTGTATGATTTGCAGTCGACTCCGAGGTTGATGATCCTGATCTCGTGTGCCACGGACCAATTCCGGCGGAGATAGGCCGCCAGGCACATCAGCGCCAAGGGTTGATGAATAAAGATCTCAAAGGAATGCCCTGCCTTTGAAAGGAAGTCAGCAGAAGTATCAATCAAGAGGATTCGCACGTTTCCCTCCTGCCAGCTCATCGGGCATCTCAGCTATCGAGCTTGTGCAAGGTTGTCATTATGGCTTTCCATTGTCAACGTCAGCTACTGTTCTTCTTCCCACGTCGATGAGGGTTCGCGCAGAAATGAGCTTGCAGTCTTGGCGCAAGGATTTCCCATAGGATTGGTCTCCCCATGTAGGGGCACGGCATGCCGTGCCCACCGGAGTATAGTCCCGCACCCAAGGCTTTGGGTGCGGGATGAAGATGGGATATCAAAATGTGAAGCTATTCCTGCGCGAACCCTCATACTCTCTTGAGCCATAGGTATGCGGCGAGGCCGGATAGTACGTTTGCCGCCGCCGCTGCGCCGAACACACCGCGGAGAGCCAATAGGTGAGATCTTGCAACAGCCGGCGGATGTAGAGGACGAAAAGCTGCACGACGTTCAAGAACCCGGCTTGGAGCGGGCGGGTCAGGACATTCAGCGCGGTGTTCCAGACGCTCTCGAGAGCCTAGCCCGGACTTCTCACCGGCTTTCGTGGCGAGACAGAAGAAGTGGTTGTGGCTGCCCCGCACCCAACGCCCTGGGTGCGGGGCGACCGAGGACCCCGGCTCTGTCAGGGTGTAGCCCGGCTCCCGTCTATGTATGACAACGCCGTGACAAGCCGCGTTGGCGACCTGTCCCGGCGAAGCTCGAAGAGCGGAGACGGAAGGCCGCAGGCGTATCCCCTGTCCGCCAGCTGGCGGACAGCAGGTGGTGCCAGATCAGTCGTTGCAGTAGGAGGTTGGTGAGAAGTTCGGGCTAATGCACATTCGGAATCAACGTCCCTCGATGCGCGTTCCTCAATGCGTTCTCATCCAGCAAGAGGGTTTTCCCATTTGAGCATGGGGAAGCGGGAGAAGTCCGAGTCGGTGGATTGCAGCACACAACCGTACTCAATAGCGAGAGCGGCTATATGGGCATCAGTCACAAGGTTCGCTGTTGCCTGACCGCCCATCAGCATTTCCCTGAAGATGTCCCAGTGACGTTGCGTGGGCACGACGACCCTGGTGCATGGCTGGGACAGCCAACCACCGATGCGCTCGATGGCCTCGTCCAGTGAGAGTGGGCGCTGGAAAACACGTGTATTGGTGCCGATGCGAACAAAAGCGTTCATAACCGTCCAGCAGAGACAGACTGGCGTCGAACCCGAGAGCTGCATATCCCACCATTCCCGTGCCCGCTCGTGACGTTGGCTGAGGCTATCCTCGGCGTAGAGGAGGATATTGGCATCGACGAGTATCAACGGAAATCCTCATCCTCCGCCTGAGCGAGTAGTTCCTGGATGTTATCAAGATTGTATCCTGCTCGGAGACCCATGGGATGAGGGTCCATACGGTATGGACGGTGAGACGCGGACTTGTCGATCTCCTCCAGTCCCACACGCAGAGCTTCATTCACCACATGACGGAAAGATGTGTGCAGCTTGGCTGCTGCGGCACGCGCTCGATCGAGGACGTCCTCATCAATTGTGAGTGTTGTTCTCATGGTCGCATTATAGCATCCCATTAGGTGATGTCAAGACATCATCACTTCCTGTGAACGTAAAACTGAGTGATAGCCATATCGAACCCTTCTCTAATATCCCTTCCCCTTTTGAGAAGGGGATTGAGGGGATTTAACCGAAACCTCCCAATCAAGATTCCGGAGGAAAGCAAACCAGTCCTTCGCTTCGTCCACAGCTGCTTTATCACAATTGCCGACGCGATTGGATGAGGCATTGCGGCTCTCTTTCCTGATCATCGGAAGCCCGATACCCTGCTGAATCCAACGGATCAGCGACCACCGGGTGGCGGAATATCCACCCTTTTCAGCGGTCTTCCTCAGACCACCGGTCCTACTGGCGGTCGATTCCTCGATCCCACACCCAAGGCATTGGGCGCGGAACAGCCTCAGGCGGCCACAGCCCTTCTCCCCCTTGCGGAGCAAGCGGTAGAATTTTCCGCCGAAGATTCTAAACGAATTCCTCAAGCGTTTCTCTATTGACGATGTCGGCATAATCCGACTGATGTGTGATCGTCAGGCTGGAATGAGCTCGGGAGTGAGGGAGATTTCATGAATGGAGGCGGTAGTTCAGATGTTTGAGATTGCCTGCTCAATGTACGTTCGGAACCAACGTCCCCCAGATATTTGATTGGATGAGGTATTGCGGCCCTCCTCCCTGTTCCGAGGCAACCCGATCTTCTGCCGAATCCAACAGCCGCAGGCTGCAGCAG
>JAUXFG010000065.1 GCA_030620115.1 Candidatus Fermentibacterota bacterium
CCCCGCCTCTGCGTCGCGTGACGCTGACCTCCACAAAGTCCAATGTACCTTTGATGGGTACACGTGGTTTCCTGACGACAACTTCGACCTCGGTTACGGGAAATCGCGAGAGAATCTCGACTGCGATTTCCTCAGCCAATGCCTCCAGAAGGTTGTAGACCCTCGTGGTGGTGATATGCTCCACAGTGGCATATACATGGCTATAGTCAACAGCGGCTAAGAGACGGTCGTTCTGTGCCGCAGTATGGAGGTCAAGAAACATGGAGAGATCGATCTCGAATCTCTGTCCGAGTTCTCGCTCGGCCTTGGATACACCGTGAGAGGCATAGAAGACCATGTTTTTCAAGGTGATTCGGTCAAGACTCATAAGGATTCACCCCGTATTCGACGCCCGGCGATATGCGTCCCGACATCCTTTCAGCATGGTCTCGTGCAGAGGCCCACATTCTTCACCCTGACATGCAGCCTCAAAGGCCGAAAATCACTATAGCCACCAGCCCCACACTGTCAAGCGCCACAGTACTGCATGCTTCTGCGCACCCCATTCCTATCCCGGATCTCTCACCAGCTTTTGGCTGCAGTCCCGCGTCAGACGCGGGACAGAGGATACGTCTGCGGGGTCCTCAGTCGCAAGCCTCGCATTCAGAACCATCTCGGCAGCTTCGCTTCGAAAGTCGGTGAGAAGTCCGGGCTAAATGGGTTGTGAGTCGTTGGTTGTGAATTGTCTTTTCCAATCCCCCAATTCGCATTCGAGGATTCGAGGATTTCCGCACCGAGATTCTTCGGTCGCTTCGCTTCCTCAGAATGACATATAGTACTACTTTCTTCTGCGCACTACCGCTGTCATTCTGAGCGACTGAAAGGAGCGAAAAATCTCTCCTCATTCCAGCAACATCCCAACACCCCAATACCCCAATCCTCAATTCCCCACTCCCGGCTTCCCAAGAACGCCTTTCACATCCTGTCCTGTGGGATACTGGAAGACCCTGAGCTCGAAAAGTGGTAGGGAAGCCATGATGTGGTCGAAGATGTCGGCTTGAATGCCCTCATAGTTGGCCCAGGCCTGATCACCGCTGAATACGTAGATCTCGATGGGCAGGCCATGTTCAGTGGGGGGAAGATGCCGAACCAGGAATGTCATGTCCTGCCTGATCTTCGGGTGCTGCTTCAGATATTCAACTATGTATGCTCGAAATGTGCCAATATTGGTGAGTCGTCTACCATTGATCAATTCGGAAGTATTATATAAATGCGCTTCATTATACTCTTCAATTTCGGCTGTCTTAGATCCTATGTATTGAGTGAGGAGTTGAAAGCGTTCAAACTTCTTCAGCATCTCATCAGTGCAGAATTTGATACTGGTCATGTCAATATTGAGCGATCGTTTGATGCGTCTCCCTCCGCATTCCTCCATACCTCTCCAGTTGGTGAAAGAGTCAGAGATCAAGGCATAGGTAGGAATCGTGGCGATGGTCTTGTTCCAGTTCTGAACCTTCACCGTGTTCAGGCTTATGTCGGTAACCGTCCCATCAGCACCATACTTCGGCATGGCAATCCAATCTCCTACATGGATCATGTCATTGGAGGCGAGCTGGATACTGGCAACAAGGGCCAGTATGGAGTCTTTGAAGATCAGGAGGAGAATCGCCGTCATGGCGCCAATGCCGCTCAGAACTCCCCAGGGGGACCGCCCCATGAGCGCAGAGATGACAATGACGGCGCCTATGATATAGATGAATGTCTTGGCAACTTGGACATAGCCCTTGATCGGCCGCTCTTTTGACACTTCGAAGGTGGCATAGATGTCGAGAAGCGCACTAAGTGCTGAGTCCAAAACGAATATGGCCACGATCCCCATGTAGCAGATGGAGAGACGTTGGATACAATCAGTGAGCTGGGGGAAGGCCGCGGCAGAGAAGTAGATCACCAGGGCTGGAGCGAGATGGGAAAGCCGCAGGAAGACGCCTCTTTCGAAGAGCACATCGTCCCATGTCGTCTTGCTTTTCCGAACGATGTACCCCAGAGCCTTCAATAGACGCTTCTTGGCGATATGGTTGGCCACAATTGCCAGAACAACCACCACGAGGGCAATGACGAGCTCAGTGAGGTACAATGAGTATGGCTGCCCGATGCCAGCTCCTGACAACCACTCGTTGAGCAGATCTTTCATTATCTCTCCTTGGAGGAAGACTAGTTATTCGATTCGAGAACCGCGGCGTGGGCACTCACGTGAGAGTCGACTCATTGATGTCTCGCCCCGTTCTAATCGGGACACCGCAAAGATACGGAATTAGGCCGCTCAGAACAATGGCTCGGCGTGCCTGCGATTCAGAGAGCAGCTGTGAAATCCGGGATCGGACCAGTACCTTGACACCATCTCCCCGTTCCCTTAGGGTTCACGCAAGAATAGGTTCGCATTCTTGGCGCACAGATTTGTCGCAGAATTTGGTATGTTTCATTTTCTCATTTTACGGTCTCGGCCTCGTGCTACGGCTCACGATAGGAATACAAGATCCCGTGGAGAGATCCCGGAACCGTGGCGCCACCCTCAGTCATTGCGAGGAGGGGAGCGACGAAGCAATCTCCTGCCCTCAACTGAGATCGCCGCGCTACTGCTCGCGATGACGAGCTCCACCACCTGTCATTGCGAGGAGAGTAGCGACGAAGCAATCTCATCCGCGCATTGAGATCGCTGCGCTGTCGCTCGCGATGCCCCCCCGCAGTACGCGGGATTTGCGGTCGAGACGAGGCCAATAGAGGTGGCGAAGATGGGATGTCAAAATGTAAAGTTATTTCTGCGCGAGCTCCTATCTCAGGTCAGCTTCATAAAAGGGGGATTGAGGGCATGGAACGTAAACAATGAAGAAAATCCTCGTTATCGAAGATGAACCGTCTGTGGTTGAGAATATCACGTATGCGTTGAGCACAGAGGGTTTCGAGGCCATCTCTTGTTCCACGGGCCGGGAGGGGCTGGCCGTCTTCCGAAGGAGCCCCATTGATCTTGTGATTCTTGATATCGGTTTGCCTGATGCAAGTGGTTTCGAGATCTGCAAAGAGATGCGCAGAATCTCGAATGTGCCCATCCTATTCTTGACCGCTCGCACCAGCGAGATCGACCGCGTCGTGGGGCTCGAGATCGGAGGCGATGATTACGTGGTAAAGCCTTTCAGCCCGCGTGAGCTTACCGCACGAGTCAAGGCCATTCTCCGTCGCTCTTCTGGTCCGGTCGATCCACCCGGCCCCGATCACGCCAATGACTGTTTTCCATTCAAGATCGATGGCGATCGTTGCACGATCCACTTCCTGGGCACTGCCCTCCCGCTGACTCGCTATGAATACAGGCTTCTTGCGGTGCTTGTTCGGCGACCGGGGCGGGTCTACTCCCGGGACATGCTGCTCGAGCTTGCCTGGGAGGTTCCAGAGGCGAGCATGGACCGCACAATCGATGCGCACATCAAGAGCATCCGTGCAAAACTGCGGAAAGTCAGCGCCGATGTAGATCCGATTAAGACACATCGCGGTTTCGGCTACTCGCTCAGGGATGACTGGTGAGAATCAGGACACGTCTTTTCCTCTGCTATTTCATCATTGTGGCCGCGGGATTCTACTATCTCGTGGACTGGATTCTGGATGATCTCCGGCCTCGCTATCTCGAGTCTGTGGAGGAATCGCTGGTAGACACGGCGAATATTCTCTCTTCCATATTCACCGATGTTTTGGCTGAAGGAACCGAGCCTGCTGAAGCATTTCGACACACTTTTGAGGATGTGAAGAAGAGGCGGTTTTCCGCTCGCATCTATGAATTCGAGAAGACGCATGTTGATCTACGCGTGTACGCTACCGATTCGGAAGGGATTGTTGTCTTTGACTCCGATGATGGACGGGATGAAGGAGCCGACTACTCACAATGGAATGACGTCTACCGGACCCTGGCCGGTGAATACGGCGCCAGAGCAACGCGAACGGACCCCGAGGATCCATCAACTACGATTCTCTACGTGGCGGCGCCCTTGAGATCCGGCGAGAACACGGTTGGGGTTTTGACCGTGTGCAAGCCATTGCTCAGTGGTAATCTTCTCATACGAGGCGCACAACAAAAGATCATTATTGTCGGTATCGCCGCGGGGCTGTCCGTACTGCTCCTTGGGTTGGTGACGTCGACATGGATTACACGGCCCATCGAGAAGCTGACACAGTATGCCATGGCTGTCCGAGACGGAAAGAGAATAGGGCTTCCGGATCTCGGCAACAGCGAGATCGGCGTCATGGGCAAAGCACTTGATGAAATGAGAGAGGCACTGGAGGGGAAGGAGTACGTCGAGCAGTACATACAGACACTTACTCATGGGCTCAAAGGGCCGCTTTCGGCCATTCGAGGGGCGGTGGAGCTTCTCCAGGAGGATATGGGGCCCGAGCGACGTGGGCGGTTTTTGAGAAATGTGGAGGTGGAGACAGCACGACTTCAAAGAATCGCCGATCGTCTTCTTCTGCTTGCCTCCCTTGAGAGCAGAAAGGGGCTTCGAGACGTCGAAGATATTGATCTGGTACGCCTCATCGGCGAATTGATAGAGAGCTCCGCGGTGCATGTTTCTTCGAGGAAGATCGATCTCACTTCCTCTCCGGAAAAGGCCTACCTTGTTCGCGGCGAACGTTTCCTTCTCTACCACGCCCTCCATAATCTGATTCAGAATGCCACGGAGTTCACCTCCGAAGAGGGGGCCATTGAGATCGCCATCACGGAATCCGATATGATCGACATTTCAGTCATGGATGACGGCCCGGGCATTCCCGAGTATGCCCTTGATCGTGTTTTCGAACGTTTCTACTCATTGCAGCGACCCGACACCGGAAGAAAAAGCTCAGGTCTTGGCCTCAGTTTCGCCCGTGAGGTTGCCGAGCTCCACGGTGGAACCGTCTCGGTACAGAACAGACCGGAAGGAGGCGTAAAGGCCAGTTTTCGCTTGCCTCAGTCCCCTGTCTCATAGATATGGTAACATATTGCTCGCAGTCATTGCGAGCCTTAGCAAAGCAATCCGCCAGCTGGCGGACTGCCGCGTCGCTTCACTCCTCGCAGTGACTTCATTGCAGCGCCGTGCCTATCCGCACGAAGGCCGGCAAAAGAACCGGGTTGGCCTAGCCAAGTGAAGTGTATCAGTGGCGCAGGTCAGTGGCGCAGGCGTCCCTGCCTGCGATGTTATCCTGCCTGCCCAAGAGCGATGCCTATTGTCACCCAACGATGGTCACTGCGAGGAGCGAAGCGACGCGGCAGTCTCAGCTCTAAGGATGCTGTTACGCTATCGCTTGCCTCTGTCCGCAAATGTGATATACTCACAGCATTCGGGATAGAATGCTATTCGTTAGGCAGTCTTTCGTTCCCGATTAGTTCGTATTGCTCCTGCAA
Source organism: Candidatus Fermentibacterota bacterium (assembly GCA_030620115.1). Classification (GTDB taxonomy): domain Bacteria; phylum JAFGKV01; class JAFGKV01; order JAFGKV01; family JAFGKV01; genus JAUXFG01. The sequence continues at coordinate 5,402 of JAUXFG010000065.1, forward strand.
TCCAAGTCGCGTATCTTAAACTGATGGAGCCACTCACGAGGTGACAAGATGATAGAAAGGATTGTTGTTGATCCCAAGGTTCACTTTGGAAAGCCCTGCGTCGCAGGCACGCGCATCACAGTGCAAAATGTCCTCGAACTACTTGATGAGGGTCTCCTTTTTGATCAGATTCTCCAAGACTACTATCCTGATCTGACTGTTGAGGATATCCATGCGTGCATTCAGTATGCGATTGCACTAGTAGCGTCTGAAGATATCCATCTGACAGCGATTCCGGCGTGAAGTTTCTACTTGATCACGATGTGTACAAAGCCACGGGTCAGTATCTGAGCCGTCTAGGGCATGATGTTGTTCATGTTGCTCAACTCGGCCTATCCAGGGCCAGCGATGAGGAATTGCTCGAAGTTGCTCAACAGCGAGGCCGACTCTTTGTCACACGTGATCGGGATTTCGGTCGTCTTGTCTTCTTGATGGGACTCAGTTCAGGAGTTCTTTATCTGCGCATGTTGCCTTCCACACAAAGCTTTGTTCACAACGAACTGAAAGGCGTACTGCGAGTCTACGACGAGGAAGAACTGTCACGGGCATTTGTCGTCATTGAACCGGGAGGACACAGGATTAGAAGACTTCCGAGGGAGTAAGAGACAAGGACTTGATCAGTTCTACCGTTTCCCCCAAGAAGCGATCGATTTCGGTAGGATCCTCTTCACCCTTTCGACGTTCATAAGATTTGCGGATTATCGCGTGACCACGTACCATAGGTTGGGTTAGCGCAGCGTAACCCAACAACCCCGCCCGAACCATGAATCGTCGGGTTACGTTTTGCTAATCCGACCTACAGCCTAAAGTGCCTAGCCCAATCCTATTCTCACCCAGCGATAGTCACTGCGAGGAGCGAAGCGACGCGGCAGTCTCAGCTCCCGAAATACATGCGCTTTCTGCCACAGAAACAGCCGCATTGTCTGCTCTGCCACCCCTCACTCATCAGGAATCGAACCCATCATAAATCTCCACTAAATCCATGGATTTAGTGGAGATTTATCGCGCCCACAATCTTGGGCCGCAACCAGACCGGACTACTGACCAGAACTCCTTTGCGAGCTCTGTCGATTCTGATAGAAATCCTCAGCCCTCCCCGTTGGACATTGGACATTGGACGTTGGATGTTGGATGTTGGATGTTCATTCCTTCTCTTCAATGCTCGCCCTATCTGACAGTGGGGAAATTCAGTGGCGCCACCCGCCATCCGGGGGGATCCTCCCATCACGAAACTTTGGTATGAATTGAAGAAGTTCGGGACGAAGTTCTAGGTCAGTGGCGCAGGCCAGTGGCGCAGGCGTCGCTGCCTGCGATGTTATCCTGCCCAATCCTATTGGTAACCGTTCACGGGTTGAAAGGTTCATAGGTTCAGGGTTCACCGGAGATCTGAACCGTTGATTCGTGGGATCTGAAAGGTCCCGCTTCCAGCGGAAAACTCTGAACCTGTGAACGCCTCCACATAGCCCAAGCTGACTTCAGGCAACCCTGAACGCTGAACCCGTGAACGGCTAATCCTATTCTCACCCAACGATAGTCACTGCGAGGAGCGAAGCGACGCGGCAGTCTCAGCTCCCGAAACACCCTGCCTACGCTTCTTCATGAATTTTTCACATGTTTTTCATACACATATCACGCCGTCTTCAAATCCATTGGGTATACTCAATTAGAAGGCGCATGCGGCGCAGAGTGAACGGATTACTTCATCCGCCATCTGCGCGTACACGCCTGGTGAAAGACGCGGACCAGGAGAAGACGGCATGAGAAATCCAATCACCACAGGTTTGCTGATCTGCCGGGGCGATCCTGGGGACATAGGAGATGGCCTGTGTCGTGAGCGGGAGTGGGGAATCGTCTGTCTCGTCTTGATCGTAGGGGGAGCTGGAATGTATGGTGCAACCATTGGGCTCTGGCGGGATGCCATTCAAGCGCTGTACACAGGTATCAAGTTCCCACTCCTCGTCCTATTTCTGACTGCGGGGAATGCTCTGATCAATGGCATGCTGGCGCAACTGATGGGACAAGGCATCACATTCCGACAGTCTTGCCTTGTGATCCTGACCAGCTTTGCCTTGGCGTCCGTCATTCTCGGGTCGCTTTCTCCGATCACCTTGTTTCTGTGGTTCAATACGCCTCCACGATCAGCAGGAAACGAGTTCCTTTCGCACAGTTTCATGCTGATCTCACATGTATTCATCATCGGCACTGCCGGTGTCATATCAAATATGCGACTTCTACGGCTCCTGATTCATATGAGCGGGGATCGCGGAGCAGGTGTTCGCATTCTCTCCTCTTGGTTCGCAGTGAATGTGTTTCTCGGATGTCAGCTCTCATGGATCATGAGGCCTTTTGCCGGATCACCAGGGCTACCGGTGCAGTTTCTGCGAGACAATGCATTTGAGGGAAATTTCTATGAAATCACGTTTCAGGCACTGAAGAATCTGCTTGGGTAGCGGAATCGAAAGGAGACCGAACGGATGAGCAATACCACGGACATGGGGAGTGCCGACAAGGGTGAATGCGGAGACGCCTCCGTCCCGCAGCGGACGATGAATAAAAACGATCATCGTATGGCGGAGGCATTCGAGAAAATGCAGCGGCCAATGAATCTATTGACTGTGGCGCAAGAGCTCCTCAGACGTCCCGGACGCATCGTCTATGAGCTGAAACGCGGAAATACGGGCTCAATAGCTCTATTCTTACTCGTGCTCAGTGTGCTCTGCCTCCTCGCATATGGTGTGACTGTCGGGATGTTCACATGGGGAGCTCAGTTGTGGGCTGCACCGTTGAAGATCACTGTCGGCATGTTGGCAAGTGCACTGATTTGCTTGCCAAGCCTCATCATCTTCTCGAGCCTGGCAGGCACAGAGACAAGAATAGACGAGATATGCGGCCTTCTCGTCGGCATGGTTGCTCTGACTTCTCTCCTCCTCATTGGATTTGCACCGGTTTCATGGATTTTCTCTCAATCGACTGAGTCAGCGGCCTTCATGGGGACAATGCACCTTATCTTCTGGGCAGTAGGGATCAGCCATGGCCTGCGCTTCATGAGTAGTGCGCTACGATTTCTCGACGGAAGGCCCAAATCACGCCTCGTGGTTTGGAGCATAATCTTTATCATGGTCTCATTGCAGATGGCAACGACGCTTCGTCCCATCGTTGGAGAGTCAGCCGGTTTCTTTCAGACAGAGAAGAAGTTCTTCTTGACGCACTGGTTCGATTGTTTGGGCGGGGCGGAGAGGGAGTAGTGTGGGTTTGAATCGGGATGAGATGAGAGGATGGAGTTGAGAAGGATCGACGAAGCTAGGCCCTTGTAGCACCATCGACCACGCGAGGGTCGCGTGGTCGATAATGAGGTCACTGCGAGGAGCGAAGCGACGCGGCAGTCTCGGATGTGAGATTCTGCCCTGGAGGGCCACTTCCTCCGAGCAAAACGCGGAGAAGTTGGCGAGAAAGCTCCCGACAAGGCTCCCGACGAAGTTGTCCGGCTGGCCTCTGGGAGGTATTTCGATCTTGATGAGATCTGACGAAAGGGATAGGTAAAGACCTGATGCAGCTTGACCACCATGTGAGTGATGGTATTTTCGATTTTCAGCCCGGAACGGCTCGTGAATAATCCAACTCTTTCTCGGGGGGACTCTATGACTCACAGGATAATCCACATCGCAGTTTTCTTCATGGCGGTATTCGGACAGACGTCCCATGGCCAGCTCGGGGGACCAGGCACAGTATCCGTCTCTGAGGCGACCCTTCCCGCAAAAGGACAGAACCACGTGGTCTTCGAAGTGGACCGACCCTGGCGAGTGTCCGCCCAGGTCACGAGTCCTATGGGAACGGCTCTTCGGGTCGTTGACCGTATCGAGGGGCCCGGCCCCTGGTCAGGAGAGCCGGGTGAGGCCGACGGTCGAGTAGATCTCCTTCTCGATAAGGGCTCGTATAAGGTCGACCTCCATTCACCGGATGCGGGGACCGATTCACTCTCACTCAAGGTTTTTCCGTTCAAGGAGGTTGGCGAAGAGAGAATCCAGGAACTTGACGGCGGGACAACGCGGTCATCGACCCTGCAAGATCTGGAGCAGCGCTCCTTCTGGTTCACGGCCGGTAGTGGAGGTTCGGTCCGAATGGAGGCAGCGGGCCGGGCGCTCACTGATCTCAAGATTTGGAGAGACGGGACCTGGCTCGTGGATATCGAATCAACGGAGCGGATAATCGAGCCGGGCATGGGGAAACCCATGACGAGATTCCTTCTGGCCGGTCGAGTGGAAGCGGGAGAGTATCTCGTGACGGCGTATGGTGGCGATCCGCTTCCATGGGCCTATGAGCCTGATTCTTCTCCTTTCCATATTCGATTCGGAGTGGAGGAACTGCCCGAGTTTTTCTCCTCCCATCGCGCGGCCAGCCCGTTTGGAACCGATTACGTGAGAGTCCCAGGCACGACAAACACGTTCATGCTTTTCCTGGATGAGAAGAAGGACTTCGAGCTCAAGGTGGGGCCGTTCAGGAGGGACAGTACCAGAGAGGAATACCAGGCGTGGGGCAGGATCGACAAAGAGTCGGTGGAACCGGAGTGCTTAGTGAAGTATCAGGGACAGAGGGAAACACCAAGTCTGGTGGCGGTGACTGGGTCTCCTGGAGAGAAGTACCGAGTACTCGGCCTCAAGGCGGATCGGTCCAATGTATTCCATTTCTCGCGCCGTGCCGGGGTCACCTACTGGTTCTCCACCCTTCATGCCGGAAGGCTGGTGGATGCCATAGACGCCACCGGCATCGTGGTGCGAAGCGGGAAGAAAGTGCACAAAGCTATGGTGATTTCGCTGGGCAAAGGGCATGGTTGGAAGAGAACATTCAATCTCCTGGAGAAGACGAACCTCTATGTCGAGATCTTGGAGGCGGGACGGTATGAGATCCGTTCCACGGGGGTCAATGTCCGCGTCAAGATGGAGCCGTTTTTCGTAAGCCCTCCCAAGCATTATCGAACCCCCAAGCTGCAAGAGACACCATCAACCTGGGATCTCGAGAAGGGAATGCACGTGGTGACCTTTGAGCCCATGCTGGAGGGTATGATCGAGATCACCATCAGGCACGAAAAAGATGACATTGATGATCTTCTCCTCTCTCCGAAGAGAGTCAGCTTCAATGCCGGTCTCTACACAATGTATCCAGGGGAACCCAGTTACGCGTTGCATACCAATCGCCAACCAGGTGTGATCAAGGGCCTTTTCAGGAGGGAGTCGCCCGTCGACTTATCGATACCATTCATGTGCGAGCTATCCTCAGGCGAAGAGATCTCTTTTCCTTTCAAATCCGAATTCGAATGCGTCTTGAGATGCACCGCCGCCAGAGACCGGGAGATAGCGCTCCTTGTCGATGGGGAGCGAGTGACCCCGGAATCAGCCGTTCCTGCTGGCACGCATACCCTCAAGATGCAAAACCTGAGCGACCGGTATGCGATGGTGACGCTGGTTGCCGAGCGATACGCCGAGCCATTTGTCGGCCCGCCATGGGAACCTCCTCTGCCGGAACGGCGGGATCAACCTCTGCTAGTGCTCCTGCATGAAGACGATCCTTTGTTTTTCGATTTCGAGAAGAACCAAAGCCACAGCGTGCTTCTCCAAGTGGCTTCTCCTGGGTCGTACACCATCGAGAGCCTGGGGCTCTTGAAGACGAGATGCAGCCTTCGTACTAGAACAAAAATCGGGCTTCTATCCGACTGCCGTAGTGGGCCGGGGCGGAATTGTCTTCTCTCCTCCTTTCTTGGGGAAGGGTTATACCTCGTGACTGCCCATGTACAGGATAGGTCGGAAGGGAGAGGGGGCCTTCTGCTTCGTCCTGGCGGAATAATTCTGGGCGATACGCTTCAAACCGGGACGAGCCAAGCGGTCCACGTGCCGGCTGGGCAGAGCCTCGTCAACTGGTTCTCAGTCGACACTGCAGGGGTGTACCGGATTGCCACAGTGGGGGAGTCGCGTCAGTTCCTTGCGCGCTTCGAGGATAGCGATGGGTGGCCCCTAGTCCGCACAGGGAGTCAATCGTCTCTCGATCTGGAGCTCGATCCAGGCACCTATTCCATCACAACCTATCCATCAGATGTGGAAGGGTCGAGGATTACTACATTCGATCTCATGAAGAAGTATGTACCGATTCGAGGCAAGGGGCCACATAGACTTGCTCTGGGGAAGAAGGAGTGGAACAGATGGATGGAGCCATCTGAAGGAGAGACGAGGAAAAGAGACATCTACCTGTTCGATATGCCTGGGAGCTCAGAGACAACGATTTCCTTGAGCAGCAGTATGAGAGGCTATCTCTTCAGGGACGACGGTGACAGCGCCATCGTCACGATGCGGAAACGCTGGGAAGGGGAGCTTGCAACGGGGAGCTACCGGTTGGAGGTTGAGAGCCGAACGGTGAGCAATCTCCAGGAATACACCATCCAGGTGAGCTGCCGCGATCTTGTGGCGGGCACTTCCAGGGCAGTGACCGTTCCCGCAGAGCTATCCTTGTCAGTGGGCAAAGAGGGCATGATCGCCATCCGTGCCGCCGGTTCCGATGATGTGAAGGCGACGCTCTTCTCTGACGATGGAGCAGTGATTCAAGAGAGTGATGACTGCGTGGCAGACTGGAACTTTCACATCTGCTCCATGCTTGAGGCGGGCGCGTATCGTCTCAAGGTCGCTCCTGTTGGAAAAGCTACGGGCCGAACCGTAGTATCCATGGAGGCCATGGAGGAGTCGTGGCTCGATACCGTGGTTTTCCCGTCGCTGCTGGATCTCACGCTGAAGGGCAACGTCATGGTCCTCCCGCTCTCGCTACCGCTGGAGGAACCTCTTCTGGCTGTTCGAATCAAAGGCAGTGATCTCACGGGCTACTCCCTGCTGGACGTCGGCACTGAAGAGAGTGTTCTCGCCGAAGGACGCGATTTCGAGACCAGACTCCTTGTTTCCAGCCCCCTTTCAAGGCACTGTTTGCTGCGAGTGTGGTCATGGGGCCAAGGATCTGGGAATGTAAAAGTCGAACTTGGCCTGCCACCAGTGGAAACCGTGGACCTGAGGAAGCTCGAGAAGGGGGTCAAGATACGACCCATTCGTACGGCAGGGATGTGGTTGGCTCCTCTCCACGTGGAAACAGGGGAGCCTTCCACATATCGGATAGAGACCTCAATGCGAGGTTCGCTTCTTTACGCGGTACAGCCCGGAACCCGGCTTCAACCGTCCCCTGAAGGCGAGACTGAAGTCAGCTTCTCCGAAGATGGGTTTTTTCTGGCCACCGAAACCGCCGGGTCTGGAAAAGTCAGGATCAAGGGAAGGCGACTGGTGCTCGATGAAGGTGAAGGCTGGACCGCTTTGATCAGGGGGAATGAGCCGGTATTCCTTGACTTCAAGGAGTTGAAGAATAGGGTCGCCATTGCGGTAGCCCGTTCAAGAGACACGCAACCAGGGGTTTGTTTTTCGGGCAGAGACACTATCGATAGGATACCCCTCTACCTTGAAGACCAGATCTCGGTGGCCGTGTTTAGGCACGGTAAGAGACCCACTGTCCGGCTCTGGAACGCGAACCGTGTTGAGCACAATTCACCCGTGGAAATGACAGTCACACATCACGCAGTGAATCACGACAGCGATCCGCCGGCCTTGGGATTCGGCACACACCAGGGAATTCTGGGGCCGGGGTTGAGTAGGAACTGGGCGCTTCCATCCGGCCGCAAGCTTGTTCGCATCGGCGGCTCGGCAAGAATTTTGTCCGTCCTCCTGGGGAGCGACACCATGGAAAGCATGCTATTGTCACCGTCGAGGCCGTCTCACGAGATCAGCACACAGGCGGAGGAGCTCTTGCTCTACTCCTTAGCTGAGGATGGAGAGAGCGCATTCTCCGTGGAAATACTTCGCGACCAGGGTGGCGACCCTACAATTCTTGCAGGAAACGGACTGCTTCATGAGGAACTGGCATTTCATCCCGGCACAACATGGGTTCCGCTCGCAAACCTCCGGCGGGGCACACATCTGAGTACCACGGCAGACGAGCCCAGAAGATGCAGATGGATTGATGGGCAGGGTATCATCAATCCGGGCTGGGATCATGTGGTGGATAAGCCGGGCGGCTATCTTGAGATAGATCACGGAAGGGGGCTCGTGAAGGCGTGGGCCTGGACCGGTGGCGATAGCCTGGAGGCTCGGTGGGGCCCGCGCGAGAGCAAAAAGCCCGTTCCAATCTATGAATCATCGGTCCTATCTCTGGAGGGGAACCAAGGCCGATGGGTGTTGTGGGGAGACGAACCGTTCGCCATCAGTCTCCTGACCGACGGCGGTGTATGTGCCACAGTTCGGCATCAGGGCAAGGTCGTTGCCCTTGGAGAGGGGGGCGATGGGGTTTCGCTATCGAGATGGTTCCCCGGAGGTGAGTATGAGGTCCTGGTTCGCGGGCTCGGGGGACGACCCCTAGCCGGGAGTCTCATTCTGACCAGGGATCGGGCCGAGCAGATCGCCGAAGCATTTGGCCCGTGGGTTCTGCTCAAACCGGGTGAGAGCCGGTACTTCTCCTTTTCGGTCAAGGAATCGGGGAAGATTGGTTTGGGTGTACAAGGCAAGCGAGACGGGGCGAGGTGTGAAATCCTGACTCCTGAAGGAGTGACCTTGGCCGACGGAGTAAGGCTGGTGGAGGAGCTCTCCAAGGGGAGCTATCTGATCAGGATCTACCTTCCCATGGATGAGGATGTAGTGGCGGCTCGGGCTGTGGTTGCCGGCTTGATCCCACCGGGTACCGGGCCTCCAGATGAGTATATACGCCGATTGATGTCCAAGGGTGGATTCGTGCAGGAGGGAAGCTGATATGAAACGGAATGCTTTGTTCGCGCTGTTGACTTTGGCCTTCTTGTGGTCGTGGAGTGCGGCCAAGGGGCCCGAAATCCTTCCTGAGAATTACCTGCGCGGCTATGATCCTGTCACAATCCTCTTCTCGGATCCCATTGGCCCTGAAGCAGGAGGTCCTTTGGATAGCCCGGGCGAGTTCCTGCGCGTCAACCCGGAGGTGAAAGGCGAGTTCAGGTTTGTGGATGCGAGGACGATCCAGTTCCGGCCGGCAGACCCATGGCCGCCATTGGCGCGATACCGATGGGAGGTCGGCAAGAACACGAGGATCCTGCATACCATGATGGTCCCACCCGAGAAGTTGATCCCTTCTGCAGGAACGAAGAACCTCGAGGAGTTTCGCGAGGTGACACTTCATTTCCGGGATCCCCTAGCCCTGGAAGGCTTGGGCGCCATGGTTTCGTTCGAAGTGCGCCCGCTGCCCGGCATCGAGAAGAAGGATGCATTCTGGCTCACCGATGCGGATTTTCAGGTCAAGGCCCTGCAAAGAGGCTCTTCAGAGGAACCGGCTCGGTACCTGGTGACGCTCAACACGCCGGTAGGAGCCGGCCACGCCATTACACTCCACCTGCGGCTTTCGCTGGATGATGAGAGTAGATCATCATTCGTTCAGTACACCTTTTTCACTCGGGGTGAGTTCCGGATCGTCAAAGCGGGAGTGGGGAGAACCAACTATCCTATTCCACGTGGTGGCGCATCGTATACCAAGGAACAGGCCATTAATGTGCCCGGTGGAGATAGGAGAATCGCCATAGAGTTCAATGCCGAACCCTCTCCCGTGGATATGTCGGTCATCAGTGAGATGGTCCGTTTTAGCCCTGCGGTGAAGAAGTTCTCATTTCGGCAAGACGGCCGGCGAATAATACTCTCCGCGGCAGTGGAGGAAGAAACGATCTACAAAGTCATACTGGCGCCGACCCCGCTGATCACTGATGAAAGCGGGCGGACGCTTCTCGCCGAAGGGACCTCATCTTTTCACTTTTACGTGCCGAAACCGTCTCCCTATATCCGGTGGAATCAGAGCAAGGGTATCCTGGAGCGTTATGGCCCCCAGGAGCTACCGGTGAGTTCCAGGGGATTCGGGCGAATCGATTTACGCATATACAAGATCGATCCATTGGATCGGCGGTTCTGGCCTTTTCCCAGCCAACCACTGGTGGTGGATGAAGACAATCGCCCGCCAGGACCCGGAGAGGAGCCACCCGAGCCGGATGAGCTGAGAGGCCGGCTCTCAGCAGGCGTTTTAGAGAAGCATATCCAGCTCCTGGGCGCCCCACTCGTTTCACGAGTTGTCGACCTTCCTTCATACGGGACACAGCAGGCCCACCGCTATGGTATTCCCCTCCGAGACCACTTCGAGGAAATTTCAGGGCCGGATCAGCCCGGGACCTATCTGGTTGGTTATCGAAGATTGAACAAAGAGACCACGCGAACCTACGCGAGGGTGCAGGTTACTGATCTCTGCCTTACGACCGTGAAGCGAGCAGACCAGATCTTATTTGCAGTCACTTCCTTGAAGACTGGAATGCCAGTGAGCGGTGCAATGGTGTGTGTGGAGGGATATGAATGTGGAGGGAGTACTCTTGTGATTCTCCGCAAGGGAACGACCGATCGCAGCGGCGAAGTCGTTCTGAGGCGGAAGATTGGAAATTGTGGGCACTACTCCAAATGCAGCGTTGTGCGAGTCTACATTCGCAAGGGGGATGACGCTGTTGTTATCGATCCTTCGGATCCACCGCCGATCTTTGCAGATAACTACTGGTATGGACCAAGAGGCGGATGGCTCCAGAAATTCTGTGGCGATTGCACGACTGCCCTTACACCGCTGGAAGTCTGGTCCGCCCATCTGATTACCGAGCGACCCATCTACAGACCGTCGGAGAAAGTCCACATCAAGGGCTATGTGCGCGGGGAGCACTATGGCAAGATCAAACGCGTCTCCCCGCACGGGTATACGTTGCATATTGTCGCTCCCGGCGGCAGGACATGGAAGCAGCCCATCAGACTGACCGAGGCAGGCACCTTCCAGCATGAATTTGCGGCTGATGATATCCCTACGGGCGAGTACCGCGTACATCTGCGCTCGATATCGAGAAGTAGCGGTATTCGATGGAAAGGAGGCAGCACCTCCTTCAGGATGGAGAACTACCGGGTACCCACCTTCGAGGTGCGGCTACATGGTGATGATATCGTGGCTATGGATGATCCGTTCACCGTTACTCTGACCGCTTCCTATTATGCCGGAGGCAGAGTGGGCGACGAGCAGGTCAACTGGCGAGCCACACAGTTCCCTTATGCTTATTGTCCAAAGGGGCTCAAAGGCTATCTCTGGAGCTCCACGAGGCGCTACTCCAGGGCAGAAGGCTTTTCGTCGGAGCCCGTGGTTCAGAAGACCGACAGAACCGACCAATTAGGTACGTCGCGCCTGGTCATTGATCCGACGCTGGAGGTGGATGGGGGGGCACGGAGATACGTGGTGGAAGGCACGGTCATCGGTGCGGACGAGCAGACAGTGACTGCCACCAAGTCGGTGATCGCATTGCCTGCCTTCTCTCTGGGACTCCAGGTTCAGCGATATATCCGGGGAGAGAAGATCATCAGGCCGAAGATCCTCATCTTGGGAGTAGACGAGAAGCCCCTGGAAGGCAAAGAGGTCACGGTTCGGCTCTTCTCCAGGGAGTGGCATTCACACCTCCAGGAGGCGGACCTTTTCGAGGGGCGGGCGAAGTACGTGACCGACGAGGTTGATACCGAGATCTGGACGACCACGCTTATGAGCGGTCCAGGGCCGGATAGCCTCGAGATCCCTGTTGATCGTGCTGGCGTCTACATCATCAAGCTCGAAGCCAGGGACAAACTCGGCAGAGCGCAGGTCGTGTCGGCCGATCTCTATGTTGCAGGGGAGGAAGAGCTGGCCTGGGAGAAACCTCGAGGCATGGTTTTCCAGTGCGTGGCCGACAAGGAGCGGTATGATCCTGGAGATACTGCGCGTATTCTGCTGAAGAGCCCCTTTCAACATGCCAAGGTGTTGGCGGTTGTAGAACATCCAAAGAGAAACGAGTACCACTGGCTCACCGTGCGAGGCGGCAAGGCCGAGTTCAGTACCGTGCTGTTCAAGGAACACATACCGAAACTGCCCGTTCATTTCCTCCTCATGCGAGGGCGGGGAGAGTGGCGCGAGACAGAGGAGAAACGTCACGATCTGACGAATCCCACATCGTTGGGGAGCACGGTCTGGCTGCCTGTCACCTCTAAAGAGAACCAGATAGTGGTTACCCTTGACCATCCTACGAGAGCGCTCCCCCGGGATACGGTTGAGGTTATCATAAGGCTGGCAACGCCGGACGGGACACCACTTCCAGGCGAAGTCACATTGTGGCTGGTGGATCAGGCAGTCCTGGCACTTGGTGAGGAAAAGCCCCTGGATCCTCTCCCCACGTTTCTACCGAAGGCTCGATCGAATATCAGGATCGCCGACACGAGGAACAGAGCGGTGGGTCTTGTGCCTGTGGTGGAAGAGCCGGGCGGAGGCGGTGCCGCGAGGGAGCGGGCGCCGGAACTGTTAGACAAAGTTACCGTCCGCAAGAAGATCGTGCCGGTGCCCTATTACAATCCACGGATTTTGGTGTCGGAGGATGGTATTGCCACGGTATCCGTTGAGCTTCCAGACAACGTCACTAATTTCAAGATACGGGCTGTGGCATGTTCAGGGCCTTCCAGATTCGGCATCGCGAAGTCCATGCTCGCTGTTCGGTTGCCTATGGTCGTGCAGGGGGCCTTGCCTCGGTTTGTGCGGCCTGGAGATAGTTTTCGAGCAGGTGGCATCGGCAGAGTCGTAGAAGGTGCCGGTGGGCCGGGCTGGTGCAAGATCGAGGTGGACGGTCTTTCTGTTGAAGGCGAGACCGTGAGAAAGATCAACTGGGCGCCGGGGCGTGCAGAGAAGTTGTTCTTCCCAATCAAGGTGGAAGTGCCGGACTGGGACGAGGTGGAGGGGAAGAATGTGGAGGTCACGCTTTCGATTCTTCGAGATTCAGACGGCGCCGGTGACGCGCTGAAGCTCCAGCTTCCTGTGAAGAAAGATCGACGTCGTGTGCGATTTGAAAAGCTGGCAGCAGTTGCCACCGGCGATGAGGTGCCGTTTCCTGAATTGGAGGAAGCGCCCAGAGATGGTACTGTCTTTCAGAGCATTGTGATGACCAGCGAAGAGGCAGTGCTCTACATGGCGGCGGCACTGGACTATCTCATGCGTTATCCCCACGGCTGTACCGAGCAGGTGGTGAGCCAGGCGTATCCCCTTGTGGCCATGAAGGATCTTCTTGAGCCGCTAAGCATGAGGTCGGCGATGCCTGCGGTAGCCACACGGTTCGAAGATGCGATACGCTACCTGAAGCGAACTCAGAAATCCTCCGGATTGTACTCCTATTGGCCAGGGTCTTCCCATACCTATGTGTACCTGACTGCCTATGTCGTCGAGTTCCTGGTGGAGGCCAGGCAAGCTGGTTTTGAGTTCCCGGATCGTCTCTTGACACGGGCAGTTGCGGCGCTTCAACGGGCACTTCGATCCGACTACAGCGGATTTGTGAGTGGTTGGCGCTATGTGGAGCGGGCGGATGCGCTCTACGCCTTATCACGGGCGAATCATTTCGAAGAGTCCTACGGCATAGAACTGCTGCGCAAGAACCAGTACATGGATGCCTACGGGAGAGCCCGGGTGGCAATGGCGCTGGTTTTCGCTGATCGCACCGGCCTGGCGGTCAATCTGGAGCAGCCTCTGTGGGATGAGGTGGTATTGAGGCTTCGGAGCGGAAGAGAGGTTTTTTCAGGGCTCCAGGAGCAGAAGCGTGGCTACTCGTGGGGAGGAGTCATCAACAGTTCGGAGATCAGGTCCACGGCCTGGCTGCTCCGTGCCCTGGCGAAACTGAACCCAACTGAACAAAGGCTAGATCTCTTGGTGCGTGGTCTGGTGGACATGGGTGACAGATTCGGGTGGGGCAATACATGGAACAATGCGTCGTGCATGATAACTCTGGCAGAGTTCTTAGGGAGAGAAGACAATCGCCCCGAGGATTTGGTGTTTGAAACGAAGTTCGCCTCTGCCCGCCATGAGCTTGTCTTGCCCAAGGGAAAGATCGCAGCATCGGATTCCTTTGATGCCGAGACAAACGGTGCTATCACCCTGATTTCCGGCACGCCTGATACGTCGGTGGTAGCCAGGATGACGCTGTCATACGTGCCCAGAGCTCCTGGTGACAGTGTAGCGGCTGGGGTGAAGGGTTTCGTAGTCTCGAGAGAGCTCTCCCTGGTTCCCGAAGGAAAGGCGCCACAGTCAAGGACGTGGATTGATTCGCCCGGCCAACCGCTTGAGTACGGGATAGGCGATGTAATCGAGGAGCACATCAGAGTGGTGAATCCCGAGGAGCGTCATTTTGTGGCAATCATGGCCCCCTTTGCCGCGGGTTTCGAACCACTGAATCCTGAACTGGCCATCTCAGGCCCCGAGGCCACCCCATCCAAGCCGAACACAATAGAGCCCTCGTACAGTATGTTCGAGGATGACCAGGCCGGATTCTATTTCGAAACTATGCCCAAAGGCACACACGATTTCTATTTCAGACTGAGAGCCACCTTCGAGGGCTCCTTCGTGCACCCCGCCGCCTGGGCCGAAATGATGTACAAGGAAACCACCCGAGGAAATTCCCCCGGCTCCAGGATGATGATTGTTCAGAGGGAGGAGTAGTGGTCAACCATCCTTCCCTCCCAAACTTCGTCTCGAA
>JAUXFG010000051.1 GCA_030620115.1 Candidatus Fermentibacterota bacterium
TGTCGCTACTCTCCTCGCAATGACGAGCCCGGATTTCTCACCGGGTTTCGTCGCGAGAGGGTCGAGATGGTTGTAGACGCGAGGCTTGCGACCGAGGACCCCGCAGTCGTATTCGCTGTAATACGTCGAGGAGTCCGAGGGAGCGTAACGAAGGAGACATAGGCATTTCGACCCTCGCAGCAGATAGTTGGTGAGAAGTCCGGGCCAATGGTGGCGCCACGGTTCCCGGATCTCTCTACAGGGTTTTGTATTTCTATCGTGAGCCGTAGCGTCAGGCCGAGACCGTAAAACGAGAAAATGGAACATCCCTTTTTTTCAGAGCGAAGTCTAGGAAGAAGCGTAGATCCTTTCCAGAAAGACCTCTACCGGGGGTGGGTTGGGATTATCCATCTCCAGAAAGTAGACCGGGCATACGAAAGTCGTGTCCTGAAGGATGCCCTTGAATGCGATATCGTGTTTTTCCATGGGTCCGCGGTAGCCGCGCGCTTCGAGCCAATGTCGCCAACTGGCAACATCCTCCTGGCAGGAAATCACGAGCCGCACATGTGACGCCTCGGTGGGCGAGTAGGGCCTGAGCCAATAGGTGCTCGAGTAGATCGTCTCCCGGCTTCCTCCCACATACCTGACGCCTGTCTCATACTCCGCACGCAACGGAACGTGATCCCAGAAGAGGCCGGGCAGCACAACGAGGCTCGCTTTTCGTCCATGTTGGGCTTCTCGCAATGCGTCGATCAAACTGCTTTCAGAAAAGAGGGGGCCCTTCCTCCACCAGCGGAAGCCGTTATGGGCGGCTTTTTGGGCGTGTGGCGTGGTCACGATTCCACTGAAAAGCGCATAGGCGACAACAAAGAGGGCGCTCAATCTGAGCACTCGCCTGCGGGAGTTCCACATTGCAGACAGAACAACGCCAGCCATGACACAGGCGGGGAGCAGAGTAATAGAGAAACGATAGATTCGAAATCGAAGATCTATGATCAGGAATAGGGCCATGGTGCACCAAAAGGGAATCAAAGCCAACCTCACTTCGCGCTTTTTGCGAAATGGCGGCAAGAGGCAGAGACCCGCGGCTGAAAGCAAAACCACTCCCATGATCGGATCACTGTGATTCAATTCGACACGCGGCCACCGCGTGCTCATATCAGCGAGGCCCCCTGTCACAAAGAACTCGAGAAACCTAAAATTGAAGCCTCGCTGCGAAACCATGGTTGCGAGGAGATGCTGTTGAGCCAAGGACATGCCTCCGAAATGAGCGAATTTTTCTCGCATCATCATGTTCCAGACGAAGTAGGGTGCGACCATGAGGAGCCACATCCCTGTCGCCCCCCATGGGGCCGGTGTGCGAAGCCAGGCACGCGAAGAGGGGCCATCCACCAGCAGGTAAAAGCCGGCCATGGGAAAGAGAAGCAGCGCGAATTCGTGGCTCCAGAAAGCAAGAGCCAGAAAGAAGGCTGAGACCAATGCATGTCCGAAAGATTCCTTCCGCCTTGCCTTCTCGAGAAAAAGAAACCCCAAGAGCCCGAAGAATAGATACGTCATTTCTTGCATGAAGTACGCGGACCAGCAAATGAGGAAGTTGTGCGTCGCGACCAGCAAGCCGGCCATGATGGCCACGTGCCGATTTGTTATTCGCCACAGGCCCAAGGCGAGAAGCACGGGGAGAAGCGCACCAAGCACCACAGAGGGGATCCTCAGCGCCCATGGGGAAAACGGTGCGCAACGGAAGAAGAACCAAGAGAAAAGAACAGAAAGACTCGTGTGGTCACCGACCTTGGGTGGGATGTAGAGCTGACCCGGTTGGATTGATATGTCCCGAAGCCCGGTCACAATATCCCGTTCTTCCCATCTCAAGGGTCCTGCGATGTGCGGGACGCGGACCGCGAGAGAGAAGAGGAAAAGGAGGAGAAGCAGGCGTTTCAATCGAGAATCACCGGCCCTTCTCTGGCGGCCTCCACCGAGGAAAACTCCTGCTGTGCTCGCCATTCCATTTCCGCCAAGGATTCGTCATCATGGGAAGGATCATGATGGAAGAGCAAGAGACGACGCACCGATGCGGCCCGTGCTAGCGCTATGCCATGCTGCCACGTGCTGTGCCCCCATCCCTCGCGCGCTGGATACTCGTCTGGAAAGAATGTGGCATCATATAGGAGAAGATCGGCGTTCCGGGCGAGACAGAACAGTCCCTCATCCACGCCGGAAGCCGGATGTTCGGTATCCGTGGCATAGACAAAGATCTTATGGTCGCAACAGATGCGGTAGGAGTATCCTCCTCCAGGATGATTCGTCAGGGTTCTCGATACGGTGAAGGGACCGAGAGCCATGGGTCCTTCATCCGGCCATCCCTGAAAAGTGATATCTGCGCCAAGAGAGGAGAACGGCAAAGGGAAATAGGGATCATCCATCTGTCCTTTCAGCGCCTGTTCCCACGTACCACCTTGTGGGGGGCCTCCGTAGATCAAGAGCTTGACCTCGGGAGAGTTTGCCGGAGAGAATAACGGGAAGCCTTGGATGTGATCCCAATGAACATGTGAAAAGAGCATCCTGATGAGTTTGCTTTCTTCTTTCCGGGATTCGAGTTTTTTCCCGAGATGATAGATGCCGGTTCCGGCATCCAAGACCAAGAGAGCTCCGTCCGACGCGATGCATGAGACACATGGGGTGTTCCCGCCATAGACTGTTGGCGATCCCCCCATGGGAAGTGTTCCTCTGGAACCCCAGATTTCAATCTGCACTGCCACCGCCTTGCGGAGTAGAACACGAACGTGAGTTGGCTAGCCTGGACTTCTCACCGGCCTTCGTCGCGAAATGGTCCCGCGCCGACGCGGGACAAGGCTTGTGACCGAGGCCGGCCGAAGGCGTATCCTCTGCGATACGTCGAGGGCGACCGACAGAGCGTAACGAAGTCCCGCGTCCGACGCGGGATGCTATATCTGCCGTTGTAGCAGAAGGCTGGTGAGAAATCCGGGCTATGATTCCCGACAGAGGATGCCACGCTTCTTGGCGATGATGACGACACCCGTACTGTCGCAGATGACTGGCAGTGATACACAGGCAATGCTTCCTCGTCAAGAGGTGTCTTCTCCCGAGCATCCAAGCCATCATGCGAGAAAAAGGGTTGACATCAGAGCACAGGGTGTGCAAATCTGCGGCGTTGCCATAGTGATTTTTTCCGTTGATCCCAAATTATCCATTCTAAGGTGAAGCAGGGGTCAATCGGTCGGTTCGTTCTGCTCCCTACAGAAGGAGGCAATGGCGTGGTCAAATTGTTCCATGACGGTGGCGATATGATGTGGCCGCTTCTCGCTTTCTCGATTGCGGGAATTGCAATCATCATCTGGCGGCTGATTGTGCTCACGCGAGCCGGTGCTGCATCGCGCAGTGTGGTC
Organism: Candidatus Fermentibacterota bacterium; assembly: GCA_030620115.1. GTDB lineage: Bacteria > JAFGKV01 > JAFGKV01 > JAFGKV01 > JAFGKV01 > JAUXFG01. The sequence continues at coordinate 3,384 of JAUXFG010000051.1, forward strand.
AAGAAGCTTCGCAAGGCCATAACTGGAGGTGATATCGAAGGAGCCATCAGTGTGTGTGAACGGGCGAGCGGCCCCATTGCGGTGATCATGCTGGCCGGTCTCCGCCGGGTACATCGTGGTCCGGAATCAGTCGCCAAAGCGATTGAAAGTGCTGGAACGCTGGAGATGGCCTTCTTGGAGAGAGGGCTGATCTGGCTCTCCACCATTGGCACCATCGCCCCGCTGGTAGGATTCCTCGGTACGGTTATTGGTATGATCCAAGCATTTGCCGCCATCGAGGTTGCCGGAGAAGTCGAAGCAACACTGGTGGCTGGTGGTATCAAGGTCGCCCTGATCACCACTGCAACCGGGCTTGCCGTGGCTATTCCCATGAACATATTTCATAACTACTTCGTGACGAGGATCGATTCCTTGATTCTCGACATGGAAGAAAGCTCTGCCCATCTCATGGATGTTATTGAGAAGGGTCAATCAGTGGCGACAGAAGGCGGCGGTGTTCTCATATAGGAGCAGTGGGTCATGCTGAAGCGTAGGATAAAGACGTCGGATGAGATCCCGACCTCCTCCATGGCGGATATTGCTTTTCTGCTCCTTGTATTCTTTCTGGTCACGACTCACTTTCTTGAAGAAAAGGGTCTCGGATTGGTGCTCCCCGAGCCCAATCCTTCGAAGGATCAGATCGCCAAGGTCCGCAAGAGCAATATGATGTACTTTGTGGTCCATGGAAGCAATCATATCGTGATGAAACACCAGGATGAGGAGCGTGTCATGGCCGTGCCGGAGATACGAAGCTTCGTGCATGCCAGATTGCAGGCCAATGATCAGCTGATTGTGAGCATCAAACCTGCGCCTGATGCGCCGTACGGTGCCATGATCGATGTACTTGATGAGCTTCGTGCGGCGGATGCTCGGAAGATCACACTAGGCCAGTTGAAGCCGGGTGAGGGATAGGAGGCGGTCATGGGAACCTTCAAGAAGAAGACAAGAGTCGACACGGAAATCCCGGCATCTTCCATGGCGGATTTGGCCTTCCTTCTTCTGATCTTTTTTATGGTGAGCACGGTATTCAAGACCGAGCAAGGCCTAAAGATCATCCTGCCGGAAGCTGAGATGACCGTCAAGATTCAGAAACGGCGCGATGTCCGACACGTGTGGGTCAACCGGGCGGGAACCATCAATGTTGATGATCTGCCGATGTCATCATTCAAGATGGCCCAGATCCTCAATGGGGATCTCCAGAAGAACCCGGGCATGATCGTGGGTATCAGGGCGGACGCGTTGGCGCCTTACACGGTGGTGAATGACGTGTTGGCGGGATGTCAGCTGGCCGGTGCGTTCAGGGTTCAGTTTGCCACTACTACGGAGAAGTAAGACTATCTGAGGGAGCGTGCCATGGCTGCTATCAAGACATATCTCCTCCGTGAGCAAGCGGCGCTTTTCTTCAAGAGAAGCGTGCTGCTGGCTCTGCTGATCCATCTGTTCGGTCTCGTGGCGGTGCCCGAATACAAGATCAAGGTCCGTTCCTACTCGAAGAAGGACGTCGAGGCCATCGAACTGCCTGTGGACATGAAGGTCCCGGAGAAGGAAAAAGCCACGGTGCCCCGGCCTACTATTCCCGTAGAGGCGGAGGAAGATGAGGACGTACCGGAAGACAGCACCATCGAGGAGACTGTTCTCGACGAGGATATGGCCGCTCCCGATGAGCCGCCGCCGGTGTTGCCGAAATTCGGGACATTCGTTGCCTACGATTCCAGGCCTGAGCCTATCAAGTTCGTGGCCCCCGATTATCCGGAGCTTGCCAAACAAGCGGGTATCGAAGGCACGGTGGTTACACAGCTTCTTATTGGAACAGATGGCAGAGTCTACGATGTAAAAGTGATGAATGGGCCGGAGATCTTCCATGCGGTCGTGAGGGCGGCTGCACGGAAATGTTTATTCACACCTGCGAAACAGCGGGACAAACCAGTGGCGGTGTGGGTTGGAGTTCCGTTTATCTTCAGCCTCAAGGAGGGGCGAGGTTAGGCCGAGTCGGGCGCAGCACGAGCATGTACACAGTTCCGGCCCAGTACTCATAAGATTTGCAGCAGAGTCATCAGAGTGCAGGGGAACTCACATTGGGCAGGCTCCAAGCCTGCCCTCTTGTTACTAGAAACAATGCGATATCCGAATGTGAAGTTATTCTTGCGCAAACCCTAAGGATGGATCCGTCTTTCTGACTGATCCGCAAGCGGTGTCAACCGAAGGAGGTGACCCTTGAGAAGAATGGACTGGATGGTTTGGCTGGGAATGGTTGTGCTCTTGGTGAGCACCGCCAGTGCCGATCTTTACCATCAGGCCAAGGCTCCATTGAAGACGGGACGGATTTCTGTTCCCGCAACGCTCGAGATGGCCGAAGCCGGTCTCACTGAAGGAGGGATCGATACCCCATCTTCAGTTCAGGGTACGACGAACTCGGCGCAGTCCCCGAACGAGCCTCCGGACGCGGGGCGTGTGTACACACTCGCCCGGGATATCCAGTATCCCGGTGCGAGCTTCAAGGCCGGAGGCCCGCTCTGCTATCATAACAACCGCAAGGTAGTGGCCGGGAGCGATGAGTTTTTCGTGGCCGGTTGGGAGACGGGGCCCGAGAGCGGCAATGAAGTGATGGCCACCGCATGGGATATCTTCTTCGGCTTGTGGAGCAATCCGGTGCCGGTGAGCCAATCGGCAAGCGACGCGGGGAGGATCGATCTGGCAGCCGACATGAATGGCGCCATTCATGCCGCTTGGCATCAGGATCATGATTTGGGCGGCGACGCGTACGAGATCTTCTACTCGAAACTTCCTTCAGGTGCGTTTGCCTGGACAGACCCCGTATTGGTTTCTTCGCTCGACGCAGTGGAATCAAACTTCCCTACCATTGCGGTGGACAATGCGGGGAATGTTACGGTACGCTGGTCTGAGCTGCTGAGAAGTCCCAGCGCCATCCTGGAGTACCAGGGCTACCGTGTGATTACCTCCACCGATTGGGGCGATACCTGGGATCCTTCTGACATGGAGTGGGCCACAGAGGACACGCTTCGTCTGTGGGGTTCCGGCTGTTGCGATCCGGTGAGCGGTGACATCTATCTTGTGGACACCGAGGCGGAGACAGACCAGTCGGATGAGTACGATGAACTTGTGGTCTACCATTATGACAAGGCCAATGACCTCTGGGGGAGCGCGGAAATAGCCGCATATGGCGGCGGTCTTCAGGACCCATTCCGTGCCATCACTCATACCTCTTGTGTGGCGGGTCCTGATGGGATGATTCATATTCTCTACGCGCAGACGAGCAATGCGGATCCCGGCTACATCTGGATCGACACCCAGGTGGGCGCCCCCGTGGCGGCGGAGCTGTACCACATTTTTGGCGCCTCCGGGAACTGGTCTGAGCCCGTGGCCATCCATCCGGGGACCGATGGCATGTACGAGGGTTTCGAAGGCGTGTTTCCTGACTCGACTTCCCAGGTGTTCTGCAGCTATGCCCAGATCGGCGTGGATGCCCAGAACAGGCTCTATGTGAGCACCAGGTCATACGAGTATTGCAACGGATCGTATCTCACCGGCTATGGGGACATGCATTCCGATATCGGCGGGAGCAATCTCCAGCCTGAAGCATGGATCGCGAGCAAGGATTTCGCCAGAGGCACTGAGTGGGTGTGGACCCGGGCCTCCGATATCAACCTCCGACCGGACAGCATTGGGGTCAAGTATACCAAGTTGACCGAGCATGTGCCCACCACCGGTCCCGCCGTGGTCTGGGATGAGACCTACAACGGCGCCATGCCGGAGAAGGTCATGTTCACCAGGCTCACCGACTTCACGTCGCCGGGCTCGGTTGCCAATCTCGTGGCCCAGCGGCCCGTGGAGAACGGTCCCATCACGATTACGTGGGAGAATCCACTGGACGAGGATCTTGCCGGTATTCGTATTGTGAGAAGCACCGTAGGTATGGCCTCTCTTGTGGGAATCCGGCGAGGGAGTGTGCCCATTGACGCGGACGGACTATACATATACGCGGAAGAGGACATCTGGGTCGTAGAGCCGGATACCAGCACCGGAGAGATGGACACGGAGTTTTACGACGAGAATCCTCCCGCGGGTATTGTCTTCTACACATTTGTGCCGTTTGACGAGAATCTGCATCACTACTATCCAATCGTGGAGGTGGATGCAGTCATAGAGGTGCCGCCCTCTGTTTGGGGTGAGAACGCTGATGTGTTTCCTCGTGGGCTTTTCCTCGAGGCAGCAAGGCCGAATCCTATCGTGTCGGACGCGGAGATCCGTTTTTCCGTGCCAACCGAGGGTCAGGCGCGGATCGCGGTGTATGACCTCTCGGGCCGTTTCGTGAGAACGCTCCTTGACGGCACGGTGAGCGCCGGCTCCGATGTGGTGCACTGGGATGTGAGGAACGAGGATGGCGCTCGTGTGAGCAATGGCGTGTATCTCTGTCGTCTGGAGCAGGAGGGCAGGGCGGCCACTCGGAACTTGGTGGTTCTGCGCTAGCTCACCGACATTCGTCTTTGGTTTTCCTATGGCCTCCGGCTTTGGACATAGCCGGAGGCCTCTTTCGTTTGGTGGGCACGGTCCGCATTCCTCACCGCGTCTCATTGCCTGTTCTGGGCGCCGGCGAAGTAACTGGATGGCCGAAGGAGCGTAATGCCGCATCCGGCGTCGGATTTGAGCAGGAGGTTGGTGAGATGTTGGGGTCAATTACAAGCGTGAATTCATCCGCTGGAGGGCCACGCTCCGTCGTGGCCGCCTATGCCGCACACCGCGGACGCGATGAAACGCGTCCCTCCATCATACAAAAGGGGGAGAAGGTTGGATGCACGGACTTTTTGAGAAGTTACGGATTTCTTCGATATCGCCCGCACTTATTGAGATGTTGCGACAAGACTGAGCGGAACCACACATGCATGGGGGAAATGTGGGATTTGAAGACTTCCTGAGAACCACCCTTCCATTTCTTGGCTTCAATTGGACTCGTTTCAGGAAACGGATGATCCGTCGAAGACTTGCCAAGAGGATGGGGGCGCTTGCGCTTCGATCATGGGACTCATACAGAGAGGAACTTCTCTCGAACCCGCGAGAGGCAGCCCATGTGCATACCCTTCTGACCGTTTCTATCAGCCGTTTTTGGCGAAACCGTGCACTGTTTGATCAGTTGAGAAAGTTTCATTTTCCGGCACTAATGAACTGTCTGGGCGAAGACGAACCGGTGGTGGTCTGGTCGGCGGGCGCCGCATCGGGCCAGGAAGCATTCAGCCTATCTATGCTCTATCATAGCCTTCCAGAGAGAATTCGCGGGGGCAGAAAGCTTACTCTCGTCGCAAGCGATATCGATTTCCACCTGCTGCGGAGAGGTCAGGAAAACAAATGGACGGCAGGGGAAGTTCGAGAGGTGCCGTGCGGAGTAGCTGAACAGTTCCTGTGGATCGATGAGTTGGGTGCGCACCTATCCGGGGTGGTGAGAACAGAAGTGCTGTTCGTCTGCCACGACCTCTTCGAGCCGCCGCCGCTGCGACAGGCCCACGTGGTATTCTGCCGGAATTCAGTCATGACCTACTTCCACGGTCCTTCGCGGGAGCAGGCCATGGCACGGATCTCGCAAATGATTCCCCGTGGAGGGTATCTAATCCTCGGCAGAAAGGAAACGCTGCCAAAACGTTGGGCGGCCCGGTGGAGTTTTTTCCACACGGGCCACCGCATCTATCAGAAAATCACCTAATCCTTCGGTCGCTCCGCTCAAAGACCCGCATTCACACACCGACATAGGCACTATCACTGTCATTCTGAGCGACCGCAGGGAGCGAAGAATCTCTCTTCACTCTTCCTCCATCATCTGAACGCTGAACGTTTTCTCCTTTTCCCCTCCCAACTCTTCCATTCGATGTTGAATGTTGAATGTTGGATGTTCGGCGTTCATTCCCCCTCCTCTCTCCCAGATTTCAGATTTGAGATTGTCAGATTCCAGATTCCAATTACTCCGCCCAGTACTCTCTTACCTCAATGCCGAGTCTTCCAAGCTCGGCCAGGATCGGATCATAGAGCGGCTGCACCGTGGGGATATGGACACCGGTGAGGTCAATGGTTCCATCGATGAGTAGCCTGGTTCCTACCGCTGCGGGGAGGCTTACCGTTCTCGCCATGGCGGAATCGCCTTCAGGCTCTCCGAATGCGACTATGGAGGCCTTGATGGAACGGGGTTTCTCCCTCCCAGGGTACGTGGCAAGGAATTCGTGGAGAAGGACAATCATGTCCTTCTCGCCGCTCTTGTACGGCATGAGCTCACCAAGACGGGCGGAAAGGGCATCCACCAATGAATTCGAATTTTCTGCAATGGGAATCGTATCGAACAGGCCAATCCAGGCGAGATTCCTCATCTCTCTGCTATCCGGATGGATGGAGAGTCGCTGGGCAACGGTTTTCCGCAAGGTCTGGCCTTCAGCCGGGGGAACGAGTTCGGCCGTGATGTCGGCCAAGGTCTTGGAGCCCAAGTCAGAGCGTTCGTCGGTGCAGAGGATACCGAGTTCAACAAGCTTCTGCCACGTGGGACACCATCCGTAATTCCGAAGCGTGCCGCGTAGCATGGTCTTTGTGCCTTGCAGGCCGTAGATCTCCACATAGCCGGTGGAATCCCTATTGAGATATGCGTCGAACTCGCCCACGCCCGGCGCGAAAACGGGCCAGTGAGTCGAAAAAAGCTTGGAATTGGGAACGTAAATGACCTCTCCATGGTCGATATATTTCGCATCGTTGCGGCCAGCGAGAATGACACCTTTTGGGCTCCATGAGAACTTGTAGCCAAGTGGATTGTTGTCATCGTCCGGTGCGGGGAGGCCTCCGCAGTAGGAGCGGAATGAAACAATCTCACCGCCCCCGGCCTTGACTGCTTCGATGACTTGCATTGCGGACATATGGTCGATACCGGGATCAAGGCCGAGTTCATTAAGCAGAAGCACGCCCGCGTCCTTTGCCGATTGATCCAGTGCCTTCATGTCTGCGCTCACATAACTCGTGGTAATGAGGTGACGCTTGAGCCGTATGCATCGTTTTGCGATGTCGACATGAAATGCATAGGGGAGGAGGCTGATCACGACAGTGGATGCCTCGATGAGCTCATCCAGCCCTTCTGGGGCGTTGATGTTCAATGACAGGCTCTTTCCCTTGGGATGGTCACCGATGATGGCCTCGGCCTTGGACACGGTTCTCGAAGCCATGGTGACTGAGACATTTTCCTGATCGAGCAGATAGCGAACCAAAGGTTTCGATACGAGGCCCGCTCCCAATACGAGAACATTTTTCATTACAGCTGTTTCTCCTTTTCCGAGGTCAGTGAACACATCCAAAGAACGATAGGGGAGTGAAGACTTCAGTCGAAGTGCTTCTCCAGATACTTGTAGTCCGGCGCGAGAGTTCCCTTCCAGACAATAACTGCTCTTTTCAACTCAGGCGGCAGGCCGCTTTCCTGCAGGGCGCTCCCATAGTCGGCTGCCGCCATGTGGGGCATGAACCGCGTCAGCGCGTGGCTGAAGTCCTTCGAAGCTTCGATGGGGAACTCACAAGGTAGATTGTACACAGTCATCATCACGGGGCCGCACCCCGCAATCCCCGTGATTGTGGAATCGTGAATTGGATCATAGACGTACAGGGGCTCATCTGAATCCGTGGCCCGATCCGTGAATTCGATGGCGCCGCCAATATCGCAGCTGATGTCGCCGATGGCCTTGAGCCGGGGTCGCACGGGGCTGGTTGTCTGTGCGCGCAGTTGCTCTTTGGTGATGAGCCGGGGGTATCGATGATCCCAATATATGGCGTTTATCAGCACATTCATGTGAGGCCAATAGCGGTGAAATGTCGACCGGTACTTCTCGGGAGAATCATAGTAGTCCTGAAGCTCGAATCTGCTTTGCTCATCAACAGGTTCCACGAGATGTTCTTCTTTGAATACGGCCTTGTAGAGCCGGTCGCGGGCGCCACCGGAAGCACGCAGTTCCGGGATGTCACCAGGGAAGATCTCTTCCACGGGAAGCACGGCAAGCATCTCCTGGGCGCCGGAAGAGACGTGGCCGTAGCCCGTAATGCCTATGATGAACGGGCAGATTACCTCGGGCAATCCTTGAGCGAGAGGCGAGGCCAATTCAGAGAGAGCCTGCTTCGCATTATCCGTTGTGCGGTAGTGATGCGCAGGCAATATTCCGGAGAACGGCGTATCGCATCCCTCCCATTTCAACCTCTGACCCACGGCCCAGAGTGTATCTACCATGCCTGCCGCACCGGCAAAGCGCCCGAAGAAGATCAAGCGCCTTCCCGAAGCATCTACCATCTTCTCATAATCGATCAACGTGCAGCCAAGCTCCATCAGCCTCTGGAGCATTGGCATGTTGTGTTCCTGGCCCTTGATCACATGGGAGAAGAAGACATAGGTCTTCTCTCGTTGGATCAGATGCAAAGGTATCTCTTTGACGGCGAGCACGACTGAACATGCGGACAAGTCATCATTGATGAGGGCGCCTGCGCGTTCGTACTCGTCCGCCGGAATGGCGCGCAATTCCGAAGGTTGCACCACGAACGAGAGATCGTGATGGCGAATGAGATTTTCGATGTCCGCTGGTACCAAAGGGGCACGTCCCTCCCAGCGATTGATATCCTCCCCCCGTATTCCAATAGTTGCCTTCACTTCCAGTCCTCCACGCACCAGCCACGCTGCTAGTCCTGATGCGAAACATAGAAATAGGGCAGTGGCGCATCTGCCCCAAAGGGGAGCCCGCTTCTCATCCAGCGCCGAGTGCAATGGCCTCAGGTGCCAAATGAGGGCTCACGAATATATATGCTGATGAAGCATCCCAAGTTCTGCACGCGGATTTGCGCGTCAAGATGATTCGGCATTAGCCCGCATTTCTCACCAGCTTTCGTCGCGAAGCGATGTAGTTGGCTGTGGCTGTCCCGCACCCAATGCTTTGGGTGCGGGACGACCGAGGACCCCGCAGGCGTATCCTCTGTCCGCCAGCTGGCGGACAGCAGGCGCAGTCAAATGCGACGCTCCAGCAGAAAGTTGGTGAGAAGTGCGGGTTAGCTGATATGAGCCAAGGTTCGGGACAGATGAAAGGCAACGTGTGCGTTCTTTTGTATTAAGGGTTCGCGCAGAAATAACTTCACATTCTAGCATCCCATCTTCACCGCATCTAGAGCGCGGATCTCTCGCCAATATTCAGCTTTCCTCCTTTGGACTGCGGTAGCCATGCTACCGCCTTTCCCGAGCAAGCCATGCTTGCGCAGACTGTTGGCTATCGAAGAGTCTGCAATGAGGATTTATCCGTGTAGGGGCATCCGCCAGCTGGCGGACCGTGCCCGGTGGGCGGGAGCTTGGCTCCCGCAGAACAAAGCGCAAGCCTCGCAGCCAGAACCATTTCTTTTGTCTCATGACGAAAGCCGGTGAGAAGTCCGGGTTATGATTCCCGGCAAACCTCTCTGTCCTTGAATCTCTGGACCCGCAACCCGTCGAAACATAAATCTCTAGTAAATCCATAGGTTTACTAGAGATTCAGTATCGGGCCGATTCTGAAGTAACGAGCGCGGAAACGAAAGAGCTTGGCGCATTGCACGATTGGAATCTACGATTGCATATCGCACGATGATGTACGATGAGATCCTTGCAGCATTCGACTTGCGGCCGGTATACAAGTTGCATAACTTCGTAGATCCAGTCGCTCATGTGCTTGCTTTTACAATCTAGCCGAAGAACGAAGAAAGGATCATGAACCTCCAGCAATCCTCTCTGAGAATCGGCCCTGTGTACGCCCGCCTTATCCACGACGTAGGTGTCGATTCGCTTTGTTTCCTGAGCCAGCAAGATCCTATCGAATTCCATTCGCAACTTTTCGCCCAATCCATCAAGACCAGGTGCATTCCACCGACACTCTCCAGGGTACAGTTTTGGATACGGGAGGCCAAGAAAGCAAGCGTCTTGGAAAAAATGGCGGTGTAGGCCGCTCTCGCCCGAACTCGCGAGGAGCTGGCGAAGCTGCGCCTCAAAACGACGAGGGGTGATGCCGTGGCGCATTGATTGAGGCGCAGCGATACTGGTTACTGGATGCTGGTCTCTGGATACTGAATGAAACCCTGAGTCGTTCCTTTCTCCTTCCAGCATCAAGCATCCAGAAACCAGCATCACCTCGCAGCCAACCCACATATAGCGTTACAAAACTTGACTCGAATGTGAAGTCTCCAACCTATTAAAGAGGCCTAGTGGCAATCCCGCGCAGTATACGGGACTACGCAAGAAATGAAGATGTGAGGGATGAGGGCTCTACTCGGTGAGATTACACCGCTTTTCCCCTTTGGAGTGCGGTAGCCATGCTACCGCTTTGCCCGAGCAAGCCATGCTTGCGGAATCCTTGGTCGCAAGCCTCGCATTCAGAACTCCACGTCGGCCGTGGGCCGTTTGGCTTCGAACGCCGGTGACAAGTGCGGCTCAATTAAGGAGAATAACCGGGGAAAACCTGTGTTTTTCCCCGGCGGTGGCGCGGATGAGATAGAAGCCGGAAGGCGTCCTTCGGCCGTTGGCTTGGATGCCTGGCCACTCCAGAGTGCTCCACCCCGCAGGGAGCATTCTCTGCTGATCGGACCACACGCTTCTTCCCAAAAGATCAAAGACCTTCAACTGTGCCCACGTCTGCTCGGGGAGATCGAACCCAATGGCGACCTTGTCCGAGGATGGGTTCGGACGGGGCGCGTAGATGGTCAGTGGTGGGTAGCTCTCCTCTGGATCGCCAGGACCGCTGTCTATCCATAGGAGGACGCTCTCACGTGGATCTACTTCCCACGTGTTGATCCGGAAGGGAAAGAAGAACCGGAAGGTCTCGACTTCGTCGGAAACCTCCACTGCAACGAGGCTGTCACCGCTGAAGCACTTGAACAGGAGATCCAACGGGAGCCGGTATGGAAGATCATCCTGGACTTGGGCGATGGTTGCGATGACGGAATCCCCCGCATAGGTTTCCACACGCTCCCAGGATAGTTCCAGGTGGGGCCTGCCCTCGCGGACGAGCCACTGATCGAAGAACCATTGGAGGTCTGAAGCCGTGTGTTCCTCAAAGACCGATAGGAGATCTTCTGTCACTGCAGTACCGTGGGCATGCCTCTGCCCGTAGTCGAGAAGGGCTTCCCAGAAGATCTCCTCGCCCACGAGACGCCGGAGCATATGGACGATCCACGCACCCTTGTCATAGACTGTAATACTGAACGTATACTCGGGGTTCAAGACCGTGCCTGGGAACTCGTGTCCCGAGGTTCGTAAGTAATCCTGCCCCTGCATATACTCCCGATAGGCCTCCTCGCCGCCAATGGACTCGAACCATACGGCTTCCGAGAACGATGCGAATCCCTCGTTGAGCCAGATGTGGCCCCATGAACGGCATGTGACCCAGTCTCCCCACCACTGGTGGGCCAGCTCATGGGCCACGATCCAATCAAAATGGTGATCGCCCCGGATATGCGTGTCCCCATAAGAGGTCACGGTCTGATGCTCCATAGCGCCACCTCGTCTCACCAGCGCCATGGCGTACTTCTCTCCCTGGAAAGGATATGGGCCATAGCGTTCCTCAAAGGCGGCAATCATTTCCGGGGTCTTCGAGAAGTCCTCGCTTGCCTCCTGCTGTAGCTCAGGATAGATGTAGTATTCCACAGGGATCGAATCGCCGGACAAAGAGCGGAGGCCCGCATGAACAGTGATGTAGTTCGTTCCCGCCAAGGAGACAAGATACGGAGAAATGGGATAGAGCTCATTCCAGAAGTACGTGGTCCATCCATCCCGGTATTGGACATCTTCGAGGATGCCGTTACTGGCCACAAAGAAGCTCTCCGGAGGATAGGGCACGGTGACAGACATGGTAACCAGGGCTTTGTCGTTGGGCGAATCGTGGCATGGCCACCATGTGTGGGCAAAGTCTGTTTGGCTCAATGTCCAGAACTGGGGAGTTCCGTCTCGTTCGGTGCAGATGAATGATCCGAAGCCCTCAGGGTAAGGGTTGCCGTGATAGCTGATCTCAACGCAGAGCGTATCGCCTGGAGTGGCAGGAGGGCGAAGCGGGATATGGATCCTGTCGTCCGCGTGCGCAAAGCTCTTCGGTTCTCCGGCAAGGAACACGGAATCCACGACAAGCGTTGTCGACAAGTCGATCACCAGGCTGTCGAGTGCTTGTTCCACGAGAAGACTCATTGAAACCATACCCGAGACCGAACAGGAGTCGGGTATGACCGCGAGGTGAATGTCGTAGGTCAGGAAGTCCGTTCCTTCCTGGGCTTCCCATGACCGCACGACGGGCTCTGACCACGAACGTAGCAGTGCATGCCGCTCCGCCGGGTCTGGAAGTGGGGAGCCAGGGAGAAGAAGAAGCAATTGCAGCAGGAATAGCATGGAGGACTCCTTTTGGAATGCAATGTAACCAGCGTGGCCAACCACCGTCAATGGGGCGCCTGCATTGGTCGAGAATCTATACCGCATGCCAGGTTGACAGGGTTCGTCAATCAGCATATTTTCACGAAACTTGGTTTTTGGCTCTGTGGACCTTGCTCTTGCAGCGCCTCACGGGTTCACCTCATAGATGTGAACTGTGCAACCATTCGAGGTTTTATCGTGAAGGTTGTCTTGATACCGCATCACAACCGTGAATTCATGCCCTGGAGGGCCACGCTCCGTCGTGGCCGCCTATGCCGCACACCGCGGACGCCATGAAACGCGTCCCTCCATCATGCAAAGCAGAAGGGGGAGAAGGCTGGATGCACGGACCTATTGAGAAATTACTTCTGAGGAAGCGGAGCGACCGAAGGATCTGGGCGGGGAGTGCGGAATCTCGAATCTGACAATCTCTAATCTGAAATCTGGAGCAGATGAAGAGAGATTCTTCGCTTCCTGTGGTCGCTCAGAATGACAGTGGCAATTGGCATTGGTTGAGAGAATGTGTGTCATTCTGAGGGAGCAGCGCGACCGAAGAATCTGGGGGAGAGGAGGGGGAATGAACGTCGAACATTCAACATCCAACATCGAATGGGAGAAGGGGAGTGGGGGAGAGAAGGTGGTTGGCATTGGGCGTGACAACACGTGTCATTCTGAGGGAGCAGCGCGACCGAAGAATCTGTGTGTGTGGTGATTGCCTGCTTGAGTAGTGAGCTATGACGATGAGGATTCTGTTCTTAGGGTTGGCGCAAGAATCAACTCTTTCCGAGATCCTTCCGCCATTCCCCCAGCATCCGATCTGAGGTGTAAGGTGGGCAAGGTGGGCGCTGTTCTCTCTTCCGTCATCCTCCTCTTCCTTCTATGGCTCGCGCTCACCATGAGCCAGGATCCCCAGGAGTTGATCCTGGGAGGCGTACTGTGTGTGCTCATCGCGGTGGCCACACATGGCGTCTTCACAGGTAATATGTTCAGGCTCCTGCGGCCCAGGCGTTTCGCGGCGCTCCTCGAATATATGGGATACTTGCTCTATCAGATGGCAAGAGCCAATATCGATGTGGCGAGCAGGGTGCTTCGGTTGAGGCCCGTCGTGAATCCGGGGATCGTGAAGGCGGATGCCCGACTCTCCAGCAGTCGCGCCCGGGCGATTCTTGCGAACTCCATCACGTTGACACCGGGGACCCTGTCGGTGGATCTACGCGATTCCTCACTGTACGTGCACTGGATCTCCCTGCCCGAAGGCGATGTCTCTGCAGAGACGCAACATATGGTGGACGGGTTTGCCAGGAGATTGGAGAAGATCTTTGAGTAATACCTTCTCACTGATACTCCTTGTCCTGTTGGGGGCAGGCTTTGCCATGGCGTTTATTCGCTTGGTAATAGCCCGAACAGCCGGTGATCGCGCGGTGGCGCTGGATGGTGCAACCCTCATCTCCGTAGATCTCATGGTTTTGATGGCATTCCTTATGGGCAGAAGCATGCTCCTGGATGTAGTTCTGGTCTATGCGCTTCTGTCATTTCTCGGGGTGCTGGCCATCGCACGATATCTGGAAGGCGGGCTGTAGATGATTCTCTTATCCGCTCTCGGCCACGTGCTTCTTCTTATCGGAGCCATCTTCCTATGCATCAGCGGGTTGGGAATCCTTCGCATGCCCGACGTATGGAACAGGATGCATGCGGGGACCAAGGCCACCACACTAGGGTCCATCGCCTTCATGTTAGGGTTGGGGCTCATCAGGCCCGAATGGCTGCCAAAGCTCCTGGTTATTGCCCTGTTCATTGTTCTGACGAATCCCGTGTCGAGTCATGCGCTTGCCCGGGCAGTGCATGGCGTTCCAGAGGAGAAACCGGACAATCTGCAGCGGGACGATCTTCAGGAAGCGGATTCATGAACCCGGATTTTCTTCTGGGTATCGCCTCTGTGGCCGGTGTTTCCATGATTATCGCTGCAGTGCGGGCAATATTCGTGAGAGATCTCCTCTCAGCTATCATACTCGTGGGCTTCGTCAGCTTGACGGCCTCGGTGCTTTTTTTCCTCATGGACGCACCGGACGTCGCCATCACTGAGGCGAGTATTGGCGCCGGGATTTCGACGGTCATCTTCCTCTGGGGCCGCTCCAAGGTGCGTGAAGAGTGAGAACCTTTATCGCATTCCTTCTGGCCCTATATCTCGTGTTCTTCGCGGCTGCCGCTTTTGAGTCTTTTGGAGAACCTCAGGGGTTGGGGCGCATTGCCGAGCACTATGCTGCCGAAGGATTTGAAGAGGTCGGCGCGATCAATTTGGTGACTGCCGTGGTGGTGACGTATCGGGGATTGGATACCTTGGGAGAGGTGAGTGTTCTTTTCACCGCGGCATCGGCAGTCATCCTTCTGCTCTCCGTGTTCCCTCTCGGCAAACCAGCCAACAAGCCAAGCAGCATTGTTCTTCTGACGATGAAAGTACTCCCTGGGCCGATTCTGCTCTTCGGCGGCTATATCATCGCCCACGGCCATCTGACTCCAGGGGGCGGTTTCCCAGGGGGCGCCGTGGTTGCATCAGCGGCACTCTTGGTCCTCCTGGGCTGTACCCAAGAGGTTGGGTTCGCGAAGTGGCTTACCTTTGCAGAATCCATGGCAGGTTTCTCCTTCGCCATGTTGGGTTTCTGGGGATTGCTGAAATTGGGGCAATTCCTGAACAACTCAGTTTTGTTTCTTGGGATTCCAGGACAACTCCTTTCTGCGGGGATCATTCCCCTGATCTCGGCTGCCATAGGAGTGAAGGTTGCCAGTGAGCTCTCGGGAATTCTCGTGGCCTATCGATGTGGAGGAGGCAAGGAATGAGCCTATCACTGGTGCTCCTTCTTTCTTCCATGGGGCTTTTACTCACCGGCCTCGTGGGCATCATGGCGAAGAAACATCTTCTGCGGATTGCCCTGGCGTTCACCCTGGCCTCCACCGGCGTGAATATCCTTCTGGTATGGACTGGGTATCTCGCGGGGCGGAAGGCTCCCATCATCGACGCAAGTATCGAAGAAATCGCTACCGTGGCAGTGGTTGATCCCGTGCCGCAGGCGCTTGTTCTGACTTCCATCGTGATAGGTGTCGCCGTGTCCGCGCTTCTCGTCGTAGTGGCAGTACTCACCAGTCGGGAGTTAGGCACCGCGGACGTACGTCGGATGAGGAATCTCAAGTGGTAACAATTGCCGCGTTCTCCATCTTCCTGCCTCTTGCGGGCGCATTTATCACGGCGTTTCTGGCCAAAGCGGCTCCTCGCGCGGCAGAGCTTCTGGGAAAGGCGGTCTTGGCGGCAGGGCTGGTACTGACCGCCAAAGTCGCGTCGAATCTCGGGGCATGGGATCTATGGGGGCTTTCCCAGGCGATTCTTATCCCAACAGGTGTCGGGATACCCCCATTCAGCATAGATCTTGTGGTGACGGCAGGTGCGTCTCTCGTGGCCGTAGTCATCTACGGAGTCGCCCTCCTCTCTCTTGGAAGGATTGTGGGAGAGGGAGGGCAGAAACGGCTTCCGTTGAGCCTATCGCTCGTCACCGCTTCGTTGGGACTCCTCTATGCCACCGATCTATTCAATTCGTTTGTTTTTCTGGAGATCGGAAGCATCGTCACTATTGGATTGGCTGCATCGCGGGGCGGGCCGAGACGATGGGAGGCGGCGGTGAAGCTGGCCTTGATATCGGGTCTTGTGACGATCCTCTTCCTCATCGTAGTTGCCCTTGTGTATCGGTCCACCGGTGAACTGAGGCTTGTTGCCCTGGGAAGGACCGGCGGTCTTGTTGCCGTGGTGACATCAGTGCTCATGTTGGCGATCATCATGGCCGAGACAAAAGCCTTTCCACTCTTGGGATGGGGAGTTGACTACTACCACGGGATCTGGCCTCCCTTCGCGGCATTGTACAGCGGTACATGGAGCCTGGCCATGCTTCTGTGGGGGGTAAAGGTCTTGCCTCTTCTCCCGGTGGCCCAAGACCCGAGGATCTATGCCTGGCTTGGGGCTGGCGGACTCGTGGCCAGCCAGGTGGCGGGGCTGCGGCAGAGGAGTCCCTCGAGGCCCCTGGGCTATTCAACATCCGCGTTTGCGTCCCTGCTGCTTCTCCTGGTTGCCTTTGTATACGACCCTGATCAGCTTCTCCGGCTGGCGGTCCTTCTTTTTGGAGGGCAAGCCCTGGCAAAGTTCGGCCTTTTTATGTTGGCTGGTCGAGAAGCTCATGGCGACCGATGGGAAAAAGCCGGCGCCCGCTGGAGGGTTTTGCTGGTTTTTGCGCTGATCGGTCTTCCGCCTTTCCCCGTCTTCTGGGCCAAGTTCGAGCTCTTGTCCGAGATGGCCCGGTTCTGGCCCGCCATGCTCGGACCGGTGCTTCTGGGGCTTTTCTTGGAGGCGGTGTACGTGCTCCGGTTCTGGGCCCAACGATCCGGAGGAGAGCCGGAGGGTGATGCGCTCTGGCCGTCACGACTCGGGGTCCTCGGTCTTCTTGCCGGGGGATATCTTGCCGCGCGCTTCATGTGGCCGGACATGAGCTGGTCAATGCCCGCGTATCTGCCCCCTTTTATGTCGTTGATCTTTGGCGTCATGTTTGTTGCCGGAGCCGTGGCGGTGCTTCCCGGCGCCCTTCTCAGGTGGCGTCAGGATGCAGGTCACGGCCTGTGGTTGGGGCTCGCCGCGGTTTCCCTTTTAGGCATATTCTTCGCCACAAGCGGCCTGTCCCTCTATGTTGCCTGGGAGATATCGGCCTTTGCCTCGGTGATGGCAGTAAGCAAGGGCGGATTCAGGGGGAGAGGCTCTGCATTCTGGTTCGCTGCCTTTGCCGCTTTCTCAGGTTATCTCGTGCTGGGAGCCGTCCTGCTGAGCGGCGGTTCTATTCGCGGTCTCGGCCTCTTCCCCGCGGTACTTCTCATCGCGCTGGCGGTGGTGGTGAAGCTGGGGCAGGCGGGGGCACATCTTTGGTCGGTAAGGGCGTATCGTTCCGCACCGGGTACGGTGAGCGCCTTTCTTGCCGGCGTCTCGTCCAAGGGCGTGATCTATCTGTTGATGCTTGGTCTTGTGGGTCTCGTGGGGCTCCCAGGAAAGGACCATAATCTGGGCCTGATCCTGGCATGGATTGGCGTCTTCACCGCCTTGGGAGGTGCGATCCTCGCATCGCTTTCGGGCACGCCCAAGAAACTGCTTGCGTACTCGAGCGTGTCGCAGCTGGGATACGTGCTGGTTGGTCTCGGCCTCATGACGCCGCTGGGATGGACGGCGGCGGTGTATCACACGGTCCACCACTTCTTATTCAAGACGGTTCTCTTCTTGGGGATCGCCGGCGTGCTCTATCGGACAGGAGGTCGCTTTTTCACCGATCTTGGCGGTCTCATCAAGAAGATGCCCTTTACCTTTCTATTCACCCTGATCGCCGTGATTTCTTATGCCGGCGTGCCGCCTTTGGCGGGATTCGGGGGAAAATGGCTCCTGTACCAGGGGCTCTTGGATGCCGGCCGGCTTCCCCTTGCGGCGGTGGCGATGTGCGCTTCTGTGGTGGCCTTTCTCTACAGCTTCCGCCTATTACACGGTGTATTCCTTGGGCAGCTTTCGTCAAAGAACAAGTCGGTTCGGGAAGCACCTTTAGCCCTGATTCTCCCACAGTTTGTGCTTGTGTGCGGCATCTTCGTGATGAGTTTTCGGCCCACCCTCTTCTTGGAGAGGCTTTTGCCGGAAATGACGCAGCTATTTGGCTGGCCGATGTCTTTGAAGGGATTCTCCATCAATGGGTTCTCCGTCCTTGGGCCGTTTGGGCACTGGAATGCCTGGGCAGTTGGGATGATGGTATTCCTTCTATTCGGCGTGGCATTTGTCTTCTACTGGGTGAGTGGCCCCAAGCCGAAGCATGTGGGCCAGCTTGATATCGGCTACTCAGGAGAGCTGCCCCCATCGCCCGAGGAAGTTCATTTTTCGTTTGAGTTCTACCGGCACTATGAACGGGCGTTGGTCTTTCTCCCGTCCTGGGGAGCAGAGAGGATCTTTGCTTGGTTCGTCTCTTTGGTGAACGGGGCAGGCGACCTGACGCGCATCCTGGTGAGCGGCGACGGGAGGACCTACCTGATCCACATCGTGCTGTTCGTGGTTTGTGGATTCATGCTTCTCTGGGGGATGCCGTAAATGCTTGCGCAGGTAGTACTTGGTCTCGCCACCGCGGTGGGAGGATTGGCGTACGGGCTTTTTCTTGGGGGGTTCTCCAGGAAGATGATTGCGCGGATCCACGGACGCATCGGGCCCCCGGTCACTCAGAACTATGTGGATCTTCTGAAGCTCTTTGTGAAAAGAACATCCATCGAGCATGGAACCATGTTTTGGCTGGCGCCCATGTTCAGAATCACCGGCGGCCTCGGCGTTCTTTTCCTTGTCCCTCTCATCGTGGGCCGCGTAGCGGTGGTGAACTTCTCATTCGCTGGTGACCTGCTGCTGGTTATTTACTTCATGTTCTTCGGGTGTCTCGGCATGGCACTGGGAGCAGGAAACTCGGGGCATCCCCACGCCGTGATGGCAGTCACACGCGGATTGGCCCAGATGTCATCCTATGAGCTGTCTTTCTCCGTGGTGATCCTTATTCTTGCGGCTGGATTGGGGACGCTTTCCATAGACGGGATCGTCGCGGCGCAACAGGGAGGGATCGGTCATTGGAACATGGTCCGCTATCCCTTTGCCACGCTGGCGGCGATGATCGCCTTTCTCGGCATGATGATGGCCTATCCCTTCAGTGTGGTGATTGCGCCGCAGGAGATCCCCATAGGTCCCCCCACTGAGTACAGCAGCAGGTTCCTCTCCTTGATGATGGCGGGGCGCACGGTGTTCGGCGTAGCCAAGCTTCTGCTCTATATGAATCTCTTCTTTGGTGGTGCGGCGAACTGGGTCGATTTCTTCGTCAAGACTTTCCTGCTGTACATGTATCCGATTTTTGTGAGCACGGTATTCCCGCGGTTCCGGGTGGAGCAGAGCGTGCGTTTCTTCATACTTGTTCCCACCGCTATTGCCGCGATTGATCTGATTCGGATCATGGTTCTGTGAGGATGCAAGGTGTACTGTAGCGAACGACCGTCCGTTCCCGGAACACGGGGGATCGGCAAGAGGATTGCTGATATCGCGCGGGCGAACTCCCTCTGGGTCGTGGCGTACGGAACCGGGTGTGGCGCCATCGAGCTTCGGCCGCTTCAAACTGCTCGGTTTGATATGGAACGTTTCGGCATATCAATGCGCGTAACCCCACGTCAGGCCGACATCATCATCATATCCGGATACCTGGCAGTGAAGACACTGAAGCGTGTTTTGCGCGTTTATGAGCAGATGCAGTCGCCCAAGTACGTGATGGGGCTTGGCTCCTGTACCATCAACGGAGGGATGTACTACGATTCCTATAATACCATCAACAAGCTCGATCTCTATCTCCCCGTGGATGTATACGTTGCGGGGTGTATGCCGCGGCCCGAATCGATCATCCAGGGCTTCCAACTGCTCATGAAACAGATCAAGGAGGGAAAGGCCGAGGGATGGCGGCACTATGTGGAGAACTTGGAATGGTATCGCGAGAACCAGAAACGAGTCATCAAGAACTGGGATCTCCCGGATTACAACTGGTAGGGGGGATGGGGGACTGGGGTGATGGGGGAAGGGGGGGATGGGGAGGAAACATCGAATGGGAGAAGGGGAGTGGGGGAGAGAA
>JAUXFG010000023.1 GCA_030620115.1 Candidatus Fermentibacterota bacterium
CCTGATATAGCGTGTCAGCAACCGGTCGCTACGTTCGAGCATGTGATCGAAGTCCTTCTTTCCTGCGACGTGTTTCTCAAGGAACGCTATTGAGTACCGTCGGATAACCTCGAACTGCTCCTCGGTACCGCTCAACAGCCTCGTCATGCGGTTGACCACGAAGCGATTGTTGAACGAAAAATGACTTGCTCCCCTGATTTCCAGAAAGTACTTCGGAGGCGACAGGTTCGTGTGAATCTTGCACGCAATCTCCGACATCGTTTCGCTGCCGCGCAGTTGGTTTTTCTCCCGTTCACCCATGAACAGCATTGAGGGAATCCGCACAGCGGCAAGCTCAGCCTCCCTGAACAGATACCCCCCGGCTCCAGTCGAAAACAGCAACACGGCCTTGACGCGGGGATCATGCCGCTCCTTGATCGTCCCGCAAAGCCCAAGCGCCGTGTAGCCTCCGAAGGAATGCCCACCAACGGCAACGCGATTGCTGTCGATGACCTCTCGGAAGTCTTCGGAGGCAGCCATGCGGTCTATCACGAGCCTCATCTCATCCAGACGGTAAAGGTATTCGTCGCGATCCTCGGGATCGGAAGCGGCGATCTCCTTGGCGTGTCGCCAGAGGCCCCTCCGGTTGAAATCCTCCGATTGGCCGGCTCGTATGCGAACGGCGGAATGCCTGTCGTGATGATCGGGAGCGGCGACAATCCAGCCGCGAGCTGCGAGCCGCTCGGTGAAGAAAACCGCGCCAAGTCCGCTGCCCCCATACCCGTGCGAGAAGACCAGCGTGGGGTAGGGTCCACTCTCAGCCAAAGGGACGGCATCGATGGCGACCTGGCCGTTGGTCGGCCCCCCATAGTTGTGTGACCTCGGCTCTGCCGCTGTCGGATACCAGAGAGCCACGGTAAGGGTCTCCTCCTGCTCGTCCTTTCGGTACTTAAGATCGATGACTCTGTAACCCACATTAAAGAGCGGCTGGGTCCGCCGTTCTTCTGCATCCGCGCCCATGCCATCGCAACTGAGGACCCCCAAGACGAGGAAAACGCTGAGCAATCGCCCTATCAACGGAGGAGTACGCACAAGATCCGGCGCCTCTGAACGCTCTCCTGACGTGCCATTCTGCACCAGCAGAATGGGAAGAACTATCCAGCCTGAAACCTGCTGAATCCCCGCCTCTGCCCTCATACATCGTCCCTCCCGAGGCCCATCGCCCCGGAACAATTCCCATTCAATCCCCAAGCGCTTCAGCGGCTCAGTTCAATCCGCCAGCCGGCGGACAAGGCGCTCTCACGCCCTGCGAATCCTTACTTCGTTTTAGGCGACTACCGCTTTGACTATCTCATCGGCAACTGCACTCGGCGTCTTCTTGCTTGTGTCGATCTTTACCGAATCGAGTGTCAGAGTTTGTCTGAGTCGCTGCAGAGCGAGCTCACTATTCGTGCTGCGTGAACCATCCAACGAGAGACGGGACAATAGAGTAGGCTCATCACAAATCAGCGTGAACATGAGGAATTGAACCAATTCATCGCAAAGGCCGCGCAGAAGTCTTTCTACGATCGACTTATCATGGAGTACCCAAGTAAAAAGGACGAACGAGAATCCAGTCTCCAGAAACGAACGTAACACACTGCGAATATTCTGTTCAACCATGTTCTTTGTCGTTTCGTTGACAAGAAATGGATGCATCCGCCAGAGATCGTCGCCATCTAACCAGACGCATTTATCCAAACGAGCAAGAAGCTCCTTGGCAACAACCGATTTTCCGACCGCAGGTGCACCACCTATGAATACAAGCTTGGTCATATTGTCCAGTATATCCTCACGTCACCTAACATCGACCTCAGCCGCTTGAGCCAGCGCCGTTAGGCGGCAGTGAAGGTCGGTTGGATGAAATGGTTACACATATATTGCTCTTTTCCACATAAAGGATGGGTTGGCGATACAAGACCTGTCAATCTTGCGACCTAAGTCTTCAATCTTGCTATTATTGATTCCTTTTGGGGCGTCGAAAATACAACCACCATACCCAACAGGCACATAACTCCCATCCATCTTCACCCATCTCCTTCATGATTTCCATTTCATTCCAAACAAAAGCAACTCTGCGCCGATACTCCCATTGAGTCATCTCTCTTTCTCCTCTCTGATTCTTGAAATTTCTCCTGCGTCTATCGCCCAGCTTCCGCGGCGGTCGCAAGGCGGCCGGCAGTCTGCATGCTGTAGTTAGGCCTCCTGCCTTCTATACGTAAGGCCGAACACAGTATCTGTCACCCAGCGCTTGAAGCCTTCATTGTCCATGAACTGCTTGAACAGCTCGGTATCATCCTTCATCACCGACGTCATCACGCGAACCAGCGCCTTGTCGTGCTCGATTCGGGCATTCTGCTCGTCGGAGTTCTTCTGGGCGTTCTCGATGAACCGCCGCAGGTTGCCCGCACCGTCGTTCCAGCCCAGGTTGAATGGCAGGAACCACGACGCCTTGCCCTTCAGATGCGTGCAGAATTTCACCTGATGATCGTCCACTGCGAAGTGCACCACGCAGCGGCCGAACTCGAAGAGCTTCTCCCGCGGGTTGCGGTCCTTCTTGTACTGCCAAACCGCGTCCTCCACCGTCTGTTTGGTGAGGCTGTTCTTCAGCTCGAAGGTTGCCACTGGTAGGCCGTTGATGAAAAGGCCCATATCAAGTGCGAGCCGTGTCTCATCGCGGCTGTAGCGCAGTTGCCGGGTGACCGAGAAGCGGTTAGCCTCGTAAAGCGTCTTCGCCTTCTCGTTGCCCGGCGACGGTGTGCCGTAGAAGAAGTCGAGATCGTGCGCCCCATGCTTGAGACCGTGGCGCAGCACGTCGATGCTCCCGCGTTTGTTGATCTCGCCTTGTAAGCGCGCCAGGAACTTGCGCCGCGTCGGGCCGTCTTCACCCAGCGCCAGCGCCTCGGCCACCTCCGGCTGTGTTTCGGTCAGAAAGGCTGAGAGCTGGGCCAGGTCAACGCAGTACTCGCGATCATAGTCGTTCGGGTTGCCACCGATCCAGCCTTCGCCTCCATAAGCGACGGGTGGATCAGCCACCATGCCTGGTTTTGGTGGGTCGCCCACTTTTGCCAAGGCTTCGGTGGGCAGGCAGGGGTGGCCGGTTAGCACTGTACATATGAGCCGTTCGAGGCCGCGTTCGGAGGTGTCGCTGGTCATAATATGAGTTTCTTTCGCTGGGGAACGACCATGGCCATCAAACAACCATCAAGTAACGCTCTCATGTACGCTCCACTCAAGCCTCCGGCGCCGCTCACGATGGCATTTGTTTGCTAAATCCTTTGCTATAAGGCCGGCATCCACCACGGTTTAGCAAAGGGCTAACGCCTTCTCCAACAAGGAGTTGCGGCGACTTCTTCGCGATTCTCGTTTGTTCTCGTGACCGATTTCTTTGCTCAATCACGGCGCCTCCGACAAGAACCACTCGGGATGTGACCGTGTGCCTCGGTTGACGATGCTGCCAGAACGGCGGAGTTCCTGCAGTAGGTTATGAACCTTATGCCGCTTCTGCTCGGGGGTGAGGCGGTCGGGCAGCTTTGATATGAGCGCGTCGTCCACGTTGCTCCGGCTTACCGGCCCATGCTCCTGTACCAGCGCCAGGATTAGGTCCAAGTAGTATTGCTTGTCGAAGCCGCGCTCGCGGATGTGTCGGCCCGTCTCGCCGGTCGCCCTAGCGACCGAACCCGCCACTATCAGGTTCGGATAGCGGCCCTCGACCAGGCCGACGGTCTTGAGGCGGCGGTGCTCGTCCCGACCGATTCGCTGACTCTTCTGCACCCTGTCGAGCAGCATCACCTGCGCGAGGTCAAGATCGGTCCGCTCCATCAGAAGGCGTGTGTAACGCTCGTCGAGGATCCGTCCGCTGATGCTCACCGCGACGCGCCTCGGCTCGGTCAGGTCGTAGTCTGGAAGGGGGAACGAACGCCGACGCTGCGTTTCGAACATGCGCTTGATCCCACCGCCCTGGGTGTCGGTCAAGTTCAGTTCGACCATCGCATCGGCCAGGAACGGGTTGCGGTATATGGCCTGCGGAGCATCCTGCCGGATCACCGTCTCGACATCGCCCGGAAGAAAGTCGCCGACATTGGTCAGGAGTACCCGGTCGGGAAACTCGACCACGACGACGCGTCCGCACAGACCATAGTCCTGGTGTGCGATGCAGTTGTGCAGCGCCTCGCGGATCACCCAAGGGTCGTACTGCGTAATCTCCTGGGGAAACAGCGTGCCGCTCGGCAGAGCACGCACCATCAGGTTGCGGATGCGCTTCTGCAGGCGGTCGCCCGCGAGCAGGAAGGGCGGACCGAAATGCTCGTAGTCCAGCTCGCGGTTGTCCTCGTCCTTCAGCACCCACGAGATCTTGGCCACCGCAGACGAGAGCAGCGTGGCGGACTCGGCGCGGCCGAGCAGGAGGAGCGAGGTGTGCGTCACCGCTCCTTGCTTCAGAACCCTGGCCTTGTTGAGGAAGGTGACGTCGTCCCACCCGGCCACATCGTCGGCCTGGCCCGGATGTTTGACGATGAACTGCTCCCGCGCTTTCGCCACGGCTTCTGGATCGAGGTCGGCCAACGAGGCGGACTCGCACACCTCCCCAGACCAGTCTCGTCCTCGCGTCCAAAGCGCCCTCGCCTTCTCGGGGTGTTTGCTCAACTCGGTCTTGCTTGAGCCAACACGGACGAACGCCGTGCCATAGAAGCTGATCGGCTGATCCCGAGCCGGACCGACCTCGAAGAAGACGACGCGACCATCGGGATGTTCAACAATGTGAGTCTCGAAGCCCGTGTTCGGGCGCAACCCCGCCGCGAGCCAGGGCAGCAGATCCTGGTTGCCCTTGGCCTTGACGGTGTAGGGATCGAATCGCGTGCCGACGACTTCGTGCGTTGCGTTGTCGATGCCGAACACCAGATAACCACGCGGTTGACCCCGCAGACAGGCTTCATTGGCAAGCGCGGACAGGTACTCTCCGAGAAGCTGGGGCTCGTGGTGGTTACGCTTGAACTCGAACCACTCCGTCTCTGTCGGCAGAGCGCGCAGGCGATCAATAAGCGCGATGTGCCCACTCTCGGTCATGCCTCCATCTCCTTGGCAACCCTGTCGAGATTGTCCGCCATGGCGTCACCGTCGTCCATGAGGTCATCGGTTTCGTCGGGCGGTTCTGGCTCGCCTGCCTGTGCGCCCGCCTGCGCGCCGCGCGTGGGCAGGTCGCACGCAGACAGGTCGGGTTCTTCGGGCAGATTGGCTACCGCCGCGCTCACGTCGAGTTTGCCGGTGACCACATCGGCAATCAGGCGGGTGCGGTATTCATGGAGGAGTTCGATTTCTGCCTGGACCCGCTTCACCCCGTCACTGATATTCTTCACCGCATCTTGGATTGCCTCGACGATCTTGTTCTGCTCTTCCAATGGCGGCGATAAGACTCTCCATGACCGAATGTGACGCTGGGCGATTTTCGGCATTGTTGCGCTTGATCCGCGCGCGTCTCGCTCGATTTGCCTTCGGCCCAGTGGACTAAGCAGCTGGTACATCAAGAAGCTGCTGCAAAATAGCGTTGGTTTAGGTGTCAGTCGGTAGATCAAGTCGCAAATCACTGTCTTCGGTCTAGCCCCCTGCACAATGCAGACATCACCAACGAGCTCGCGAGTATTCGACCGAGTCAACAGAAGATCCCCGTTCTTGATGTCAATGCCATCGGGGACCTTTGTGAAGACCGGTATGGGTTTGATTGCCGTCGAGTCGAATACCCCTCGCTTCACGGATGACAAAGTAAGCACTGACCACTGATCCTGCGAAATCTCCCCTTCAGCCGCGACAGGACTCCACCCCTGGTCGATACGCCGCAGACAACGGCCGAGGAGCAGTTCCTCCCAATGCTCCGGAACGTCGCCGAGCCACTCGACACCGGAGGGCTTCATCAAGTGTGAAGGGCGAGGTGTGAGGTGTGAATACTCCTGACCATCTTCACCCTCTTCACCCTTCACCCTTCTCACTTCAAACTTCCCGATCACCAGACCGGAAATGATGGCCTGCTTCTGCTCCTCCAGCAGTCCGATCAGCTTCTGCTTGGCGCGGATGTAACGCCGGATCCGCGAGTCGATGTGATCGAGGAAGCGGACGATGGCGGTTTGTTCGGGGAGGGGGGGGAGGGGGAACGGTGCACAAAGAAACGAATCGTCCGTCAATTGAAGTCTGGAAGTCCAAACGCCTTTTGAGCGAACGCGAAGCTCCCAGTGGAAAGGAGTTGACCTGACAAGTTCATGAATGAACCTCGCATCGACGATTTCCTTCGGCCGATACACGCCGTACGCGGTGCTAATGATGCCGTGATACCTCGAGACTCCCAGACCCCGAGCCCAAGCCCACAGGCTATTGATAACGAGATCGCCCGGCCAACATAGCTTGTGCCCAACGTACGACTCAGCTTTG
Source organism: Candidatus Fermentibacterota bacterium (assembly GCA_030620115.1). Taxonomy (GTDB): domain Bacteria; phylum JAFGKV01; class JAFGKV01; order JAFGKV01; family JAFGKV01; genus JAUXFG01. Next base: position 6,436 of record JAUXFG010000023.1, read on the forward strand.
AACATCGTCACATTGGCAGAACGACGAGGCACAACTCCACGTTCTGAAGAGACCGTGAGAAGTTCTTCCTCTCCAGTTTCCGATCGAACGTCGATGCAGCGAAAGAGGTTTTTTCCTCGCCGCACCTCCCAATGCTCCGGAACCTCCCCTAACCACTCGACGCCGGAGTCCTTGTAGGTAGGGTATGGTTGCAGGTCCATCATTCCGGCCCTCGGTTTTCCAGTCGTTTGCGGGACAACGCGATCGCGGTGTGGAGTTTTTGCTGCAAGACTTCTTTTGGAGGCAAGGCCGTGAGGTATTCGGCCACATGGATGCCTGACTTGTCCAGTTCCAGCAACTCGATCTGTTCCTGTTTCTTGCCGGCACAAAGGATGATACCCAACGGCGCTTCCTCCTCCGACCGGCGCTCATTCTTATCCAGCCAGCGCAGGTAGAGTTCCATCCGGCCTTTGTATTCCGCCTTGAAGTCGCCCAGTTTTAGCTCGATGACGATCAGGCGCCTGAGTGGCCGGTGAAAGAAGAGCAGATCGATATAGAAATCGTCGTTATCAATCTGGATGCGTTTCTGACGGGCAAGGAAGGCGAACCCGCTTCCCAGTTCCAACAGAAAGTTCTCCATTTCACGCAGTATGGCGTCTTCGAGGTCTTTCTCCAGGTATCGGTCATTCAGTCCCAGGAAGTCGAGAAAATAGGGGTCTCTGAAAACCAGGTCCGGCGTCATCCGGTCGGACTCGCGCAACTGCTCCAGTTCATACCGTGCTGTCTCATCGGGTTTTCTGGACAAGGCGGTGCGCTCATAAAGCATGGAGTCGATCTTCTTACGCAAAGTCCGCACGCTCCAACGCTCGACACGGCACATTTCGGTGTAGAAGTCGCGCTGAAGAGGTTTGTCCAGCGGAAGGAGTTCCCGGAAATGGGACCAACTCAATGTTTGCGACAGCGTGGCAATAATCGGTTCTTCCGGGAAGGCTTCGGCAAAGCGGACCATGCGGGTCAATGTCGAGTAACTGAAGCCACGACCATAGTCGCGGGTCAATTCTTGCGACAGCGTGGCAAGAATCTCTTTGCCGTATTCTGCTCGATCATGTCCGAGGATTTCTTCGTTTATCCGCTTACCGATGCGCCAATAGAGTATGGTCAAACCGGCATTGACGGTGGCCGCTACGGCCGCTCGCGTTTCCTCGATCATGCCGCGGATATCGGCGAAGAGCTCAGGAACGCCGGGCTTCCGGAGGTTGTCCCGTGTGATCGGTCTGTTATCATCCCCACTCATAGTAAGCCTCTTTCTTCCTGATTCACGCGAAGGCGCGAAGACGCGAAATCCTGATGGTTATTCACTACCCGTCTGATGCCCCCCTTGAAGATCGCCGCACCGAAGTTGATGAGCAATCCGACAGGCAGGTTCAGGAGGCGCAAGTAGGTCAGCCAACCGTTCACAACATGCTACGTCAAGAGCCGATCTGGTAGACCGAGAAGCGGCACGGGAGCACTGATCACGCATCCTATGGGTTCCTCGTCATCCCTTCGCGGGTGGTAGCGAATCCCTTGCTCCTGGAAAGTGCCTACGATGTCCGGCGCAGCATATAGGACATCCGCGATTGCGGCCTCTATGCGGCGACGAGTTCGGCGCTCGCATGAAAGAGGCGCGAGGAAGAACCGGAGCGTGAACGTGAGTTCGCCTATCTGCTCGCACAGCTGCGAGTAATTCGCGATGCACTCTCTTGCAGACTTGCGATCCGAAGCGTCGTAGCGCCCCGGCCACAAGACGACCTTCTCTCCGCAGGCGAACTCCGCTGGCGAGTAGACGTGATACATCGCAGCGGCATGCTCCGTGTAGTGCTCAAGCAGCCTAGTGCTGAACCTGCGCCCGGTTTCGCCAACGTAGTAGATGAGGTAGCCGTCATGCTGCGACACGGTCCAGAGGTAGATGCCCGCCAATCGTCCCTCCTCAACGTCGAAGACGGATGGCGCATCCGGTGTGCCCGGCCAAGAGAACGGACCAGTGAACGAGACGATCACTTCATCTGACATCTACGCCTCTTCTTGGGTTGGCAAACGCTAGGGCTCAACGGCGCGGCTTGTCCGCGTCCGCTGGAGCGCATCGTTCGGAGCTTTCAGTCTTTCATTCAGCTCCCAGAGTGCATTTCGATTGCTGTCCCACTTAAGCAAACTGCAAGCCTGTTCGTATGTTACCCATTGGAATTCGATATGCTCTTGTGACAGGGAAACATCACTGTTGCCAGCATCAACAGCGAAGCAGTACTCAGGGATGACATATACATCGTCACCCCAGGAATCGGCAGCGGCAAAACAGTCCTTTGGCACCGTCGTCAGGGAATCGAGCTGGATGAATTCACCTGCGATACCGACTTCTTCCTGTGTTTCACGTTGGGCTGCTTGGATAGGGGTCTCGCCATCTTCTCCACCACCGGCAACAAACTGCCAGTAGCCGGCATCACCACGCTTAAGCACCGCAAACTCCAATCCTGCCGCCGTGCGACGGAAAAGTATTACCAAGATTTGGAATGGCGCCCTCATTGCATCTTGCTCCGAACGTAAGAGTTAACCGGCGAGTGAACGCTTAGCATTTACTCGTCCGATTCAACGACTTGTTCGATGCCTCTCGATTTCTTCACCGCTTCGATAATCTCAGCCACCCGTGTAAGAGCCTCTGTTGCAACGTCTTGGTAGTCGGAAAAGGGCCTGTTCCACGGGTCATCAATCTGAGCAACCTCGACCGCGATAGCAACTGACTTACCAGCAGGCACTACTTCTGCCCCAGTATGGAGGTGGGGCGAATATGTCTCTTTGAGTTCCTCGAAATGAGGCGCATCGCCGGAAAAGAACAACTTCACAAAGCCTGCGGTAGTCTGATGTGCGATGTACGAGTTCTTCGGGAGACAGTCTGGGCGAAAGGCGACCCATGTGCTCTGGGAAGGTCTAAGCCTCGGGCAATCCATCCCGAGATCCGGAAAATGCTCAGCGCAAAACTCGTAGTAGTCCTCTGCGAACTTGGTGAGCCCTGGATCTACCTTCGGCTGATAGCCTCGGCGATTCTGCTCAATCCCCTCCTGCACGACCAGAGCTTTGTGCGCGAAACGACTGTCGATTGTGCGTCGGGAAAGGAAGAAGGCCATGATTTCCTCGTAGGAAATCTCTGCGTCATTCTGACTCTCCAAGATTCGGGTCACTTACGGAATGCCAAGCACCAATGCGGTCCTTGTATGTAGGTTGTCCATATACCCGGAGGCAAGCCACTCCCTGAATTGCACGGATGCCTCAAGCTCCTCTACGAGCAACATGTCGATATCACGTTCTGTCACAGATTGCAGACACTTGAGACCAAGCATTGGAACCCGCTTTCTATGCATCGAATGCCCTGCCGATCAGCGGCTATGCGAAGCGCTGTCCGCCTGGAGCGCCTTGCTAGCCAGTCCCCTCTGTATCTTGCCAGCTTCTTCAATGGCCTGTTTGAGTCCGGAGAAGTCCACCGATTCTCCGGTTAGTCTTCGCAGCGACCGCAGTGTGATCGAGTGCTGGCTTCGTTTCCGGTGTCGAGTGATATCGTCGGTACGACAAAGAACTCCCATTGAGAGAGGTCAAGGGGATCAAGGGTTTTCTGATCGGTATGTGCGAGCAGCGCAAACACGTACACGTCCGCCTGCCGCTGTGTGTCCTCGCTCTGCCGGTTTGTGTCCTTGTCCCATGCGCGAGTCTTTGGCACGCGAAAAACGATTTGCGAGAGTCGGTCCTGATGCCAGCTCTGGATGTAGGCTGCGGACTTGATCTCAATGCGTGTGCCATCAGGTGTCTTTAGGTCGTAAGCAGCCCACTCCTCGCGGACGCTATCTTCCGCAACTCCGAGGGCTTGAGTAACAAGGTACTCCGCAAGCACCCCCCGTGTCGCATTGCTTACGAGATCCGACGAACTCCACTTCCAAAAACTCAACACATCGAAGTCCAGCACGCGGTCCGCATTGTGGAACGACTCGTCTCCTTCGCGTCGCCTCGGCTCAATCGGTCCGAGTTCGCTCATCTGGTTCTCCGGTGGCGTCCTGTGACTGGCTAACATTCAACTGGGCCCACGTGGTTTCCTGAAGCTGCGCTTTGGCGAACGTGAACAGCCTGCGTTTCGGATTGTCTATGTCGTTCACGAATCGTTCGCAGAGCGTCAGTTGCGCAGTCAGGCGGTCGCTCTCCGGCAGAAAAGTGAGATCGTAAATCGGGCGTCCTATGAACTCTGGAAGGCGGTCGCTGATGTCCTTGGCGTCGTGGAACTGGGCCACGATGGCCCTGTTGAACGGCTCCCTTGGCCAGTTGTAGTTGAAATGATGGATGACGAGTTCGACGCGATAGGAATACTCCTCCCCCCACATGAAGATCGCGTTGAGTTCCTCTTCAGGGCCGGAGAACGCTGGCCGATCTTCCCAGGAGTTGTGAGTTCGAAATGTGATGCCGCTTGTGACTCTGGCGGTCTTGATGAATCCGTCATGGAAGGCGCCGAAGTACTCAGAAACCCTCTTGGCTTCCTGTTCTGACGTAATCACGAGGGGTCCCATAGTTTCTCCAAGGCGGAAGGGGCCTAACCACGGATTAGAACCGAGCACTCGCTTCGCGACACTCGGGTCTAATCCTTATCTTGTTAGGCGCCCCCTGTGTCTTGTGACAACTCTAGCAGGCGAACGTCTTCGAGGTCGACGTCAGGGCCAGCAGCCCGCTTGGATGCGATCAAGTCCTTCTTGGACAAGATGAAGAACTCCTGCTCGTGATAGATTACGGTCTTCTTGCGTGACCAAGCGTCCCGAAAGCGCAAACCGGGAGTGGCGGTTTGAACATCGATACGAACACGATCCTTGAAGATCGTAATCTCGTTGGCGAGCAAGTCTTCAACAGTCGTCAACGTTGCTGTCCCAAGTCCGGCGTCGAGCAACCCATCGAGAAGGCGTTTCGCATTTTCTGGAGTAGCTTCAATCAGGATGTCGAGATCGAAGGTGGCGCGCGGCACACCGTGAAGGATTGCAGCAATGCCGCCGATGACGACATATTTCACGTCATGTTGCTGAAAGGACCTGAATACATCCTGCAACCGATTCAGCATGCTTCTGCTCCTGTAGGCCGGGGTTTACGGTTAGCGCCAGATCGGTGAAGAAGGACAATAGATCCATGCGTTCCGAAAGCGATAGAGAACAGAACCAGCGGGTTTTGGCCTCGATGGTCTCCTCGGCACGATCGTGTGTAATCGACCCGTGTGTTTTCATGTCAACAGTATATCAGACAGACACTGTTTCTTCAATGCAGAACGGTACATGTGACCATCAAACTGATAGGGCGCAAAACGCGGAATCAGTTGTACGTCTCGATTTGCTTGTTCGAAAGCCATAGATTCTCCTCCAATTCTCTGACGGAATACAAAATAACCGACTGGATCCAAAATGTTGTCTGACTTTCGAACACCGGACATCAGCGGCGGTGCTTGGCGCCGTCCGCTGCGGTTCCTTGTTGAACTGAGCCGCTGCGCGGCAGGTTTTTCATGGGCCGCATCTTCTCGCACGGTTTGGAGATTCTCCAAGCGGCTTCTCTGGTGCTAGCCCGAAGGACAGATGGGGCGGCAAGTGCATCGCCGACGGCCGAAAGCCGGTTATTTGCAATGCACTCGCCGCGAATTGGGATCCACTTCACCGAGTCGTTAGGCCACAACTCACTCTATATCAACCAAATCCAGAAGCTCTGAAAACACACGATCTTTCGACCTGTTCCCGAGAGATCGTGTTGTATAGTCTGGCTGATCGCCACTGCGATTTGTGCGTCCATTCACCAATTCTACGAGTTCTCTCTTGTTCCATCTTGTTTTGATGCACAACGGAGTGATCACGTCACCCTCACGGTAGTAGTGGAATCCTCCCCATGTTGCGTCAATCAGATCCGACCACTTCGGTCCGCCATCAGGAGTTCGCAGACTTTTGACTAGTCGTTCAAATGCCTCAGGATGTCGCAATCCAAACACCGTCCCATGGAATCCGAGGATCACAGGGAAGACCGGTGCTCTGATTAGGAACATAGTCATACGCACATACTCCTGATCCGGAAAACCGGAATAGTCATGGCCCCACTTCCAAGCGCTTCACAGACAGGTGAATCGGTCTTGGACGGCCCAACACTGAAGCTGAGCGGTGGCGTTTACGCCGTCCGCTCCAGCGCCTTGTTCGGCGTCTCTGTACCTCAGAAATCGACTCGAACACAAAAAATGGTGAACGGCACGTCTAATCAGGTCAGAGCGCTGCGGAAAATCCGCATTACTGCACTAGGCAAGATCTGACGCTTCGGAACGAGGACCTGGAACCGATACTTGATCTTGAGACTGTACCGTTCACCAGTGATACGGTACGAGTATCTTCAGCGTTTGTCAATGATACCGATGATCGAGGAATGCATAGCCCTGCATTTCTCACCGGCTTTCGTCGTGAATCGGTGCAGTCGGTTGTGGCTGGCCCGCACCCAACGCTTTGGGTGCGGGACGACCGAGGCTCCCGGCTCTGTCAGGGCGTAGCCTGTCTCCCGGCTTTGTATAACAACGCCGTGGCAAGCCGCCGTCGCGACTTGTCTCGGTGAAGCTCGAAGAATTGAGACGGAGGCCCGAAGGCGTATCCTCTGTCCGCCAGCCGGCGGACAGCAGGCAGGGCCGTATCCGCGGTTGCAGTCCCGCGTCGGACGCGGGATTGGTGAGAAGCTCGGGTTAAATACGAATCTGAAATGGCCGAGCAGATATGTCAGAATGCTTCAAGACTGGGGACTGAGATCCCCCGCTTCTTGCGATGGGTCCGATGGGCACGGCATGCCATGCCCCTACGATAGTCAGCCGAATCTGATGTAGATCCGATCTCTAGAACTGCCAGCCTTCTCTTACGCAAGCTCTTGACATGTAGCGGGTGACCTCGCCATCCCATCACTATCCCACATCTAGCCCGCATTTCTCACCAGCTTTCTGCTGGAGCGTTGTATTTGACCGCGCCTGCTGCGTTACGCTCCTTTGGACTCCTCGACGTATCGCAGGGGATACGCCTTCGGGCTTCGTCACGGCGGAGCCAGGCCACGCCCTGACAGAGCCGGGGTCCTCGGTCGCAAGCCTTGCAGCCACAGCCAACTACACCGCTTCGCGACGAAAGCTGATGAGAAGTGCGGGCTAGCATCGTTGCGCCCAATCGGGCCCAATCGAATAGTCTAGTAAATCTATGGATTTACTAGACTATTGTTGCTCCCCGGCCTCCAGGCTTCGAAGAGAAGGATTGTTCTACCTTTCGCTGGTTGGCGGATGCCCCTACGGCCTTGCGTGAGCAGCTTGCGCTTCTGGAGTAATGCTTTACTTTCCTGTAACCGTTCAGGGGTTCGGAGGTTCAGAGGTTGTTTTTCTGCGGTTGTAAGGAGATACTGAAATGGTGAGCTTGTCTGATGTTGTTTCATTCCTGGATCGATTGCTCAGGGTGAAGGAACTTGGCGAAGATACCGGGCTCATAATCAGCGGGGAAGAAGACGTTGAGATAGTCTGCGGCGCCGTGAATCTATCCTTCAATTCCATCGAACAGGCAATAGACAGGGACTGCAACCTGCTCTTCACCCACCATGCCGCATGGAAAAGCACCGATGCCGACCTTGTGGAGGTGAAACATTCGCGTATTCGTGATGCAGGGATGTCGTGGTATGTTTCACACGACCCATTGGACTTGCATCCTGAAGTTGGAACGGCGATTAGTCTGGCCCGTGTCCTGAATTGGGAAGTGAAGAAGTTCTTCTGTGATGGGTTGGGTGTTCTGGCCAAGCCAGGAGAAACCACCTCACTGGATGCGCTCAGGCTGCAAATTGCAGAGGGAATCAATCCGAACGTCCAGATCTGGAAGCAACGTGAAACCATTGACCTCGTCGGCATTATCGCTGGTTGGGGGGCGCGTCCTGAATGGATGCAACTGGCCCGCGAAGAAGGAGCAGATACGTTTCTCTCTGGGGAAGCCATCCATTTCGGCAAACTCTACGCGCAAGAAGCCAAGATGAACTTGCTACTTGCAGGGCATTATGCAACCGAGTTGCCTGGAGTGCAGAGCGTCCTCGACAGGGTCGATCGAGAAAATGATGTTGAGACCGTCACCTTATTCGACCAGGCATCCGCGGATCTTTTCTAGCCTGTATGGATTGGACCAGATGATAGAAGAACTACTGTCAGCGGTCTATGGTTCAGACGAACAAGACCCCAAGCGAGCGTTTGCGTATGGCGTATTCATGGATCTACTGGAGCCGACAGTGGAGGACCTGACCAAGGATTTTCTTGCTGCTTCAGGGGTCAATCAAGAGTTCTCCTCTGGCCGGTTGCAGAAGGCCATAGAACAAGAAATCGGGGATGTTTCGAGTGAATGAAGGCTATTTCGCCGATCTTGCGCAAGTTGCGATGGTCGTCCCGCCACCTGCCAGTCGGCGGGACCATTCATGGAAAAAACTTGGCTCGGGCTCGACGAGGTTCCCGATGAAGTTCGAGATGAAGTTTCAGGTCAGGATGAGAAAAGGATGAAGAAAGCCTCGTGTGCTCTGCCAGCACCTCATGTGAAGGACATAGAAGTGGGCAATCCAGATGGCTTCTGAATCACGCGGTCCCGCATATCGCATCCTCACGAGGAGATTGGTTGTCCGATGCTGGAATCCGGAGGATGCACCGCTCCTCAAAGCTGCTATCGAAGAGAATCTTGAGCATCTTCGTCCATGGATGCCATGGGGCGGAGGATCCTTTGATTTGTCATTTGGCAGCTCAAGGCGGGGGCAAAGGCGATGAGAGGAATGTGGAATCTGACAATCTATAATCTGTCAATCTGGAAGAATGATATTTAGGATGAGCTTCACGCAAAGACGCAACCACAGATTGCACAGATTGGGAAAGGAGATGCGGATGGGATTGCGGGATGATCTGAAGGTACGACCTTCGGTCGAATTGGAGGCGAATAACTGCGGCAGTCCTTGGTCGGATTATCAGGACTTAGGGTTCGCGCAAGGAGTTGTGTGAGGTGAAGAAACAGTTGGTCTATGCCATTATGCTGCTGATGGCTGCGTGTATAGCCGAGGCCAAGGGCCTCTATCTAAAGGGCGGGCTCCAGATCATTACCAAACTGAATCTCCATGAGACTATCTCTGGCACGGATTTCTTCACCGATGATGACATTCGCATCTATCCCACCCCCGGGTTTCATCTGGAGCTCGAGTACACACGTCCGGTTCGAAAGAGTGTTGAACTGGGCCTTGGAATCTGCTATGAAAGTGAACCGCGAGAACAGCATGATTGGGAGACGTTCGGTTTCAACATGACGCCAATGTACGGGATCCTCAAGTTTGATGTATTGCAGAGAGAGACATTGGATTTATTCATATCGGGAAGATTGGGATATGGAGCTGTCCATATAACGAATGAGAACATCGCTGATTCTGATGACCACGATGGACATGTATATTATGGGATTGGTGTTACCTTAGAGGAGAAAGAGAAGTCATCAGTGATATGGGCGCTGTACTATTCCACTTCAAAGGCAGGCTTCGAAGTAACAAGTATGGGCAAATCGATCACGCATGAGTACACCTACTCCGCCCTGTCCGTCACGATCGGGAAAAGATTCGATCTGTAGAGTATAGCCCGGACTTCTCAACCCGCCGCCGCGGGGTGACGACGACTGACCCGTTCTTTCATGGGTTCAGAGGTTCGGGGTTCCGCCATGATCTCGGAGAGATTCTTCGCTCTTCTCATTCGCTTAGAATGACAGTGGTGATATCTTGATAAGTCTGGCCCGTATCGGAAAAATCCCCTCACCGAGCCATAGGCTCTATGAGCCGGTGGCCTCAATCCCCCTTTGCAAAAGGGAAGAGGGCATACATAACACCGGGGGTAATGAGAGGGGCATGAAGAGAGAAAGGCATGTTGGCATTGAGAGAACATCCAACATCGAACATTCAACATTCAACTTCGAACGAGGATGATGGAGGGCCATGCTCCGTCATGGCCGTTGATGCTCGATACGGTGACACAAGAGGCCTAATGTCTTTATCCTTCATCGGGATCGGTATCGCTATCGCTATCGGAATCGAATTAAGGCGTGATCACATGGCTCTTGGTCACGAGAATCCGGATGTTTCATGAAGGCGAGCGCAACGGTGTGGCTGATTTCGATTCCGATACCGATTCCGATACCGATTCCGAAGATATCATGGAGGAAAGGAAATAGCCATGGTGTTAAGTATATCCAATAGACAGCTTCGCCAAGGGTGGAGGAGGTTGGATGTCTCGGTTTGTTGAGATGTTGCTTCGGGTGGCCTATCCGATCGCATTGCTTCTTCAGCTCTGCTGTACGAACGGGGTCAGCAACCCTGAAGTGGAGGCATTGGAATTCTTGGAATTCGACGGATCCCCCTGCGCCATCGACTTCTCCTCGCATGAGATGCTCTTTCCCCTTCCTGAACAGTACGAAGAGCCACGTGAGTTCAGGCCACGCATTACCTACGGGTCCGATGACGATATGAGACTGACAATTGATGGTGTCGTTGTGGAAAGCGGCCAAATATGCTCATTTGGAGAGGTGGCCATCACGGATACAATTGCCGTCGGCCTATCGAATGGGGGAAATACGACAGACTATGTTCTGGTGTTCTCAGGATTGCCCATAATCCAGCTCTTCTCGTGTGGAGCAATGGAGGAAGTTGAGCTGCCTGCATTGTTTGTTCTTACCGCGCCACATGCGGATCAGAACATCCATACGTGCCGCGTGGGGATCGACATCAGAGGAGGGCTGTCCGCGGAATACGAGAAGAAACCATATGCCGTCGAGTTCAGGGAGAAGGGAGACTGGTACACGAAGGTAGATGTCGCGTTGCTGGGAATGAGATCTGATGATGATTGGATCCTCGATCCTTCCTATCTCGATCCCCTGCATATGAGAAATCGGATCTCTCATGATCTCTTCTTGGCCCTATGGGATATGCCTTTCACCCCGCAAGGCCAATCAGCAGTAAAGGGGGCATTTGTTGAGGTGTTCCTGAATGGCAGGTATCACGGCACGTACGTGCTCTCTGAAAGAGTCGATCGCAAACTCCTCGACATAGAGGAGGGGGGCCTCTTGTTCAAGGCTCGGTATACGGCGTTCAGTGACTTTCGAAACAAGTATAGACTTGTGTATCCAAAGGCCTTCTTTGCCCAAGAATGTGAATCAGCGTGGGCGGCGCTGGAAGAGCTATGGGCCTTCGTGGAATATAGTGATGACGAAAAATTCGCCGCGGGAGTGGTAGATCTGGTAGATCTCAGGAATGTGGTCAACTACCACATTCTGCTCCTGGTGACTTCAGCCATGGACAATGATGAGCGTAACTACTTTCTCGCAAGGAATGGCTCGGGCCCCTTTTTCTTCGTTCCTTGGGATCTGGATGCGACATTTCGAACCATCCAATATTGGCAGGACAACTTCCTGATCAGACGGCTCATGACGTTGGAGACGTACCGTGCGGCATTGAAAGAGCGGTGGGCTGAGGTCAGGCAGACGGTGCTCAGCGAAGGGGAGCTTATCCATCGTTTCGAGGACTATTATGATTCGCTGGCCAACAGCGGCGCATTCGAGCGAGACGCGCATCGATGGCCTTCATCCATGGGATATCGCGAGGATTTCTTGTTCGTGAAATACTGGATTCACTCACGCCTCTCATGGCTTGACCAACGCATGGCGGCGCTATAGGAACGGGGAATATCGGATTTCGGTTGATTTGGAGTGCGGCGACGCGTCGCCGCTTTGTTTGCCCGCGACGTGTCGCGGGCGCTGAAAGCGGTCTCGTGCGACCGCACTCCAAAGTGTTCAGAAGTCATCGGGTATGCTTAATTTATCGTACTTGAAACTCTGCACCGTTTTCACAAACGCGATCGGTGCGTTGCGTTCAAACCATGCGGCGGAGCACCATCGATAGGCTGTGGCCACGGGCACGAGTCGATGGTGCATGGGATTGTTGTGGACGTAGTTCAGGCGAACGAAATAGGAGCGCTCGTATGTGATACGGCTATCCCAGTATTGATGCCACACCTTCCGACCCAGCGTACTATCCTGAGAGTTGATCTCCTTGGCCAGGACCATGTGCATCTTTCCGATGAATCGGCGCAGACTGCTGGAATCATTCGGCGAGAATGCGATGAAATGGTAGTGGTTGGATAAAATCGCCCAGGCTTGGAGCTGCCAGCCGAATTCTACAGCGCAGTCAAACAGCATGCGCATGGCGAGGTCGAGCCGTTCAGGTGAGTTGAGGTAGGGGACTTTCCGATATGTACCAGCGGTGACCATATATGCTCCTGTTTCGGAGAGGCGGTGCACAGGCGCATGCGGCCAGTTAGGAATGCGGCGATGCGTCGTGGATTCCCGCGACGTGTCGCGGGCGCTGAAGGCGGTCTCGTGCGACCGCACTCCAAGGGGTTCATTTGTGGGGGATAGCATAAATCTTCTCGAACTCCTCCACTGCGCGATCCCAGGTGAATTGGGAGGCGGTTTCCCGTGCGTGTGTTCCCATCATCTCGCTCAAAGATGCATTCTCCGCCAATTCGTCGAGCTTCTCTGCCCAAAGCCGGTCATCCGGGGGGAGGATCCAACCATTCTCACCACTCTCGATGAGCTCGTCCGTACCGCTCACAGGTGAGGCGATGAGGGGAAGGCCGCTGGCGGCCGCTTCGAGGCTCACCAAGCTGAACGCTTCGTAGAGACTGGGAGAAAGCAGGACAAAGCCCGTCCTGTAGAGCGCGGCGGGATCTGTTACAGGGCCGACGAAATGGATTCTCTCCCTCACTCCCCACGTGGCTGCAAGATTGGCATAGAACTCCACTGGGCCCCTGCCCGCGACGATGAGGTGGACATCCGAAGAGCATTTGGAGATAACTCCTATCGCCGCCGGCAGCCCCTTGCGAGCCCACTCCCCACCCACGAACAGGGCGTACCTCCTATCCGGATCCAATTCGAGTCCGAAGAGCGTCTTCACTCTCTCTTCCGCGACACCCGGGTGGAATGCTTCCAAATCAACGCCGTTGGGCACCACGTGAACCGCGCCCTCAGGCGGCTCATAGATCCTTAGAATCTCTTGCGCGGTTCCGCTGGACACGGGCGCCAGTATGCCCTGCGGACTTGAGTAGAGTCGTTTCTCAATCTTGGCTGCGAGCCGGTAGTGAGCCAACCATGACATGTATTGCAAACAGGTGAGCTCGTGACGAAACTCCCGTGATGTCCGGAGCACATCCAGCTTCGCCTGTATCACGGTGTGCACGCTGGAGACATGGAAGTGAGGGCAATTCGGTCCTTGGGAATGAATGATATGGTCCGAAAGGGATCTTGCCATGGCGCCTGCCCGGACGTAGAAGCCAAGAAAAGCCAAAGGCGCAGGTCCTGGGATCTGTTTCACCTGCTTCCATTGTACCGTATGGGGAGGAAGATCGGCGAGCGAATGTGAGATAACGGTGACCTCGTGACGTTGCGCAAGTCTCCGCGCCCATTCAGCCACGCATCGCTCGTGGCCACCCCTGAGATTACAGTGTTCAACTACAAAGGCGATACGCATGGCTCACACCGCAGAGATTGTGGGGATTTCAGAGGAAGGGCTTTGAAATCCCCCTTTGTCCCCCTTTGCAAAAGGGGGATTATTGGATATGCATGACACCGGGGGTTGTTTCCTCTCCTCGATGTCTGTTACAATCGCAACATTCCGGCAGAATCTGTACAAATCAAGTCGTCTTTCTCCGCTTCTATTCGAATCAAATAGCATATGTGCCACACCGACATGAACATCGAACATCGAACATTCAACTTCGAACGAGGACTCGATCAAAACAGTTGTCCACCGACATGATTCGCCGCTCTGGCATGGGACATCTTCTCAATTAAACGAATAGCGAAGCCGCATGCGCAAGAACTCCGTCTCCAAGATCACATTCCCGTTAGCCCGAACTTCTCACCAACTTTCGGCTACAGCAGCCGATATGCCACTGCTTGCTTCGTTACGCTCCGTCGGCCTCCTCGACGTATCGCAGAGGATACGCCTCCGGGGTCCTCGGTCGCAAGCCTCGCATTCAGAGGCATCTCGGTCGTTTCGCTTCGAAAGCCGGTGAGAAGTCCGGGCTAGGACATATTCTTCCCTTCGATGTTTCCGCCAGCTGGCGGATTGAATGTTGAATGTTCGATGTTCTATCAATCCCAACATATCTTCCTCTCTTTAGGTATTGGTGCAGGAGAAGGAAGTTCGGGACCCGCCTTCGTCGGATAATTTCGGCGTGGCAAGCGAAGTTCGAGACGAAGTTTTTTTGGGGGGGATATTCGGGATCGGTCGCATACGCCACCAACAGGTGTCAGCCTCGCAGCCGGCTTCAAGCCGGATCTTGGTTTTGTCAGGAAAGAGACGAGCGGGGATGGCCGGATTGTCAGTGCGGAGGAATACAGGCTTGTTTTTTCTCAGCCACGGATCGTTTATGGGGTAATGAAAAAGATTGCCTTTGCCACAGAGGATAACCGCGCAGTCGTCGAGATGCAAACGCTGCAAAGAGAGCCGCTCCTCCTGATGCACGCGTAGGAAATCGGAGAGGACCGCCATACGTACAGGCAGAAAGCCAAGACATGCCGCGCCAATGGCAAGTGGCACATAACGCGAGAGAAACGTGCCATTTGATGCACATCGAGCCCATCCGAGGGCCGAAATCACCAGAAGCGGAAACACTGCTTCGTAGAGACGGAGCGGACCAGTGGCCACCTGGCCGGGATGCCAGTAGAAGAAGTATCCAACCACTAAGAACAGAATAAACATGCCTGATGCCCGCGCGACCGGGCGTGGGAGCTTCTTGCCCCCCTGTTTCAGAAGGATCAGGGAAATCGGCCAACCCAAGAGCCAGAAATTGAGAAGCAGACCATTCCTGATCAGATGCGCCAGTGACTGCATGGGGCCGAAGCGCGGCCTGAAACCGATTGCGCCTGGTTCGTACAGTTGGAATGGAAAAATCCATGGCTTCCCCGTGAGGAGCTGATTGTGGAAGAGCAGGAAAAGGATGCCTGCCGTTATGCCCGGGGCCAGGCGTTTCAGGTCTCCCCGGCGGGTCAGAATCAGCGCTGCACATGCTACCCCGAATCCGGTGAGGAGTCGAATATTGAGTAGTATGCCAAGCGCAACCCCGGCGAGGATCGTGGACCGGGCTTTGCCCCGGGGATTCTCTATCAACAGC
The DNA here is from genome assembly GCA_030620115.1 of Candidatus Fermentibacterota bacterium. Taxonomy (GTDB): domain Bacteria; phylum JAFGKV01; class JAFGKV01; order JAFGKV01; family JAFGKV01; genus JAUXFG01. Next base: position 21,680 of record JAUXFG010000023.1, read on the forward strand.
CAGAAGATCAATGAGGCAAAAAGCAGGGACGAAGTCTCCGACACGAGGGTCGAGCCGGTCAGAAGAAGCATGGGGCTTGTCATGGCGAGGAGGGACGCAAACACGCCGGCGTCGGCTCCCCCCATGTGTCTTGCCGTACGTGCAATGAGCAGAACCACAAGACCGGTGAAGAGCGCCGGGATCAAATACGGGGCGCCTAACAGCAGGCCCCACGACAAGAAAAGGCTGTGCCCGGGCTGATGATGCCCAAACCATTTGCCGTGGTGAACCAGCATGCCTGGAGCCCAGAATGGAGCGGCAGGGTCCGGCGCGGGAGCGGCAATTTGTCCCTTGGCGAAAATCTGAGCCTGAAAAAAATACTCATCTTCATCGCCGGGCACAAAAGGCGTGTGGAGGAGAATCGTTCTGCCTATCATAAGGCAGGCAATGGTGGCCACAAGCGCCGGAAGCCAGAGGGGCACGCGTTTGAAAGTGAGTGCGGTCTTGAGTTTTGCCGCCACAAAGGCCGTGACTCCTAGAAGCAAGATCTGTCGACCCGCTTCCTCGGGCAGGGAGAGAAGCCCTTCCGCGGGGCTGAACCATGGAAAGAGGAGGAATCCGAGACCAAATCCCGCGGCTATGTAGGGCAGCACGCTTTCCGTCTTTACTCGCAGAGTTCCACGATGACCCTGGCCGTACGATGTGCGGTCTTTTCCCAGGTATATTTTGAGGCCACTGCTTGGCCCATCTCGCGCATATCCCGTCTTTTCCCTGGGTCGTTCCGTATACGGCCCACGGCATACGCCAGCTGTTCCGGCGATCGGTGATCAATGAAGATGGCCGCCTCGCCGGCGAACTCCTCCATTGGGCTCGAACGGGAAGTGATAACAGGGCAGCCACAGGCCATGGCCTCGAGAACGGGAAGCCCGAATCCCTCCACGATGGACGGCATCAGAAGTAGCTCGGCTCCCTGGTATAATGCACGTAGCTGGCCATCATCCAGCATCGCACTACAGTGTATTGCTTCATCATCCAGGACACCCCGCGACTGGAGAAGCGAGGCCACCTCGTCCCGCCTGGCGCCGGCAAGAACCAGATGGAGCTCCTGCATGTTATCTCTTGCCAGTCGCCATCCATCCACGACTGCTCTCAGGTTCTTGCCAGGACCGGATCCACCGATGTGGAGGACGTACGGCCATTCCGGTGAGAAGACCTCTCCCTCTTCGCGGAACAGTTCCGTCACACCCTCGTGGATGACCACAATCTTCTGTTCTTGTATTCCAAGGAGGTCTTGAAGGGCCGCCGCGGTCTTTCTGGATACCGCCAAAATCCGCTCGCATCCCGCAAGTCGTTCATATAGACTCTCATAGGAGCCGGGGATCCGGTCTCCCCCGAAAAAGAGATCAGGATGCTGCATATAGGCCAGGTCATGGCAGGTCACCAGGCGTACTCGTGCCCAAGATTCATCCGGAACCATGAGCTGGTGCGGACTAAAAAAAATATCCAAATCCAAGTCCTTGAGGGCGTGTTGCGCCGTGGTCTGATGATACTGATGGAAAATCTTCCAGAGCGGGCCCCACGCAGCTCCCTTTGGTCGCCACCTTCCAGGGAGGGAGGACAGCGATGCCCCGGGCCAGAGGGATGCGAGCTCTTCCGGAAGCTCCGACCCGTCCAGGAAGAAGAGGGTGGTCTTTGCCTCCTGCAGCTCACGGGCGAGTCGTGGAAGAAGCTCGCAGAGATATCTGCCGATGCCGCCCAATCCGCCTGTTTTCCCCGGCGATGCTCCCGGGATGTCGAGCTCGGCCTGCTCTACGAGCGCGGCATGTGCATTCAGATATGCTTCATGGAGCCACCTGACATCGATTCCAAGATTCATGGCCTGCCCCGCATGTGCCGCACCAATCTTCGGGCGGACGCGGCGAATCTCAGATGCCAGAATCTCCGATCAGCTCGGGAAAAGGCAACACGCGCCAAGAGCTTCCGAAGCCAAGGAATCGAGTAGCGATCCAGCTTGTCGAATTCCTCGATGTAAAACATATAGAAAAGGAGATCTTCCAGGAGAGTTGGATTCTCGATCCATGGAAGCCGCGTGGACGAAAGGAAGCCCTGGCCGCCAAGCTCACGTGCCCATTCGGCAAGCGTGGCGGGTTCTCGAAGGCCCTGTTCCAGAGAGATGGTGTAGAGCTCTCCGCCAGGATATGGCCTGAACAAACCTGGCCCGCACACCACCGCACTCCTGAAGCGGCGCTTGAGATGGCTCATGAGCTGGAGCGTGTCGAATATCTGCGCCTGTGTTTCCCCAGGGATGCCCATCATGAAGAAGCAGACCGGGGCGATACCGGCATCGTCACATGCGGCCACTGCATGCACAGTCTGCTCCACAGTAATGTCCTTCTTGAGCAAGACAAGGACATCATTGTTGCCGCTTTCGGCCCCCATGCGTAGGCTCGCACACCCGGTTTCCTTCAGATAGCTCAGGAAGGGGCCATCGACCATGCCCTCTTTGAACATATCGGGCCGCACATTGGCTTCCCACAAGACTTGGGGATATCGCTGGTGCATGTGGTCCAAGATCTCGACGACCCGCTTCTTGTCGCCGATGAACAGATCATCCATGAACCAGATGTGATTCACCCGTCCGTCAAACAACAGAAGGTCGAGTTCCGCCAGGACCTGGTCAACAGGCCGCTTCCGCCACCGTCTCCCCAAAAGAAGCTCGTTGGGGCAGAACGCACACCGATAGGGGCAGCCTCTGCTCGTCAGGACATCGAGCCCCCGCACCACTCTTCCATCGGGCAGGCGCCGTGGGTGATAGCGTTCAAGGTCCAGCAGATGGTATGCGGGAGATGGCAGCTCGGAGACGTCGGGAAGTGGGCAATCGCTTCCCGTGACATCCGTTATGTGAGGGCCATGGGCGTGGTAGAGCCCGGCGATGTTCGAAGCATCCACCACATTCTCACGGAGGGCATTGGCCAGAACGATGGCGGACTGATCAGCCTCGGCCCTGAGCACGTAGTCCGCTGCGGGGTCGGCCGCCGTGCTCTTCGGGAATAGACTGGCGTGTGCGCCCCCCCAGATCACCGGTATGTCTGGAGCCCTTTCGCGGATTGTTTCCACAAGGGCCAGGCCATGACCAAGCTGGACCGTCATGGCGGAGATTCCTACGAAAAGGAGAGGGCCCTCCAGCATCCCCACGATTGTACGCTCCGTCTCTGCCTTGGACACTGCTCTGGCATCATGGATCACCACTTCGAATCCCGCCTGCTCCAGTGAAGCCGCAAGGCAAAGGAGGCCCATAGGGAGACTGCGGCCAGGATCGGATGAGAGTTCCTCACCCCTGTTCCTGAGGTTGCTCCCCGGATAGATCAGGAGAATCCTATTAGCCCGCACTTCTCACCAACTCTCGTGACAAGATCGCCGAGCGGGAGCATTCATGGAAGAAACTTGGCTCGATGAGGCTCGGGAGGAGGAAAGGGAAGTTCGGGACAAAGTTCGAGACGAAGTTGGGGGAACTCGACGAGGCTCCCGACGAAGCTCCCGACGAGGTCTTTGGGATGAGGAAGGGGAAGGATCGTGGAGGGGAAAAGGAAAACATCGAACATCCAACATCGAACATCGAAGTTTGGGGAAGATCGACCATATCACGGATCCTCCTGCTTTTCTGCTTCCGGATCGCGCTTGCAGGTGCATACATGCCCCAGGGCTGGATCCTCGGCGTGGTGACAACCTTCGCACACCTTGGGTATATGACCGCGCCGCAAATCGGCACGCATCTGCCGATACTCCCGGCTGTTCCACAGCTCCCGAAAAGGTGTCCTCTTCAGATCGCCGAAGGAGAAGGTTTCCGCGTACGGAAGCGCACAGCATGGCGTGAGTTTTCCATCCCAGGTTACGTAGGGATAGTCCCATAGATAAAAGCATGGAACGAAGACGCCGGGCCAGAGCACGTCGTCGAGCTTCGTGTACACGAAAGGGAGTTCCAGCTCAGCAGCCCGGGCCTCTGCTCGCGCCGTTTCCCTCCATGCAGTCTCGAGATCTTGGACTGCCATGGGATCGTCTCCATCAGTGGGCCTCCACCGGTGGCTGAGATCACAGAGGCTCACGCTCTGTACGCCGAGATCCGCCCCCATCTCAACGAATGAGGTGAGCTCACCGACATTCGGCTGCATGACTACCATGGCGATGCCCACATCCGGGCGAGGTCCGTTCAGCGATACAATGGCGCGGATCTGTTCTTTTACCTGCTGGAAATCGTGTGGACCTCTGATCTTTCTGAACGTCTCCTCTGTTGCGGCATCCAGACTGACGCCTATCTCATGGAGGCCGGCTCGGGCCAGCGCCGCCACACGCTCCGGCTTGAGAAGCAACCCATTGGTATTGAAGCCGATCCTCACGTCACGAGATCGGCGGCTCGCGACTCTGATCATCTCCTCCAGATGCGGGTTGAGGAGTGGCTCGCCCAGACCGTGGAGGGTGAGATACTGGTAGTGCTTGAACTGACCGAGAATCTGCTCAAAAAGCGCAAGACTCATATGTCCTTGCGACGAGGGCGCGCCTAAGGTGGATCGAGAGCACTGCACGCAGGCCATGTTGCATCTGCTGGTGACCTCGATCTGGATGAAGCGCGGCCAGGAGGTGAGCCGGCTCGGCCTGAGACGGACTGCCAGTGCGGAGAGAATATGATTCGCGGTGAATCCAAGGCCGGATCGTGTGGCCATCCGAAGGAAACGAGAGACCCGAGTCATGGAATCATATCCCGGACTTGAACTGGTTCTTGTGGACGTCTAACAGAAGTGTATTGAAATCGAGCTTCCTGCGCCACGAAGGCCCTCCCACTCGCAACGCCAACAAAATGCGAGCGATGAGAATGTTCAGCCTGGCGCAACACACCGTGGTCCACCGGACGAGATTTCCGCCAAGGCGCCCGTGTCGTTTCTCGAAATAGCGATACTTCCCCTCATAGGAGCGAAAAAGTTGAACACCTTCCGGCAATTCCCCCCACGTGGCGCCCATGTCGTGGATGATCCGAACGCCGGGCACATAGTAGCGCTCCCAGCCGGCCTTAGCCATACGATATGCCCAGTCAATGTCCTCATAGTAGGTGAAGAAATCCTCATCCATGCCCCCCACGGATTCGTATGCGGCTCGCCTCACCAGAAGGCAGGAGCCCGCAGGGGCATCCACCGGGGTCGGTTGGCCGCGGCCCTGCCTCTGAGGGATGCCACTGAAGCCGATGTCCTTGAGTCTCCTGGGGAGTAGCCAGCCCAATGGGGAGAGCCCCAACAGATGTGGGACGAGGCGCGGAAAGCGTGCATAGGAGATCTGGGGATCCCCTTGTGGAGTCACAAGCATCGGGCTGGCTGCCGCAACTTCCGGCCGCGTATCGAGAAGTTCCTTTAGCTCTTCGATGGCGCCGGATGGGACAAGGCAGTCGGGGTTGAGCAGGAGGAGCATATCTCCCCGCGCTGCTTCCATACCCTGGTTCACCGCCTTGGCGAAACCAACGTTCTGCTCATTTCGGAAAAGCATCACCTCAGGAAAAGAACTTGAGATCATTTCCACGGTTCCATCATGGGAATCATTGTCGACTACAATGTGCTCATAATCCCCGTTGAGAGGAGATGCATCGCGGATAGACTGAAGGCATTGTCGGAGGTGGGCCTTTGACCGGAACGAAACAGTGATTACCGAGAGCATTAGTTATCCAAGGCTCTGCGGAGCGCCGCACGATAGGTCATGTCGTGGGCAAATGCGAAGTAATGCTGGCGAAAGGCCGGCAGAGAAGCTGCCAGCGGATAGACGGATCGCATCAAGAACAGCATCATACGATTCAAGAGAAGCTTTCGTCGGAGACGCTTGAGAGGTGTATCCCCCTCTAAGGAAATGAGCTCCGGCATTGTCTTTCGCGCGATCAAAGCTCCCTTAGCCAGACGTTCCATCCTCGCAAGACTCGAGCGAAAACCCACCGGATGGCAGTGATGCCCCAATGCACGGGGCTCGTAGTGAAGCTCCAGACCTTTCCTGCTCAACCTTACTCCAAGCTCCACATCTTCGAATGCTGCATCCGGGAACTCTTCGGAGAAACCGCCCTCGGATCTCAGGAACTTGGTTTTTACGGATAGGTTGGCGGTCCAAAAGAATGTTGGGGGCACGTGCATCGGATCATCGATCCTATGATAGCAGAACTGGGGACCGCCATGCTCCAGCCATCGCATGAGCGGGGTCACCTTCAGTTCAGGGCTCCAGGTGACCCTGCCCAGGACGGCGATCTCCAGGCCGGGATAGGCCTCGTGGTGATCAATATGTGCCTCGAGCATTCCAGGTGCGGCAAAAAGATCGTCACCAAGAAAGAGGGTTACTTCTCCGGTGGCGGCGGCGAGCCCTCGGTTCCTGGCTGCAGCGGGTCCCCGCGCCTGCTGCTCCAGAAGTTGGACCCGGCAGTCCGTGTTGTCAGACCACTGGGTCACCACCCGGGGAGTAGCATCAGTAGATCCGTCGTCCACCACGATGAGCTCGACTTCTCCAAGCTCGAGACACTGCGGCGCCAAGAACTCCAGCGTTCGCCGGAGAAGCACCGCCCTGTCTCTTGTAGGAATTATGACCGAGAGTCTGAGCATCTATCTTCCCGTGAGTGTAGTTCCAGCAATTCCATCCGATCGGTAGAGGCCGCCTCTCGAACAGGCGCACCCATTGCTCGCCGCGTGCGCAGCCAGCTTCTTGTTCGTGTAAGTATGGCGTCGCGTTCCTCTTTGGCAAAATAAGGGAAACTCCACCGATACGGCTTGGTCTCCATAAAAAGATAGACCGGGTGATTTTCTGGCCAGCAATGGTCGGGCGGGAGCGCCAGGAGGGAGGAGAACGGGGCACCGACATGATCGGGCCATACGATGGCCTTGACAGGATCCTGCGTAGGGAATGGCGTTCCGTCAGGCAATTTGGATATGAGGCCCAACGAGTATACGATACCCCGCGGCTGAGGCGGGAGGCTCAAGGCCCATTCCACTGCCTCGGGGTAGCCCAGCCGGGCATAGGTGACGGGCATCGGACGCAGCGCCAGGAATGCCAGCCCCACTGCCAGTGGACCAAAGTTGCCTCTGAGGCGGGGCAGCACGAGCTCCGTTGCGGCAAAAAGACCCACTGCGGCGGCAAGCACCATGGCGGCGAGATCGAGGGCATATCCGAAGAAGATCCAGCGAGCCAAAAGCGCGAGGAAGAGCCCCAGAGGGAGTCCCCACCGTACTCGAGAGAAGGCGGGTTGTCCGAGCAGGGATCCCGTTGCCCACGCAAAGGCCATTGCATAGTATGGCGGTACGTGACCAAAATCGCCGATGTACAAGGCGTCGCGCAGGGAGGCATAGAGTATGTGCAGCAATAGAAACGAGAGCAGCAATGATACGAGATTTCTCTGTCGCCAAGCCATGATGCCCAAAAAAACGAGTATCAGGAGCGCTGCCAGATCCATAGGCTGAGCATACCATCCAGTCCCCAGAAGGAGCCGCCGCAAGTCAAGGCCGTAGCCGCCGATGTCCAGCTTCGAGGCGGGTGAGATATGGCCCATGATCGTCAGTCCGTATGCCTTGTGCATAATCCGGTAGTACACCAATCCGGAGAGCGGGACAAGGATGGCGGGGCCGAGTACCGCACTGATAGACGACCAAGCCCTCTTGGCGCGGAGGGCGGCGGCGGCGGCCAAGACTACCCATACGAAGAGAAACTGCATTGACAATGGGTGAATGAAAAACAGCACGAATCCTGCGACAAGGAGGAGCGCCGCACGCCAGGTGGTTTCTCGCTCCAGAATGGCGTTGACAAGAAGAAGGAGCGCAGGAAAAAGAGCGAAAGAGAATCTGTCAGGTTCCAGGGTGGTCTGGAGCGCAGGGAGCACGAGATGACGATAGGGAGGAACCGCGTACACGAACGCCGCAACGAGACCGCCGAAGTGTGACGAGGCCCGTCGGACGAGGGCATAGGTCCCCAGCAATGCGATGATTGACACGAGCGGCGCAGCCAGGCGCATGATCTCATAAGGAGAAACCCCTGAGAGCCTGCCCCATGTAAGAACGAGGAAATGGTAGCCTCGCGGGTAGTAGCTGAAGAAGTGAAACCCGGCAATCATGTCACCCTTGGCTAAGGCCTTGGTCAACACAAGATGACCCCAGGGATCGTTCCCTCCAAGAGACGAATGGCGCAAGGAATCGGGAAGTCGGAGGAGAAGGGCACAGAGAATGGCCGCAAGAAGGAACCAATTCCACTGGCCGGGATTCCAAGACAGGATCCTGCCCGTGGATACTCTCTGTGCAATCACCCAAACCACTGCAGCAAGGATCAGGTGCACCAACCCCGTGAAGGGAGAATAGAGGCCGGAAAGGGCCAGGAAGTAGCTGCTGAGGACGTTGACCACCACACCAAGAAGGAAGGCCACCGAGAGTCTCCCGGCTCCGGAAATCTCAGGAAATAGCCAGGCCGCCGGCCTCATCCAGGGTAACACCCAAAGCACTGAACCGGCAATGGTCAGTTTGGCAAGCGTGAGCAGGTCTCCGCCGATAAACGGTGTCATGTTTTTTTCATGTCAGTAGGCGGCAAATCGTCCAAACCCAACAGATCAAGTGCAATGGAGAAGATCTCGGTGAGGGAGATAACCTGGTCTGTCCGGTGGAGATCCTCCGAAGACACCACGGCTCCCCAATTGTCTCGAACCGAAGGGTGATAGCCATGCATGCCCGCGGGCTTATGGGTTCGTTGGAAGTAGCATGGCAAAATAACCGTCCCCGGATCCACGAGCCAGAAAGCTTCCCCATTCTCTCGAAGACCGCCCGCCACATGGAGTTCTTTCATTTCCTCCATGGAGAGCCACCGGCCGCCGGGAAGCTGCGCGAACCGGGCCAGGATCTCTTGCTCGGCATGTTGTTGATGGAACCAGAATCTGGCGACGGTGGAGTCCAGGAAAACACAGTAGTCGCTCCCCTGCTTCGCTGAAAGCCCGAGGAGGGCCGATTCCACATCCACGGATTTAGTAACTTCCACCATGCCATGGTCGCCAAAGGCCAATAGCCGTGGTTTCGCGAAGAGAGAAGAAGCCTTGTCCCAGATCAGCTCAAGATCCCCATCGATTCTCGCCAGAGCATCATACGCTTGCGGACTTGAGGGTCCGTGAGTGTGGCCCGCCCAGTCCAGCTCCGCGTAATGAAAAAACAGGAACCTGTGCGCTGGTCTCATGCGTGTGAGCACCGCCTCGGTGAGTGGTGCGGTCCGTTGATCCACTACCGGGTAGCCGAGATGGAGCCATGGGATGGACTGATGGGTGAGGATTTGAAGGAGACCCGGACGGGGAAAGCAGTTCTGCTCCCATGGAAGCGGCGTTTCAGAAAACGCAAAATACGGCAGTAGCCTTGTGGGGATTTCTGCGAGATAGCAGTATGATGCACTCCCCCTATGGCCCCGCTTGATCTCACGCTTCTTTGCGGTCTCAGCTATCCGCCGGCGTATTCGCCAGGAGAGTCTACGCGATCTTTCGAGCAAGGGCGGCACCAACTCGGCCCCTCTGAAAGGCGAATTCTCTGGATCGTAGCAGAAGAGATGCCCCACACCCGATTGGTTGGGATACAGCCCGGCGAAGAATGCCGGCCGTAGCTGACCGGCGAAAACCTCCTGGGTGGCAAGACGTGTGCCCCGCTGACTCATGTGCCAGAGGAAGGGCGTTCTCTCCGGAGTGACCTGGTCGTGACGCAACGCATCGATCAGGACCATCAGGAGATGTCCCTCGCCACCTTCACGATTCAGTGGAATCCCTCGTCCACCGTGGTGTGGGTTAGCCATGGCACAGCTCAAACCACAAAGCAACCGCCTGGGCACTCATCTGGGCCCAATCTCCATCAGTCGGATCGTCTTTGACCTTTCGTAGGAATGCCCGGGCCCGGGCAAGGAGCGCGGTATCGATTCCATTCGGTTCAGGTGACGCAGCAGCAAGGATAAGAAGTTCCGCGCATTCGACGGCACGACACGGGCTCTTGGGTCTCCGCCCTCTGATCAGCGCTTTCACCAGAGAAATGGCAGGAGGGAATCGATGCTTCCAGTGGGCGTGAGCCACGTGTGTGGCATCTCCATTGGAGGCGATTCCGAGCACCTTCGCCACATGCTGGATGAGGAAGTTACGAGCCAGGAACCATAGTCGCTCATCCCACGATTGAGGCGCGGGAGAAAGCCTGAAGGAAAGGGCCTTGGCAACGGCGGCCTTGAGCTCCTCGGAAGGACCATCTATTGATTGGAATCTGGCCGCCTTGTCTCGATAGCGGGTCACATACATCCTCTCCTGTACAAGAGTCGCATCAACAACGGCAAAAAGCGCCTTGCTCACCTGAGCTGGATGAAGCAGGAGGTCCGGTTCTTCGCCGGTCAAGGATCGTGGGGGGCTTTCGAGAAGGCATACCATCCTATTCAAAAGAAGTATGCGGATTTCTTCAAAACGAATCCTGCGGGCGGGAAGTCGAGAGAATACGCCAGTGTCACCTTTCAGGACGACGTTGCCGTGACAGGCGTCGTAGACAAGCATGGTGTCCGCCTTGCGGACGAGATCCTCCGGCGTGAAAGGCAGGATATCAATGGCAGGCAAGGCCAGATCCTTTGCCATGCTCCGGGAGAGCTCACCGAGCTTTTCCCAGCCTTCCCTGGTCTCGGTTACCACCAGGATATCATAGTCATTCCAGGGGCGAAAACCGTCAGGGGTTTCGACCACCGCCCCCTCGCCGCGGCCGAACGCACCGATGACGGCGACGCTCAGGAATGAAGGGAGGGCTTGCTGGATCCTCTCCGCCACTTGCTCGAGGTCATGGCTGACCTTCTCCTCCGCCAGCGGATTCCGTCGGGCGGTGAAGCAGGCATCTTCGACTCCCATATCAGCGAAGGTAATCGGCGAAGATCCTCATCTGTTGCCAGAGCATTCCCCATCCGCCTCGCGCCAGCCTTCGAATCACATAGGTGGGGCGCAGGTAGAATTGAACCAGAGCCTTTCTCTGCATGGCCCGGAGATCGATATCTGCATGCTGGTAGTCGATAGGAAAGAAATCGCTCCCTATCGAATCCTGAACTTGCTTGGCCACAGGGGTGCCTGGATAGGGTTCCATCACATGGAAAGACGCATATGTCGGCGAAAGCCTCTTCGAAAAGCGAATCGTTTGCTTCATGTCTTCCTGCGTCTCCCCCGGAAAACCGAACATAAAGAAGCACGCGGTCTCCATGCCCGCATCCTGGACCAGACGAACCCCTTTGAGGATCTCTGCAGTATCTTCTCCCTTCCCGATACTCCGGAGTATTCGATCGCTTCCCGATTCCACACCGAAATGGACCAAAGTGCAGCCCGTTGCTCTCATTCGACCGACGAGCTCGTCGTCGAGGCTATCGGCTCGCGTCTGGCAGCACCACCGCAGTTCTCTGCCCAAATTCTCCACGCAGTCACACACCGCAAGCGCCATGTGCTTGTCAATAGTGAACTCGATATCCATGAAGTATATGCTCTCCACGTTATGGGTGAGCACGGCGTCACGAATCTCGGCACAGATCTGATCGGGGCGCTTCTTGCGGCAAGCTTTTCCTCCATACATGGCTCTCAGACAGAATGTGCAGGAATGAGGGCATCCACGGGTCGCCTCAAGAATCATGAGGCGGTTGCCGAGAATCTCGTAGCGGTATTGCGGGAGTGGCAGGAGATCCATGGCTGGTGGCGGAAGTGTCGTGAGATCAAGCAGAGGCCGCGGCGCCGTAGTGGTGAGGCCATCGTGATCGAGAAAAGCAAGGCCTGGCGTAATTTCTCGAGGCGCCCCGATCGCCAGCTCCAGCATGGTGCCCTCGGGTTCGCCAATAACTACTGCATACGCATCCGTGGCGGAGAGCATGTGACGTGGGCGGACACTGCCATGCACACCAACCACCACCACGTGATCAACCACCTTCTTCACAGAGGAAACAGCGTCAAGAAAGGGGTCGATCTCGGTATTGGGGCAAACCCACTTATCAAGGGTTGAGCTCGTGATGAAGGCAATGTCCGCTCCCGCGGCGAGCCGCGAGAGATCGTTACCCTCAATACCTAGGGCATTGGCATCTATAATGCGTACCTCTAGACCCCGTTCCCTCATCATCGCCGCGGCCGTAGCCAACGAGAGCGGGGGCCAGATGCGGTTGTAGACCGGCCCACGCAGTTTCCGGTCTTTCGCCCAAAGCGGGTTGATCAGCACTATCTTCAATAGAGTAATTCCTTGATGTGTCCAGTTCCGAAATGAATGCAAACACTGAAGTAAGCCGAACGATTTTGGCCGGTCAAGCGGGCGCCTGGCGAGTTGGATGGCCACGGGATTGCCCATTGCCGACGAAAAAGCGACCCTGACAGGGCTATTCCGAACTCATGTGCGTTGACATATGGTCCCGGGGCCATACTATGGCCAAGCACGAGTATTTTGGCAGGGTTACCTTTAGCCCGGACTTCTCACCGGCCTTCGTCGTGAAATGGCTGAGATGGCATTGCCCGCAAGGCTTGTGACCGAGGTCGGTCGAAGGCGTATCCTCTGCGATACACCGAGGGCGACCGACAGAGCATAACGAAGCAGGTGATGCCATATCCGCCGTTGGAATAGAAGGCTGGTGAGAAATCCGGGATAGGGAGGGGAATTACGTTGAAACACATTATGATCATCCTGTCATTGGGTCTGCTCATTGGCCTGATTGCCGTAACCGGATGCCAGAAGACTGCGACAACCCTGATTACCATCGGCACGGGGGGAGTCACAGGCATCTACTACCCGACCGGCGGAGAGATTGCAAGGCTCGTCAATGAGCAATCCGAGCAATATGGCATAAAGTGCACCATCGAATCGACCGGGGGTTCCGTATTCAATATCAATGCACTTCTGTCGGGAGATTTGGATTTCGGCATCGCTCAATCCGATCGCCAGTATCAAGCGTGGAAGGGATTGGCGGAGTGGCGTGAGAGCGGGCCTGCCGAGAACCTTCGCGCGGTGTTCAGCATCCACTCAGAAACAGTGGTTCTCATGGCTGCTTCAGATGCGGGCATACGGACAATAATGGACCTCAGGGGCAAACGGGTGAATATCGGCAATCCAGGCTCCGGCCAACGACAGAACGCCATTGATGCACTTGAGGCTTCGGGCATCGAATGGCGCGCCGAACTCCATGTGGAGGGGGTCAAGGCTGATGCGGCGCCGACCCTGCTGCAGGATGGAAGGATTGATGCCTTCTTCTATACCATCGGACATCCCAGCGGGAATCTGAAAGAGGCGGTATCGGGTCGAAGAAGAGTACGCTTCATACCCATTCAAGGTGCAGGCATTGATTCATTGCTCGAGGCGCATCCCTACTACACACGTGCGAAAGTTCCCATCAAGAATTACTCCCGAGCCGATAATGAGGAAGACATAGTCACGTTTGGCGTAAAGGCGACGCTGGTCACTTCCTCGACGACACCTGACAACGTCGTCTACGCACTCACGCGCGAAGTATTCGAAAATCTGAAGCAATTTACGAGGGTTCACCCCGCCTATGAATTCCTCACGAGGGAAGCGATGCTGGAAGGCCTCTCTGCGCCCATTCATCCCGGGGCCGTGAGATACTATGAAGAGGCGGGTCTGAGGCCTCGCAGTTAGAACATAGATCGATTCGTGAAATATGTGGGTTGAGAGGATCCGTAGCTTCTCAATAGATCCCGGGGATGTCGGAAGAATCCCCCTTGCAAAAGCTGACACTCGGACACACTTAACACCGGGGGAAATTCGAGGCGAAACCCAACGCTTTGATGTTCTGGAAATGTCCTGCCAGTGTGCCCCGAAGGGGCTTGACATACCAGCCCAGGGCAAGCCCGATAGGGCGTAACCCTGGGACACGGAAACAAAATACCCTCAGCCCTGACAGGGCGAGACATGAAGGAGAAAATCGGATTCGCATTGTCCAAACGTCCAATCCGCCGACTGGCGGAAACATTCAATCCGCCAGCTGGCGGACGTCCCTCCAGAGATGGAATGGGGGAATGGGGAATTGCGGGAATGAGGGGATGGGGAGAAGAGAGCGTGCAGCGTTGAGATGATGAAGCAAGGAAGGAGACAGCGTTCAGCGTGCAGCGTGCAGATGACGGAACGAGAAGAAAGGAAAGATTCTTCGCTCCTTGCAGTCGCTC